>NZ_JBFREO010000003.1:0-440961 GCF_052114325.1 Glutamicibacter sp. MCAF14
ACCAAATAAAATAAATATTCGGTATCAACAAACTTGGCACACTATTGAGTTCTCAAACAACAAACACTCTCGACACCACAACCACCAGACCTTCGATGGCTGCTTCGCTCCGGAGCAACTTTACAAGCTTACCACCAAGTTGACCGTTGCCAACTCGACGTTTCCGTCTTGTTCACCCCGCCGACTCCTTCGCGCCTTTTCAGGCCGTCCGGATCAGCGGTGCGAGATAAAACTGTACACGGATTCCAGAGGCACGCAAAATCGGCCAACCAACCTACTTTCTTCCACTAATCATTGGTTGACTAGGCAGTTTTGGATTTAGGTACAACAAAACCGCCAGAAAAGTGTCTTGCTTCACAAGTTTTTCTGGCGGTTTCGTGTATTGGGCAGTGCCCGTGGCTTACTTGGCTAGTTCAACTACTGCCATGTTCTTCTTGCCTCTGCGCAAGATCGCATAACGACCGTGCAGGAAATCTGCCTCGGCCAGTTCGGTGTCGATGCCGGCCACCTTTTCGTTATTCACGTAGGCGCCACCTTCATTCACGGTGCGACGAGCTTCGGACAACGACTTGCTCAAGCCCGAGGCAACCAAGACATTGAGAATGCCCAGGTTATCTGCCTCGACCTTCGCCGTTGGCAGCTCCGCGATTACAGATTCCAGGGTCGGAAGATCGATCGCAGCCAGATCGCCGTTGCCGAAGACTGCAGCCGAAGCGGCAATGACCTGCTCTGTCGCCTGCTGACCATGGACCAGAGAAGTCACTTCCCAAGCCAGGGTGCGCTGGGCGATGCGCTTGAACGGACGCTCGGCAACTTCGGTTTCCAGTTCCGCGATCTGCTTGCGGGTCAGGAAGGTGAAGACCTTCAGGCGGTCGATCACGTCGGCATCCGAAGCGTTCAACCAGAACTGGTAGAAGGTGTACGGGCTGCACATTTCAGCATCCAGCCAAATGGCGTTGCCCTCGGACTTGCCGAACTTGGTGCCATCGGAGTTGGTGATCAGCGGGGTGCCGTAGGCGTGTACCGAGTTGCCCTGGACCTTGCGGATCAGGTCGGTGCCGCTGGTCAGGTTGCCCCACTGGTCCGAACCACCGGTCTGCAGGGTGCAGCCGTACTGGCGGTTCAGCTCCAGGAAGTCGTATCCCTGCAACACCTGGTAGGAGAACTCGGTGTAGCTGATGCCCTCGTCGGAGTTCAGGCGCGCGGCGACGATCTCCTTCTTGACCATGGTGCCCACACGGAAGTACTTCCCCACGTCGCGCAGGAAGTCCAGTGCCGAAAGCTGCTGCGTCCAGTCCAGGTTGTTCACCAGCTGCACCGCGTTCTCGCCCTCATTGGACAAGAAGCGCGAGACCTGTGCTTGGAGCTTGGAGACCCATTCGGTCACCGTCTCCTTGGTATTCAAGGTGCGCTCAGCGGTTTGGCGTGGATCGCCGATCAAACCGGTGGAACCTCCCACCAATGCCAGCGGCTTGTGGCCGGCCAGCTGCAGGCGGCGCATGTTCAGCAACTGCACGAGGTTGCCCAGGTGCAGCGACGGCGCGGTGGGGTCGAACCCGCAATAGTAGGTCACAGTCTCTTCGGACAGGGCACGTTCCAGCTCGGCTTCGTCGGTGGACACGTGCACCAGGCCGCGCCACTTCAATTCTTGCCAGACGTTCTCGAAAGATGCGTCGTTGCCCTGTCCCGCAATCACGGGATTCTGCTTCGTATCAGAGATGCTCACTGTGACCATTTTCTGTCTTCGATCTGCCCCGAGTGCATGGTGCGATGGCACTTGCACCTTAGTTCGCGCCGCTAGTTGGGGTTGCCTACCGGCGCATAGCTTCAAGGTTATCGCTTGGCAGCGGGCAAGTGCTACTCGCCCGGCTTCGCCCTTGGTCACATTGGCAACGCCCCGTAATGGGCGCGGGCCAAAGCGATGAGGCTACTGCTCCAAGCCTTCGGGAAGCTGGCGGGTGTGGACCACGTGCAGGCGCTGGGTAGTACGGGTCATCGCCACGTACAGATCGCCGACACCGCCATCGACCTCGTCCACCAGCTCTGCCGGCTCCAGGATCAGCACGCCGTCGAACTCCAGGCCCTTGGATTCGCGGGCGGTGATCACCACGATGTCCTGGCTCAGTCCGCCCGAACCGGTACCCACCCGATCCCCATGCACTGCGGTGACCGCGGCACGCACCCGGTGCAGGTCCTGCTGCGGAACGATGACCGCCTGCAGCCCCCCGACCGAGTACTCCAGCTCCTGGGCCAAGGCGTCGAGCAAGGTCGCCTCAACCTGCGCTTCGGTGGTCTTGGTCAGGACCGGTGGCCAGTCGCCTTCGCGCACCGCTTGCGGGGTGGTGATGCGCAGGCCAGCGGCCTGGGCAACGCGCACTGCCGCGTCGGCGATCTGTGCCGGGGTGCGGTAGTTGACCGTCAGCTCTTCAAGCTCGAAGCGGTCGCCGAAGAACGGTTCCAAGGCCTGGGACCAGCTGCTGGCCCCCGAAGCGGCCGAGGTCTGCGCGATATCGCCCACGATGGTGAAGGACTTCATCGGGCAGCGGCGCACCAGCAGGCGCCACTGCATCGGCGAGAGCTCCTGGGCTTCATCGACGACGATGTGCCCGTAGGCCCAGGTACGATCCGAAACCGCACGTTCGGCCGCCGTCAAACGCGCCGCGGTCTCCTGGTTCACTCCGGCGACCTGTTCTGCGGTCACTACCCCGTCGATGCCGGCGTTTTCCAGCATGGTGTGCATATTGAGCAGCGCGGCCTTCGCGTTTTCCACGTCGGCTTCGTACTGGGCGGTGTGCGCCCCGGCCAGCGGGTCCGCAAATTCGCCCAGCAGCTGCGCGGCCTCATCAAGCAGCGGCACATCGGCCTCGGTGAACGGCGAGTTGGCCCGGCGGTACAGGGCGTCGCGGTCCTTTTCCTTCAGATGCGGGGCCGCGGCGGCCAAAAGGTGCGGGGTGGCGAAGAGCTCGGCAACCAGCTGCCGCGGGGTCATCGGCATCCAGCACAGGTTCAGCGCCACGCGCACGTCGTGGGACTCGCGTACTTCCTGCGGCAGGTAGGAGCGGTCGGTGGTCGAGGACTGCCCGGCCGATTCCTCCAGCTTGCGGCGCAGCTGTTCAGCCAGGTCCCCCACCAGCACCTTCACGAAGGTCTCGCGGGCCTCGTTGTAGGGCTTGTGGGTGTGGCGGGCCCGTTCGCGCGCATTCTTGACCATTTTCGGGGTCAGCGACAAGCGGGTTCCCTCCACCACCACAGTGCGGGTTTCCGGAATCAGCCGCTGGCGGTTGCGCACGGTATTGGCGATCACCTTGGCCATGGACAGCTGGCCCTTGAGGCGTGCCACGGTGCGGTTGGTTTCCGGCACGGCATGCAGCCCGTGGTACAGCTCGCCCACCGAGGACATGACCACGCCGGTTTCACCCAGCGAAGGCAGCACGCGCTCGATGTAGCGCATGAAGGAGTTCGACGGGCCCAC
Organism: Glutamicibacter sp. MCAF14; assembly: GCF_052114325.1. Classification (NCBI taxonomy): domain Bacteria; kingdom Bacillati; phylum Actinomycetota; class Actinomycetes; order Micrococcales; family Micrococcaceae; genus Glutamicibacter; species Glutamicibacter sp. MCAF14. The sequence goes on from NZ_JBFREO010000003.1 coordinate 3,473, forward strand.
GATCAGCACGCCGGCGTTCTTCAGCCGTTCGCGGTATTCGTAAAGCAGGAAGGCCGCGCGGTGCAGCGCAACGGCGGTCTTGCCGGTGCCCGGACCACCCTGGACGACCACGGCGCCGGGCAGACCGGCACGGATGATCGCGTCCTGCTCGGCCTGGATGGTGCCCACGATGTCGCCCATGCGGCCGGTGCGCTTCTCACGCAGGGCCGCCATCAGCGCGCCTTCGCCGTGGTGGGTGTGGCCCTCATCGAGCCAGGTTTCATCGAGCACGTCGTCTTCGATGCCGGCCACGGTGCGTCCGGAGAGCATCAGGTGGCGGCGGCGGCGCACCCCGCGCGGATTCAGCGCGGTGGCCTGGTAGAACGGAGCAGCCTCGGAAGCGCGCCAGTCGATCATCATCCGGTTCAGCTCGTCATCCGAGAGCCCGATGCGCCCGATGTAGCGCGGGGAGCTGCCGGTTCCAGGATCTTCGGCCTGCTCCTGGCCGTTGCCGGCCATGTCCAGGCGGCCGAAGACCAGGCGGTCCTCGACGGCATCGAGCTGGGCGATCCGGTCCTCATAGAGGGTAGCGAACGAGTCGCGCTCGGACATGTTCTGGAAGGTGCCGATGGCACCCTGTGCCCGGGTACGTTCGAGCTGCTGCACCTTTTCGGCGCGCAGCTCATCAAGCCGTGCGTACAGCCGGCCCACATAATCGGATTCAGCTAACAGATCGGCATGGATCGTATCGGTCAACCTAGATTCCCCTCGCGCTCGAAATGTGCCGCTGCGCAAAGCACCGGACCCTACGAAAAAACGGTTCCCACGTAAAAACACAGGACAGATAATGATACGCGCCTTTAACCCGGCGCAGGTAATCGCGCGCCGGGCTCCCAGCGTTGCCCGGCATGCACCCACCAGCGGTTCGCCAGCTGTTCGCCAGCGGCGTGGAATCATGGCGGATTATTACCGCCACCGATGCGCCAGAAGGCTGGTTTAGGAGTGGACGACCTGCAGCGACACGACGTTCTGCCCTGGCAGCTTGTCCCGGCCGTTCAGGCCATCAAGTTCCAGCACCACGCCGACGCCGGCGATTTTGGCGCCGGTCTGCTCCAGCAGGCGCACCGAGGAGCTGACTGTACCGCCGGTGGCCAGCACATCGTCCAGGATCAGCACGCGGGTGCCCGGGGCGATCTCGTCCTTATGCACTTCAAGGCAGCCGGTGCCGTATTCCAGGGTGTACTCGTCGCGGTAGACCTCGCGCGGCAGCTTGCCGGCCTTGCGGATGGTCAGCATGCCCTTGCCCGAGGCGTAAGCCGCGGCGGCAGCCAGCACGAAGCCGCGCGCTTCGAGGCCAGCGACAATGTCGAACTGCCCTTCGAAGGGAGCGATCAGTGCGTCGACCATGCGGCGCAGGCCACTCGCGTCGGCAAAGACCGGAGTGAGGTCCTTGAAGGAGATGCCCGGCTGCGGGTAGTCGGGAACGATCTCGCACAGTCGGTCCAGCAGGTCGCTAATGCTCTCAGAAGTAGTCACGGCTACCAATTTTAGTCCCTTTGGCCGCGGGAAGTTGCATGATCGTGCATAATCATGAGCACATTTTCGCCGCTTCCCATGCAGCTGCGCTGATAAATTTCCAGCCTAGCGGTTCATCAAGCGGTCACTTGGCCACGGCAGCAGCTTCGGATCCGCTGCTCCGTCGGCGGCCGCGGTGACCTGGACCGGGCCGGATGCCGGACGTCCGGCCATCCAGGCGGCCAGATCGAAGTCGGTCCCGGAGAGCACCCAGGACTTCGCACCTTCGCCCAAGACAATCGGGGTCTTGCCATGCGGCTGAAGCACCAGACGAGTACCCTGCGGCACACGGGCGGACAGCGCACGGAACAGGTGTTCGCTGAAGGCCGGTGGCCAGCTGGCGGCCGGGCGCACGAATTCATCCAAGTCGGTGGCGTGGATCAGCATCTCGCGCCAGGTCGCGTACATCATGTCCGCAGCGGTGGCCGTGGGGCGGTAGCCCACCGGGGCCTCCCATTTGGCTTCCACCCCGGGCAGGGCGGCGCGAAGCTGCGCGAGTGCGTCGGAGGCCAGGGCCCGCAAGGATTCTGGACGCATCAGCGCGGTCATGTTGATCGCCTCGATCCGGCCCTCCGCTCCCCCGTCGTACATGGCAGGAGGCTGCTCAGCGCCGGCATTCTCGAATTGGCGCACCGCGGCCTTGGCGAAAGAAGCCAGATGCGCGATCAGCTGGGCAGTACTCCAGCCCGGCAGCGAACTTGGCTTGGGGTACTGCGTGTCCGGAACGTCGCGAAGCTGTACGGACAGTTCGTCCAATGCGGTGGTGACCTGTGCGATAAGTTCACCCGGCGCCAAAAGTTGTGTCATGAAGCACACTTTATCGCGAACCGGGGATAAAAGCGCAAGGGTCGATTGAACGCCGCTAAAGCGCACAGGGCCACCGGCAAGAGTTCTTGCCGTTGGCCCTGTGAAACTAACTGGTGCTACTTGGCCCAGTCCTTGATCTGCGCCAGCTGGCGCTCGAACTCGACCAGCTGTGCCGCCACGGCACTCGGAGCGGTACCACCCTGGCCGTTGCGGGCGTTCAGCGAGCCCTCGGTGGAGAGCACTTCGCGAACCTGAGGGGTCAGGTGCTCGGAGATGCCGGCGTATTCTTCGTCGGTCAGATCCCACAGCTCCACGCCGCGCGATTCAGCCAGCTGCACGGCAGCGCCGGACAGCTCGTGGGCGTCACGGAAGGGCACTCCCTGGCGGACCAGCCATTCGGCGATGTCGGTGGCCAAGGCGAAGCCCTGTGGCGCCAGTTCGGCCATGCGCTCGGTGTTGAAGGTCAAGGTACCCATCATGCCGGCCATTGCTGGGAGCAGCATTTCCAGGGTGTCCGCGGCATCGAAGACCGGTTCCTTGTCTTCCTGCAGGTCGCGGTTGTAGGCCAGCGGCAGTGCCTTGAGGGTGGCCAGCAGGCCGGTCAAGTCGCCGATCAGGCGTCCTGCCTTGCCACGGGCCAGCTCGGCGATGTCCGGGTTCTTCTTCTGCGGCATGATCGAGGAGCCGGTGGAGAAGGAATCGTGCAGCTTCACAAAGCTGAACTCCTTGGTGGCCCAGAGGATGACTTCTTCCGAGACGCGCGAGAGGTCCACGCCGATCATCGCGGCGATCCAGGAGAACTCGGCGAAGACGTCGCGGGCGGCGGTGCCGTCGATGGAGTTGTGCACGGCCGAGTCGAAGCCCAGTTCAGCGGCGACGAAGTTCGGGTCCAGGCCCAGCGTCTGGCCGGCCAGTGCGCCGGAACCGTATGGGGACACCGCGGCGCGCTTGTCCCAGTCGACCAGGCGCTGCACGTCGCGCAGCAGCGGCCAGGAGTAGGCCAGCAGCAGGTGCGAGAGCAGGATCGGCTGGGCGTGCTGCAGGTGGGTGCGGCCCGGCATCGGTGCGTATGGGTGAGCCTTGACCTGTTCGACCATGGCCTCAAGGGTGTCGATGATGCCACGGGCGATGATCCGGGCGTGATCGCGCAGGAACATACGGCCCAGGGTGGCGATCTGGTCGTTGCGCGAACGGCCGGCGCGCAGCTTGCCACCCAGTGCGGTGCCGGCGCGTTCCAGCAGGCCGCGTTCCAGCGAGCCGTGGACGTCTTCGTCGGTTTCAGCTGCGACGTAGGCTTCGGAAATGACGTCGGCTTCGAGCTGGTCCAGCGCGGTGATCATGTCAGCCAGTTCGGCATCGGTGAGCAGACCGGCACGGTTCAGGACCTTGGCGTGGGCGCGGGAACCGGCAATGTCGTAGCTGGCCAGGCGCCAGTCGAAGTGGGTGGACTTGCTCAGCGCTGCCATTGCATCCGCTGGGCCGCCGGAGAAGCGACCGCCCCAGAGCGATCCTTCATTTGTTGACGAGGCCATGGCCCGTTCCTTTCTGCCGGAGAAAAACTTAAGCTGATCCCTACTCTAGCAAAGCTTTATGCAATGAACCTCATAATTATGCAAACTTGCGCCGATTCATGCATCACAGGCCTTGGCTGGGCCGCCGGCACCCACCGGCAAGCCAGCTGACCGAACACGCAGCAAACCTTAGGTTTTCCCTCTTCCGGTCCGGTGCGCCCCGGCGTATGGTGTGAACTACAGAGCCGATACGGAACGTTCTTCGGAGGTCCCAAATGGAAATCCAGTTGTACCGGGGTGACATCACCACCCTGCATGTTGATGCCATTGTCAATGCCGCCAATCCTTCGCTACTCGGCGGCGGTGGCGTCGATGGGGCCATCCACACCGCCGCTGGCCCTTCTCTGCTGGCTGCCTGTCGAGAAATCCGGGCCAACCGCTACCCCGATGGAATCCCTTCCGGCATAGCCGTGGCTACCAAGGCCGGAAACCTGCACGCCAAGTGGGTCATCCATACGGCTGCACCGAATCTGGCACTGGCCACCGCGAACCCGGTCAAGCCGAACCCGAAGATCCTGGACGACTGCTTCGTGAACTCGTTGTACGTAGCCGCACGCCATGAGGCGCACTCGGTCGCGTTCCCGGCCATCGGTGCCGGAGCATTCGGCTGGGATCCCGGGCAGGTTGCCGATATCGCCCACGTAGCGATCAGCCGGTGGGTCGAGACGAACAAGCATATTTCGCCGATCCACAAGATCATTCTGGTCGCGCATACCGATGAGGTGCAGGCCGCCTTCGAGCGGGCCTTCTCCTTGGCTGCCGTGGAGGACATCGCCGCCTGATCACGCAGCCTGCCTCCAACCACCGCACAACTGCCGCGCTCTCCTAGTGGAGGGCGCGGCAGTGATGCTTGGGTCCTGTTGGTTGGGCAGGCTGGTTTGATTCCCGCTCGAGGGATGGCGCCGGCTAGGCGCGGGCGAAGTAGGTATTGCGCCGAGGCAACTGCTGCGGATCCAAGTGCTTGGGCAAGATGACATAGGGCAGTCCCTTGATCTTGACCAACTTGAGCTAGCCGGCATGGACCATGGTGTGGTGCAGCGAGCACAACGGACAACAGTCCTGGAGCCTGGTTCGGCCTCCCTTGGCCCACGGTTCGAAGTGGTGGAATTCGATCAGGGCCGGATCCATGGTGCAGCCCGGGACCAGGCAGCCGCCGTCGCGGTCGCGGGCGGCCAATTTCATCCAGCGCGGGAAGAGCCTGGAGTCGCGGCCGATATCCATGATGACCCCGTCGGCGTTGTAGATCGGGCTGAGCACTTTGGCTTCGCAGAGCATGGTGCGCAGCTGCGGCGCGGAGAGCTTGATCCCGTGGGCAGTAATTCCGGTGAGCGATCCCAGATCCTGGAGGTCTTCGTATCGCGCGTGCACCACGATTTCCGGGGTGATGCGTTTGCCGCTGCTCCCGGGGCCGATATTCCGCAAGATGGCGTTCAGCGCGTTGAGCCGCCGTTCGGGCACCGTGCAGGTATCCGGCGTGCCCAGGACGGGCGGGGCCAGCAGCTTCGAATCCGGCGGATCCGCGTTCCGCGAATCTTGGGACTGGGCACCGGCCCACGGCGGTGGCGGTTGGTCGCTGCTCCACAGCTCGTCGGTGAGCATTTGCTGCTCCCCTTCGGCTTGTTCGCCGGACTGCTCTTCATCGGGTGATTCCTCGTGCGATGAGTCTTCCTCGGATGCGTGGTTGCTGGCTGCTTCGTCGCCGGCGCAATTGTCATCGCCGTCGAAATTTTCGGGGTGCGGCTGATCTTCCGCAGACTCCTGCTCCTGGCTGCCGGTGCCGGTACCGGTGTCCAAGCCTGCGGCCTTGCGTGCGGCTGCTCCGGCCTGGGTGCGCTTGTTATCGGCCTGGGCAATCAGCGATTCCCAGAGTTCTGCATCAAGTTCGCGGACCCGGATGATGTATTCATGCACGCCGTTGACTACTTTGCCGCGGAACAGCCCCAGCTTGGGAGTCTTGGTCTGCTGATGCGCGTCCTTGTAGTCCTTGATCAATCCATTGATGCGTTTCTGGCGGATGCTGATCTTCTCGTCGCGCAGGTGCGCCGCGGCCTGGTCTTCGAGCAAGCTGCCGTCGGCGGCTTTGGCGGTGGCGTAGCTAGGCAGCCCGTCGAAGGTGGCGTCTTCGGGCTCGAATTTATCCAGCGCGCGGGCAGTTTTGAGCACTTCGCGTGGATCGGGCAGCTGGTGCAGATCCGGCAGGGCCCAGCCGCCAGGTGCGGTGGAGGCTGCGGCGGTTGCCGGGGCATCGTGCGGGGATTGGAGCGGTGAGCCGGCGAAGCATTGGGCCAGCTTGGTGAACCGGGGAGCGCAGGCCGCGCCGGAGATGTCCTTGCGGGCGTAGAGCAGATGGGCGTCCTTGACCCGGCGGTCGGCCTCGAAATAGTTCAAATCCAGCAACGCGGCCAGCACGGTGGGTGCGTCGCGGTAGACGGTGCGGCCCGGGGCAAAACACGGAGGGGCGCTGAAATCAGTGGTGCCTGCGTGCAGGTTCTCGAATTCTTGAAGATCCAGAGCGTGGGCCGCAGTGGTTTCCACGAGGCTGGCGGCGGCGATATTCGCGGCGGTGGCCCGCTGGCCGAAGGCTTGGGCGAAGATTGCATGAGCCAGGGCCAGACGGGGATCGGTGCTCTGTGCGGCCTGGGCGCCCAAGGTTGCGAACAAGTCCAGGCAGGTTCCTTCAGCGCGCAGCAGCTGTTGCGCGCTCAGTGCGGTGCCTGAGCAAAGCTGCTGTGCCACGGTGGCCAGCGCTGTGCCAAGGTCCACCAGGCTAGCTGGCTGGATGCGGGCGCTGCGTGCTTGTTCCATGCATCGAGAATGGTGCTGATCGTGCGTGGAGACGGCGAAACCGCCACGGACTGTGGATAAGTGCGTAGCGGTTTCGATTGCTGCAGGCCGGGGCGGCTAGCGCGGTTCGGCCAGCTGCAGGAAGCGGGCGGCAACATCCGCGCCGCCGTCCACCGCACGGGTGGTCACCATGATGGTGTCATCCCCGGCGATGCAGCCCAGGATCGAGGGCATCTGCGAGTGGTCGATGGCCAGGGCCAGCAGGTTGGCGGCCCCTGGCGGGGTGCGCAGCACCACGATGTTCCCGGAGGCTTCGGCGGTGACCAGCTGCTCGGCGCAGATCTTGGCCAGGCGCGCGTCGAGCACTTCCTGGGTGATGGCGGTCTTCGGGGAACGGTCCCCGCCTTCCTGGCGCACCGCGTAGATCAGCTGCCCGGAATTGTCGCGGATGCGCACCGCCCCGATTTCCACCAGGTCGCGCGAGAGCGTGGCCTGGGTGACTTCCAGCCCGTCGTCCTTGAGCAGCCCGAGCAGTTCGGCCTGGGATTTGACCGAGTTGTTGCCTAGGAAGGCTCGGATGCGGGCCTGGCGGGCGGTTTTCGTGCTGGGTTGGGAGGACATGCTAGAGCTCCACTCGTGGGTCTTCGGCAAGGCCGGAGGCGACCATCAGCCAGGTCATCACGGCCTTCTGCGCGTGCACGCGGTTTTCGGCTTCGTCGAACACTACTGATTGCGGGCCGTCGATCACCTCGGCGTCGATTTCGTAGCCGCGGTAGGCAGGCAGGCAGTGCAGCACGATCGCGTCGTCCTTGGCTAGCTTCATCGCTTCGGCGGTCACCGAGTAGTCGGTGAACAGCTTCAGGCGTGCTTCCTTCTCGTCTTCCTGGCCCATCGACACCCAGGTGTCGGTGACCACGACGTCGGCATCAGCCAGTGCGGCGGCGGCATCGGTGGTGATCATGATCGACGCGCCGGTGGTTTCGGCGCGGATTTCTGCGGCGGCGATGATTGCGGCGTCCGGCAGGTAGCCTTCGGGGCCGGCGATGCGCACGTGCATGCCGGCGGTGACTCCAGCCAGCAGGTAGGAGTTGGCCATGTTATTCGCCGCGTCGCCCAGGTAGGCCATGGTCAGGCCCTGCGTTTTGCCCTTGTGCTCGCGCACGGTGAGTAGGTCGGCGATCAGCTGGCAGGGGTGGTAGTCGTCGCTCAGCGCATTGATCACCGGCACCGCCGAATTCGCGGCCATTTCTTCCAGGCCCGACTGCGCAAAGGTGCGCCACACGATGGTGGAGACCATGCGCGCAAGGACCTTGGCCGAGTCGGAGATGGACTCCTTGTGGCCCAGCTGCGAGTCCAGCGAGTTGATGATCAGCGGGGAGCCGCCCAGCTCGGAGATGCCGGCGTGGAAGGAGACACGGGTGCGCGTGGAGGTCTTGTCGAAGAAGACCGCGACGGACTGCGGGCCGGCGTAGGGCTTGAAGCCGTACTTGTCGGCCTTCATCTTGGCAGCCAGGTCCAGGACCTTGGACTGCTCGTCGGGGGTGAAATCAAGGTCGGTCAAGAAGTGGCGGGTTGCGCTCATGTTGTTAATCCTTAGGGGTCGCAGGGGTGACGCGAAAGTTCTCGGGGGCCTCTAGCTGGCGGCGCTGATCAGCTGCGGGAGGGCGGTGACCAGGGTGGCCAGCTGCTCGGTGGTGATCACCAGCGGCGGGGCCAGGCGGATGGTCTTCTCATCGGTGGCGTTCACTATGAATCCGGCATCCAGTGCGGCGGTGACCAGCTTCGGGGCGTTGGCGCTTTTCAGTTCGAAGGCGGTGAGCAGCCCGGCACCGCGTACCGCGCCGATGCCCTGGATGCCGGCCAGCTGCTCGCGCAGCCAGTCACCGGTGGCGCGCACATGGGCCAGCAGGTTTTCCTTCTCGATGGTGTGGATGACCGCCAGGCCGGCGGCGCAGGCCACCGGGTTCCCGCCGAAGGTGGTGCCATGATCGCCCGGGGTCAGCCAGGCAGTGTTTTCCTGGCCGAAGACGATCATCGCGCCGATCGGGAAGCCGCCGCCCAGGCCCTTGGCCAGGGTCATGACATCCGGGATCACCGGTGCCGAGGCGAAGAATTGGCCGGTGCGGCCCATGCCGGTCTGCACCTCGTCCAAGACCAGCAGGGCGCCGGAGTCGCGGGTGATCTCGCGGGCGGCCTGCAGGTATTCGGTGCTCAGTTCCAGCACGCCGGCTTCGCCTTGGATTGGCTCGATGAAGACTGCGGACACGGTCTCGTCTACCGCAGCACGCAGCGCCTCGATGTCCCCGGCCGGGATCCAGCTGACATTCTCAGGCAGCGGGGCGAAGGGTGCGCGGTACTTTTCCTTGTAGGTCAGCGACAGTGCGCCCAGGGTGCGGCCGTGGAAGGAGTGTTCCAGGGCGATCACCTTGGTGCGCGGGGCAGCTTCGGTGCCGGCGTTGCGGCGGGTGAGCTTCAGTGCTGCCTCATTGGCTTCGGTGCCGGAGTTGGCGAAGAAGACCTTGGAGCCAGCCGGTGCGGCGGAGATTTCCAGCAGCTTTTCGGCCAGTGCGATCTGGCTGGGGCTGGTGAAGAAGTTCGACACGTGCCCCAGGGTGGCCAGCTGGCTGGTGATCACAGAAGTGAGCAGCGGGTGCCCGTGGCCCAGGGTGTTCACCGCGATGCCGCCGAGCAGATCCAGGTACTGGTTGCCATCCGCGTCCCAGACGTGGCAGCCGGCCCCGCGCACCAGCACGCGCTGCGGGGTGCCGAAGACACCCAGCAGCGACTTGGAGTAGCGTTCCGACAGCGCCTTAGAGGAGAGCCCGGTCAGTTCGGTGACTTCCGGGGCCGGGTTGGCGGCCAGCTGTGCGGCGGTGGTTTCAGCGGCGTTCTGGCTCACTATGCATCCTTCTTTGCGGTGTTCGCAGCGCAGTTCGGTTTTCCGGCGGGCAGCACCTGGGTGCCCACGCCGGCGGTGGTGAAGATTTCCAGCAGCATCGAGTGCGGGGCGCGGCCATCGACGATGTGGGCCTGGCCCACGCCTTCGTCCACGGCCTTGAGGCACGCACCCATTTTCGGGATCATGCCCGATTCCAGCGATGGCAGCATCTGCCGCAGCTCGTCGTTGGTGATCGAGCTGATCAGCGAGGACTTGTCCGGCCAGGCCGCGTACAGGCCCTCCACGTCGGTGAGGATCACCAGCTTGGTGGCGCCCAGCGCGCTGGCCAGGGCCGCGGCGGCGGTGTCCGCGTTGACGTTGAGCACCGCACCGGTCGGTTCGCCGTGCTCGTCGAATTCCGGGGCGACGGTGGAGATGACCGGGATCATCCCGGCATCCACCAGCGAATCCACCTGGTCGGTGCGCACGGTGGTGACTTCGCCAACCAGTCCCAGGTCCACCGGCAGCCCGTCGACGATGGTACCGGTGCGCACTGCCTGCAAGGTGGCGCCGTCCTCGCCGGACATGCCCACCGAGTAGGGGCCGTGCGAGTTGATCAGGCCCACCAGATCGCGCTGCACCTGGCCGGTGAGCACCATCCGCACCACGTCCATGGCCTCGGGGGTGGTCACGCGCAGCCCGCCGCGGAATTCTGATTCGATCCCCAAGGTGTCGAGCATCTTGTTGATCTGCGGGCCGCCGCCGTGCACTACGACCGGGTTGACCCCGGCGTGGCGCAGGAACACGATGTCTTCGGCGAAGGCGCGGCGCAGCTGGTCATTGACCATTGCGTTGCCACCGTACTTGATGACCATCGTGGTCCCGGCGAAGCGCTGGATCCAGGGCAGCGCCTCGATGAGCGCTTCGGCCTTGGACTGGGCGATATCCAGGTTGGTGCGAATGGTTTGGGCCATGGGAGTGTTCCTTGTTTCTGCCTAGGAAGAGTAGGCGGAGTTCTCGTGGACGTAGTCGTGGGTCAAATCGTTGGTCAGCACGGTGGCTTGCTCGGTGCCCGCATTCAGGTCGATCTCGATGGATACGTTGCGCTCATCGAGGTTGACCAGGTTGCGGTCTTCGCCGACCCCGCCGTTCTTGCAGACCATGACGCCGTTGATCGACACGTTCAGCTCATCGGGTTCGAAAGCGGCTTTGGTGGTGCCGACCTCGGAGAGCACTCGGCCCCAGTTCGGGTCCTTGCCGAAGACCGCGGTCTTGACCAGGTTGGAGCGCGAGACGGCCTTGGAGACTTCCAGGGCGTCGGCTTCGGTGGCGGCGTTGTAGGTGCGGATCGCGATGGTGTGATCGGCGCCCTCGGCGTCCTCGATCAGCTTCGCGGCCAGCTCGCAGCAGGCATCGGTCAGCGCGGCGGTGAATTCTTCCATCACCGGGGCGGCTCCCGAGGCGCCGGAGGCCAGCAGCAGCACGGTGTCGTTGGTGGACATGCAGCCATCGGAGTCCGCGCGGTCGAAGCTCATCGCGGTGGCCGCGCGCAGTGCGTCATCGGCCTGTTGACTGGTGAGCACCGCGTCGGTGGTGAGCACTACCAGCATGGTGGCCAGTGCCGGGGCGAGCATTCCCGCGCCCTTGGCCATGCCGCCGATGATGACCTGGCCGGAGCCGGACTCGCCGACGATGCGCGAGACCAGCTTGGGCACGGTGTCGGTGGTCATGATGCCGGCGGCAGCCTGGTCCGAAGCGTTCTGGTCATCGGCCAGCGTATCGGCAGCGGCCTTCACGCCGGGAAGCAGCTTGTCCATGGGCAGCTGTTCGCCGATCAGGCCGGTGGAAGCCACGGCCACGTCACCTGCGGACACTTCGAGCAGCTGCGCCACGTATTCGGCGGTCTTGTGGGTGTTGGCGAAGCCTTCGGCGCCGGTGCAGGCGTTGGCTCCCCCGGAGTTGAGCACTACGGCGTCGATGCGGCCATCGGCGAGCACCTGCTTGGACCAGTGCACCGGAGCGGCGGCCACGCGGTTGGAGGTGAAGACACCGGCGGCGGTGAATTCCGGTCCGTGGTTCTTGACCACGACCACGTCGTTCTTGCCGGTGGACTTCAGGCCCGCTGGCACGCCGGCGGCGCTGAAGCCTGCCGGGGCGGTGACGCCGGTGGCGGCGGCCGATGGGTGGGTGTTGGTGTGGGCAAGACTCACGGTGCAACTCCTTGCATGAGCAATCCGGTGTTTTCTTCCAGGCCCAAGGCGATGTTCATCGACTGGACGGCGGCACCTGCGGTGCCCTTGGTGAGGTTATCCAGTGCGGCGGTGACGATCACGCGGTTGGCGTGGGTGTCGAAGGCCAGCTGCAGCTGGACATGGTTGGAGGCCTGCACCGCTCCGGTGGTGGGCCACTGGCCTTCGGGCAGCAAGTGCACGAACAGCTCGCCGGCGTAGGCCTCGGTCCAGGCCTCGCGCAGCATCGCTTCGGTGACTCCTGCCTTGACCTTGGCGGTGGCGGTGGTCAGGATGCCGCGCGGCATCGGGGCCAGAGTCGGGGTGAAGGAGACGGTGACCGGTTCGCCGGCCAGCTTGGAGAAGCCCTGCTCCATTTCCGGGATGTGGCGGTGGGAGCCGCCCACGCCGTAGGTGCTCATCGAGCCCATGACTTCACTGCCCAGCAGGTTGGGCTTCAGCGACTTGCCCGCGCCCGAGGTGCCCGAGGCCGAGACGATCACTACGTCGTCGGACTCCAGCAGTCCTGCTCCAAAACCCGGGGCCAGGGCCAGCTGCGCGCCGGTCGGGTAGCAGCCGGGAACCGCAACGCGCTTGGTGCCGACCAGCTTTTCGCGCTGCCCGGGAAGTTCAGGCAGGCCATAGGGCCAGAAGCCGGCATGCTCGGAGCCATAGAATTTCTTCCACGCAACGGCTGATTCCAGGCGGTGGTCCGCACCGGCGTCGATGACCAGGGTGGATTCGGGAAGGGCTGCGGCCACGGCGGCCGAGGCTCCGTGCGGCAGGGCCAGGAACACGACGTCGTGCCCGGCGAGGTTTTCCACGGTGGTGTCCACCAGTACGCGATCGGCGAGCGCATGCAGGTGCGGTGCGATCGAGCCGAGTCGCTGCCCGGCCTGTGAATGGGCGGTGATCGCGCCAATCTCTACTTCGGGGTGGGCCGCGAGGATGCGCAGCACCTCGCCACCGGCGTATCCGCTGGCGCCGGAAACAGCTACTGAAATCGTCATGACCAGATTCTACCGCGAAATATTCACGCGCGCTAATAAATATTCATAAAATTATTTGTCACGTAACCCGACATCCAGCCCAGGTGGCCCCGTGCAACAACGCAAAGTCCTACACTTGCCGTAGAGACCAACCCGGGAACCGTTCCCCCGGATCCCCCGCACGCACGCCAGGAGTACCGCGCCATGCAGCAGCAAGCCATTGTGGTTAATGAACCAGCAGATGCCAACGGATTGGAACTGGGCCAGGTGCCCGTTCCCGCCCCGGGACCCGGCCAATTGCTGGTGAAGGTCGCCGCCACCGGAGTGAACTTCATCGAGACCTACCAGCGCAGCGGCGTCTACAAGGTGGATTACCCCTTCACCCCGGGCAGCGAATTCTCCGGCGTAGTGGAGCAGATCGGCGACGGGGTGCAGAACTACAAGATCGGCGACCGGGTGGCCACTGCCTCGGGCACCGCCGGCTACGCACAGTATGCGCTGGTTGAGGCCAAGCGTGCGGGCAAGGTCCCGAATGCGGTGGACCTGCGCATTGCCGCTGCCCTGCCGCTGCAGGGCATGACCGCGCACTACCTGGTGCATTCGAGCTACATGGTGCACTCCGGAGATGTCGTGCTGACCTACGCCGGCGCCGGCGGCGTGGGGCTGATCCTCACCCAGCTGCTCAAGCTCAAGGGCGCCACGGTAATCACCACCGCCTCCACCCAGCAGAAAAAGGACCTGGCCAAGGCTGCCGGCGCCGACTACGTGGTGGACTACGACCAGGTCGCCGCCACCGTCGAGCAGGTCACCGGCGGGGCCGGCGTGCATGCGGTGTACGACGGCATCGGCAAGGACACCTTCGAAACCTCGCTGGCCGCCCTGCGCCGCCGCGGCACCCTGGTGCTCTTTGGCGGAGCCAGCGGCCAGGTCCCGGATTTCAACCTGCAGCGGCTGAACGCCGGCGGGTCGCTGAGCGTGACCCGTCCGAAGCTCGATGACTTCCTGGCGACCGAAGAAGAGATGCACTGGCGCTTCGGCGATATCTTCGGCTGGGTGGCCGCCGGGGACATCGATGTGCGCATCGGCGCGCAGTTCGAGCTGGCCGAGGCCGCCAAGGCGCACGCCGCACTGGAATCGCGGGCCACCACCGGCAAGGTCATCCTGGTTCCTTGATCATGGCTGACCTGTTGAGCGGGCATGCCGGCACCGGCCCCCAGAATGATGCGGCCCTGCCGGCCTATCTGCAGGCGCTGGGCATTCCCGGGCTGATCGACCTGCATGTGCACTTCATGCCGCAGAACGTGCTGGACAAGGTCTGGGCGTTCTTCGATTCCGCGGGCGAACGCAGCGGTGCGCCCTGGCCGATCAACTACCGGCTGGGCGAAGCGCAGCGCGTGGCGACGCTGCGCGAGCTGGGCGTGATCGCCTACGGCACGCTGAACTATGCACACCGCCCTTCAATGGCGGCCTGGCTCAATGCCTATTCGCGGGATTTTGCCGCCGGACATCCCGAGGCGATTCGTTCGGGCACCTTCTACCCGGAACCCGGGGTCACACAATTGGTGCGCGAAGCGATCGCCGACGGGGTGGAAATTTTCAAGGTGCATGTGCAGGTGGGCGGGTTTACCCCGCTGGATCCGCAGCTGGATCAGGCGTGGGAGCTGCTCGCCGAAGCCCGCACGCCGGTGGTGATCCATTGCGGCAACGGGCCGCATCGCGGTGAATTCACCGGGATCGAACCGATCCGGGAGTTGATTGCCCGGCACCCTTCGCTGGTGCTGGTGATCGCCCATGCCGGATTGCCCGACTACCTCGATTTCGCGCAGCTGGCCGCCGAGCACCCGAATGTGTATCTGGATACCACCATGGTGGGCACCGAATTCATGAACCGCATCGCCCCGCTGCCAGCGGACTATCCGCAGGTCGTGGCCGGGCTGGGGCACAAGATCGTGCTCGGCTCCGACTTCCCCAATATTCCCTACTCCTACAGCCACCAGATCCAGGCCTTGGCGGCATGGGGCCTGGGCGGGCAGTGGATGCGCGAGGTCCTGCACGACACCCCGCTCAAATTGCTGCAGGCGGTGCGCAACCGGTGAGATACATGACACTTCAACCATAATTTTGACCGCAACGGCAGGCGGCACGCTTTAATGGTTGCAGGAGCCTTGAGCTCCTACCCCTCCAGGATCCACTTCACGTCAAGGATGCACTCCCCCAGCATCCCGGCACGCTCTTTAGTGAAGGGACGGATCCGAACAGCATGGATACCGAACAGGCTCCTACCCCGGATGCACCGATCCACCAGCCGCAGTTCCCCTCCGGAGACCGGGCACCAAATGCACGCACCCTGATGGACATCGTGCAGGCCACCGCGCTGGCACACCCCGACGCACCGGCCATCGACGACGGCGAACGCATCGAAAGCTACGCCGAGCTGATCGAAGAGGTCAAGGCCAAAGCCCTCCGCCTGCATGAACAGGGACTGGGCGCCGGCGACCGGATCGGCCTGCGCGTCGAATCAGGCACCCGGCACCTGTACGAATGGATCCTGGCGATCATGTGGGTGGGCGCCGCCTACGTACCGGTGGATGCCGATGACCCCGATGAACGCGCCAAGACCGTATTCACCGAAGCCCAAGTCGCCGGCATCATCAAGGGCCGGGACACCATCGTTGCCGATGCGCAGCGCCCCAAGCCCTTCGCCAACCCGCGCATGCCTTCGCTGCAAGACGACGCGTGGATCATCTTCACCTCCGGATCCACCGGCAAGCCCAAGGGCGTGGCGGTCACCCATCGTTCGGCAGCCGCCTTCGTGGACGCCGAAGCAAAGATGTTCCTTCCCGGAAACCCCCTGAACACCTCCGACCGCGTGCTGGCCGGACTCTCGGTAGCCTTCGACGCCTCCTGCGAGGAAATGTGGATCGCCTGGCGCAATGGCTCCTGCCTGGTCCCGGCCCCGCGCGCCTTGGTGCGCAGCGGCATGGACCTGGGACCCTGGCTGATCTCGCGCTCCATCACCGCGGTCTCCACTGTGCCCACCCTGGCCGCGCTGTGGCCGGCCCAGGCCCTGGATTCGGTACGCCTGCTGATCTTCGGCGGCGAAGCCTGCCCGCCAGAACTGGCCCGGCGCCTGGCCACCGAAGGCCGTGAAGTCTGGAACACCTACGGTCCTACCGAGGCAACCGTGGTCGCCTGCGGCGCCACCATGGACGGCAGCGTGCCGGTGCGCATCGGATTGCCGCTGGATGGCTGGGATTTGGCCGTGGTGGACCCCGACGGGATCCCGGTGGCCGAGGGGGAATCCGGGGAGCTGATCATCGGCGGCGTGGGCCTGGCCCGCTACCTGGATCCGGAAAAGGACGCCGAGAAGTACGCGCCGATGCCCACCCTGGGCTGGGAACGCGCCTACCGCTCGGGCGATATGGTCATCAACGATCACTTGGGCCTGATCTTCGTGGGCCGCGTGGATGACCAGGTGAAAATCGGCGGACGGCGCATCGAACTGGGTGAAATCGATGCGGCGCTGAACTCGCTGCCCGAGGTGTCCGCTGCCGCGGTGGCGGTGCGCGAAACCGCCACCGGAAACAAGATCCTGGTCGGCTACCTGCAGGTCGACCCCGGCTACGACCTGGCTGCCGCGCGCACCGCGCTGCTGGCGGACCTGCCGGCCCCGATGGTGCCGATCCTGGCGGTGATGGACAGCTTGCCGATGAAGACCAGCGGCAAGGTGGACCGCAACGCGCTGCCGTGGCCGCTGCCCGGCGCCGCGCAGGATGCCGACGCCTCCGATCTGCCCCAGCTCGATGGCACCGGCCAGTTCATCGCCGATTGCTGGAAGGGCGCGCTCGGCGCCACGGCCGCCGGATGGGATGCGGACTTCTTCGCTTCCGGCGGCGGATCGCTGGCCGCCGCGCAGCTGGTCTCCGCACTGCGTGCCCGCTACCCGGATCTGACCGTCGCCGAACTCTACGACTACCCGCGCTTCGGCGCCCTGGTCGAATACCTGGGCGGACAGCAGCAGTCCGCCGCCCCGGCGCAGCCGCGCACCGTGGTGCGCACCCAGCGCGGAACCCAATGGGTCCAGAGCCTGCTGGCCGTTGCGCTGTTCATCCTCTCCGGGTTGCGCTGGTTCACCTATCTGATGTTCGGGCACCTGTTCATGGTGGCATTGGGCGTCTTCGACGCACCGCTGCCAGCCCCTTGGTACGTGCTGGGCGGATTGTGGCTGCTGTTCGTCACCCCGCTGGGACGCATGTCGCTATCCATCGCGGCCAACAAGCTGCTGCTGCGCGGGCTGCAACCGGGCACCTACCCGCGTTCCGGATCGCTGCACCTGCGGTTGTGGCTGGCCCAGCACATCGCCGACGTGGTGGATCCCATCTCGCTGGCCTCCGCTCCCCTGCTGCCTTGGTATGCGCGGATGCTCGGAGCGAGAATCGATGCCACCGCCACCTTGCACACCCTGCCACCGGTCACCGGTCTGCTCACCGTCGGCCCCGGTGCCACCATTGAACCCGAGGTCGACATTTCGGGCTACTGGATCGACGGCGACAAGCTGCATGTGGGCGCCATCGAAGTCGGGGCGCACGCCTCGGTCGGCGCACGCAGCACCCTGGCCCCCGGTGCGGTCATCGGCGAGCGCACCATCGTAGAGGCCGGTTCGGCTCTCTACGGCCAGGCGCGCAGCCATTCGCGCTATGCAGGCTCCCCCGCCCAGCGCGAAGGCCGGGCGAAGCCGAAATGGCCGGAGCACGAACCCGAGCACAAGCTGCTGCCCCGGTTCCTGGGCGCCGTGGGTTCCATCGCGTTGAACCTCGCGCAGTGGATCCCGGTGATCGCGGCTTTGCTGGCCATCGCCCCGGTGCTTGGCACCGTGCAATCGCTGACCGGCATCGGCTGGCGTTTCATCCCCGCCGTGCTGCTGGGTGCCACCGTATGGTTCCTTTCCACCATGGTGCTGACCATCGCGGTAGTCCGGTTGCTATCCATTGGACTGGTCGAAGGCTGGCATCCGGTGACTTCCCGGGTGGGCTGGCAGGCGTGGGCTACCGAACGCGTGCTGGATACCGCCCGCGATCTGCTCTTCCCGCTCTATGCTTCGCTGTTCACCCCGATCTGGCTGCGCCTGCTGGGCGCCAAGGTGGGCCGAGATGTGGAGATCTCCACGGTGCTGCTGATCCCGAAGATGACCACTATTTCCTCCGGCGCATTCCTTGCTGACGACACCATGGTCGCCTCCTATGAGCTGGGCGGCGGCTGGATGCACATCGCCCCGGTCCGCGTGGGCAAGAAGGCGTTCTTGGGCAACTCCGGGATCCTGCATGCCGGACGCCGGGTACCCAAGCGCTCGCTGATCGCGGTGCTCTCGGCGACCCCCAAGAAGATGAAGGCCGGCACCTCGTGGATCGGCTCGCCTCCGCACATGCTGCGCCGCACCACGGTGGAAGGCGAATCGGATCTGACCTATCGCCCTACCCTCAAGCTCAAGATGCTGCGCGCCGGGTGGGAGCTGACCCGCGCGTTGGCCGTGTTCACCACGGTGGGAATTGCCGGCGGCGTGCTCTGGACGCTGTCCGCGCTGACCACCTACTTCAGCCCATTGGCTGCGATCCTGCTCTCCGGCGCGGTGCTGGTGGCTGCCGGTGCGATCGCCGCGCTGGTGGCGGTGGCCGCCAAGTGGCTGGTGATCGGAGTGATCCGCCCGGGCGAGCACGCGCTGTGGAGCTCGTTCATCTGGCGCACCGAAATGGTGGATTCCTTCACCGAGCTGGTGTGCGCGCAGTGGTTCGCCCGCTTGGCCTCGGGCACCCCGGCTCTGGTCTGGTTCCTGCGTGCCCAGGGCGCGCGGATCGGCCATGGCGTTTGGTGCGAAAGCTACTGGTTCCCGGAAGCGGATCTGGTGACTTTGGAAGACCATGCCACGGTGAACCGCGGCTGCGTTTTGCAGACCCACCTGTTCCACGACCGCATCATGTCCATCGATGCGGTCACCCTCGGTGCTGGCGCAACCCTGGGCCCGCACAGCGTGATCCTTCCCGCTGCGCGGATCTCGGAAGGCACCACCACCGGACCTGCCAGCCTGGTGCTGCGCGGCGAGGTGCTGCCGGCCAATACCTACTGGCGGGGCAATCCGGCGGTACGCTGGAACATCGAAGAAGAGCCCGAATCCGAACTGCCAGTTGACCAACAAGCCTGAGGAATCCCCACCGATGCCCCACACCATACTCGACGAGTACACCAAGCACCATGGGTCCCCGAAGTACACGGTGGAGCACTATGACCTGGCGCTGGTGATCAAGCTAGCCAGCAATCTGCTCGATGGCCGGGCCACGCTGCGTATCCGCGCGCTGGAGGATCTCCACGAAGTGGCGCTGAACCTCAGCGGCTTGAAGATCATCAAGGCCACCTGCCAAGGACGCAAGGTGCAGGTGTCCAAGAAGCACCACCGCATGGTCATCTCCCTGCCCACTCCGGTGCCAGCCGGGGAGCATGTGGAGCTGAACCTGCGCTATGCAGGCAGCCCGCAAGCTGAAGACGGGCTGTGGGGCGAGCTTGGCTGGGAGGAGCTCACCGACGGCATCTTGGTGTCGGGCCAACCGGTGGGCGCTTCCACCTGGTACCCGTGCAATGACCACCCGAGCCACAAGTCCACCTACCGTTTCGAAATCTCCACGGATGCCGGCTATCGGGTGGTGGCTAATGGCCAGCTGGTGGATCATCGACGTTCAGCCAGCCGCGAGACCTGGGTCTACGAGCAGCGCGAACCGATGGCCAGCTACCTGGCGACCTTGCAGATCGGCCGCTACCAGGAGATCCCCTTCGACCAGGGCGGGCATTTGCTGGCCTATGCCGTGCCGGGCAGCGATCTGCCGGTGCGTGGCGCGTTCGCGAAACAGGCCGCCATGGCGCAGCTGTTCGAGCGGAAGTTCGGGCCCTACCCGTTTGAGAGCTACAAGATTGTTGTGGTCGATGACGAGCTGGAGATCCCGCTCGAAGCCCAGGGGCTGAGCATCTTCGGCAAAAACCACCTGTCCCTCCATTGGGAGGCGCAGCGCTTGATCGCGCACGAGCTCGCGCATCAGTGGTTCGGCAATTCGCTGACTCCTGGACGCTGGAAAGATATCTGGCTCAACGAGGGCTTCGCCTGCTTCAGCGAATGGGTCTACTCCCAGGAAGCTGGCTTGATGCCGCTGGCCGAACGCGCCCGCACCGCGTGGCAAATGCTCAAGGACCTGCCGCAAGACATTGTGGTTGGCGACCCGGGACCCGCGGACATGTTCGATGACCGGGTGTACAAGCGCGGTGCACTGGCGCTATATGCGCTGATGGTGCAGCTCGGTGAAGCGCAGTTCTATGCGATGCTTCGCGAATGGACGGCAACGCATAAGCATTCAACGGTCAGCACGCAGATGTTCGCCGAATTGCTCTGCCGCTACGCCCCGGAAAGCCAAATCCAGCCGATCTTGGACGCTTGGCTGTTTGCTGAAGACCTTCCGCCGTTCCCCGGCTAATCTTTGCACGGCCTGTTCCGTGGCCGGCGCAGCTCGGGTGCTTTGTTGCTCTTGGTCACAAATAGCCGTGAGTCCGCGCCATGTTCAGCTGTTGTTCATGTGCTGTTCATCGGATAATTCTACGGTCAATGCATGACTGTAGAGACCCCGCTGCTCGATGAATCCTTCCTCGGCTACTCCGTCCTGGACAACGACGATGACGACCCGGTGCTGGTCCGCGCCGATGGAAGCATCGTGGATACCTGGCGGGAGAACTACCCCTACACTGAAAAGCTCGACCGGGCCACCTATGAGCTCCAGAAGCTGGCGTTGCAGATCGAGCTGCTGAAACTGCAGAAGTGGGCCAAGGCGAACGGCCGCCGCATCATGATCGTCTTTGAAGGCCGTGACGCCGCCGGCAAGGGCGGCACGATCAAGCGTTTCACCGAGCACCTGAATCCGCGCGGCGCCCGGGTAGTGGCCTTGGAGAAGCCCAGCGAACGCGAGTCGACGCAGTGGTACTACCAGCGCTACGTGCAGCATTTCCCTTCGGCGGGCGAGATCGTGCTCTTCGACCGGTCTTGGTACAACCGTGCCGGGGTCGAACGGGCCATGGGATTTTGCACCCAAGAGCAGGTAGCGCATTTCCTTGACCAGACGCCGGCCTTTGAGAAGATGGTAGTCGATGAGGGGATCGATCTAATTAAGTTCTGGTTCTCGGTTTCCGCCAGCGAGCAATTGACTCGTTTCACGATTCGCCGCATCGATCCGGTGCGCCAGTGGAAGCTCTCCCCCATGGATCTTGAGTCCCTGGATAAATGGGACAAGTACACCGAAGCCAAAAAGGAAATGTTCCTCAAGACCGACACGGAGCATGCCCCGTGGACCGTGGTGAAATCAAATGACAAGAAGCGCGCCCGGTTGCAAGCGATGCGCCACGTCCTGAATCTTTTCGATTACAAGGGCAAGGACCACGAGCTGGTGGGATCGCCAGATCCGAAGATCGTCGGCCGTGCAGCCAACGTGATTACCCACGGCGAGGAATTCTAAGCGCCACTGGTGATGAATCGCGGTTAGGGAACGGTGATGCAGGTCCCCAGCAGCGCCTGGCCGCTGGGGCCGTCTGCTTTCCAGGCGCCGTTCATCACCGAAAGGCCATGTTTTGCAGCCATTGCCTGCTCGTCGCGGATGCTTGCTTGGAAACGCTGCGTGGGGATGTCGATGGAAATCCGGCATTCCAAGAAATCCAGCCATTGCCGGGTCAGCGGGAACCAGGCTTTAAAGACACTTTCCTTGGCGCTGAAAATCAGCCGATCCCACGCAATGCCCGGATGGGACGCAGCCAGGTCCTGGACCAGTTGCTGTTCCTCGGCAAGCAGTACGATCCCATGGATTTCTTCAGGCAGGGGCATGTGCAGTTCAGCATCGATGCCAATCGAGCGAAGGTCCGCGCTTGAAGCAACCGCGGCGGCCCTGAAGCCAGCGCAATGGGTCATGCTACCCACAACACCTTCTGGCCAAATAGGGGCCCGTTTGCCATCTGGAACCAAGGCAAAGTCTGCAAAACCCAATGGTGCCAACGCACGGCGAGCGCAGACACGGACAGTATGGAACTCTTGTTGCCGCTGCGGCACCGCCCCTAAGATGTAGCGTTCTTCTTGCCAATAGCGTGGCCCGTCGTCAAGTTCGGTGCGGGTTTGAACCACGTGCACGGCAGATGGCAAGAGCTCTGCGAAGATGACGTTGCCTTTCGTTAGAAACGGGAAGATCCACCAGCCCCGGAGAAGCTTCCACCTCCAGAATAGCCGCTGGATATTCCGCCAGATGAGCTCGCTGCTTCACGCGACGCGGTCACTGCACTGACCCCTGCGGTATATCCGTGGTGGTAGCTGCCCACGCGCCAGTACATCGAAGATGGATTCAAGACATCCAGGATGGTGCCGACAGAATTCTGGTTGGTTCTGGATTCGTAACGGGACTTCTTCAGTTCCGATTGCATATCGGCTTTTTCTTCTGCACTTTCGGCATACACTTCGATTTGCGCCTGGGCGAAGATATCCAGCTTCTCGGTCAATTCGGCACGCAGTGCCGATAATGAGTCGAGCGCTTGGTCCACGGTGATCGACTCTTCCTCCAGCTGCACCGACAGTTCTCTCAGCTGCTCTGTTGCCACTTCCCGATAGGAAGCCAACGCAGCAGCGCTGCCCATCAACTCCGGTTCAACGTCCTGGAGCAGCTCCCTAATCTCAGCCAGGTCATCTTCCAGCGGCTTGGTCTGCGCGTGCCAAGCATCTTTCCAAGAAGCTGAGCGGGTATACAGCGCCGACGCGGCAATGATGGCGTCATCGGTCAGGTCCAAGGACTGCGCTGATTCTCTGAATTCTTTGGCAAATCGAACCCCTTCATAGCCGGAGCGCTCCTTCTTGCCCGAACTTTCCAGTGCTTGCTGCGCTTCGAAACAGGCACGGTATTTGGTCATGAACTTGGCGAAGCGCTGTTCCAATTCGATCGCGTGCTGCGAGGTGGCCGGCAGCGTCCTGGCCGCTAGTTCAGTTTCATCCAGGTCCATGGTGACGTTGGTCAGATGCGATCCGCCCTGGCGCAGTTCTTCGGCAAAAGTTTCCCGTCGTTTTGACCGGGTGTGCATCACGGCGCCGCCAACGATGGCACCGACCACTCCGGCGCTTCCGCCGGCGATCCACAACGCCGGATGCTCGTACCAGGGTCGATTCATGATCACGGCCGCCTGGTCTGCTACGGCAATCACGCCGTCGGTCCACCGCGAAAGGTTGAAGTCATCATAGCCAGCCTCATGGATACTCTCCATTGCACTCTCGGAGACTTTGCGGTCTTCACCGAAATACGTGCCGATCTGCCCATCCCCGCGGCCTTCAATGGACAGCGTGATGATGAACATCCCATCGGTCCAATAGTCCCCGTAGTCTTCCGGCTTGGCAGATATCCATTCCGGATGCGACGACTTGGCGAATTCCAAGGTCTTGGTATTGATGTCATCGGAATACTCGCCGTTGCGGGCGTAGACGGCTACGTCCGTGGGCTCATTGAAGTCGAGTTCCTCCAGTGCATCACGCAGCCGCTGCTCATTGAGCTTGCCAGTGGAGTCCTCGATGGTGACCGATTCCAGGTTCTGTCCGGCAGCGAGCTGTATTGAATTGCCTGCCTGCGCGGCAGGGATCGCACTGGCCACACCGATGGCAAGTACCGCGGCAGTGCTGGCGATTCGAATGCTCCAGGTTCGCAGGCTCACGATGCCTCTCCTTCATTGGACAAACTGATTATCTCCGACTGATAGCCTTTCTCCTATCCTAGCTAGTCGGGCTTCGGCATTGGTCATCCTTAAGACGGTTTTTGGCGCACCAAGGGCACAAGGACACTGCAACCAGCCGGATTTTCCGAAAAGTGATGGATTCCTCAAGCAAGTGCATGGCCTGCCTATTCTTGCCTGATCAACGGATGGGAACCCTCCGGGCATGGGAGGAAAAAGTGAACGATTGGTTTCAACCGTGCAACACCGCGCCAAATTCGGGGCTAAAATTGCAGAATGACTAGCATTGACGATTCCGGGGCATCCGTCCTTTCAGAGCCAGAGCGCGAGATCCTCACCTGGGACACCTTCGGTGAAGCTTCCCGTGAGCTCGCACAGACCATTGTCGACGATGGCTTCGAGCCAGATATCGTTCTGGCAGTTGCACGAGGCGGCTTGCTGCTAGCCGGATCGATTTCCTACGCTCTGGGCGTCAAGGCCTGCGGTGCGCTGAACGTCGAGTTCTACACCGGCATCGGCACTGTCTTGCCTGAGCCAGTGGTCCTTCCTCCAATGCTGGACGATGGCCACCTGCGCGACAAGAAGATCCTGATCGTTGACGACGTCTCCGACTCCGGCCGCACCCTGGAAAAGGTTGTCGACTTGGTCTCCGCTTGGGGCGCCGAGGTCAAGACCGTGTGCTTGTACACCAAGCCACGCACCATCATGGTTCCGGATTACGAATGGCGCCGTACCGACAAATGGATCACCTTCCCATGGTCGGATCTGCCACCAGTTACCGCCAGCGCAGCCAAGTAAAGATTTTCACTATCAGCGGGGAACGATGACTTTTCATCGTTCCCCGCTTTTGTGCAATTACTAGGTCTTTGGACGCAGATCGAGCGTGAATCCCGGGCACTGCGGAAAGTCTCCGACAAAGTCTGCTTCCAATCCAAAGGACGCGTAGAAGGAAATCGATTCCTCGGTGGCCTGCCAGTCCAAGATCATTGGCATTGAACTCTGCCTGGCCCAACGGAATACTTCTTCAACCATCTTCTTCCCCAAGCCGGTTCGTCTCGTGCCAGGTTCCACGAACAAATCGTGCAGGCGCCCGACAGTGAACGGGGTACGCAGTCCTGGCCCGTAATCCTGCGCCGCGGCATAGCCGGATAGCCCACGGCCAGATTCAGCAACGCAAATGAACCAGTTGGAATCATTGACCAGCATCTGGAAATTCTCTTCGAAGTCTTCTGCACCCAACCCCAGATCAGGTGTAAACATGCGCGCCAATCGGTAGACCTCGGCGCTATCCCCCGCTCGGGCCTGACGAATATTTTCCGAAACACTACTCATGTTTTGATCCTAGAAGCGTTGTCAATAAAGCTCGTGCAAACATGGTGCCTCTTGATTCCCCGCCGGCAGGCCGGTTCCGGCGGCGTGCAGATGCTTGGAGCCATAGGATGCTGCTATGAGAATTGACAGCCTCGATGTTTTTGACGACGCGCTGCTCCGGGCTGCTTGCCAGCTAGAAGCCGCCGCCAATGCAAAAGCGTCTCCGGGCTGGCAAAGGCATCGGAACCGAACCTTGAACCTGCAACTTCACGGCGAGCCGTATTTCGGCCAAAGCTTGTTCGGCCAAGCGTTGGACTGTTTCCGCAGATCGCTATCCATCAGGCAATCGCTAAACCGCCCTGAAGACCAGATCACATCCTCGCGCTTGGCGGTCGCGGCAGCTGAATCCCGACTCTAGGCCTGAGGTTTCCCCTGTCAAGAAAGCTGATGCAAAGGAAACAGAGTTTGCATGCAGTTCGGCCCGTCATAGTCTAAAGCCATGGGTCCTTCACTAGTGCTAACGGCTATGACCAAGGCAGATGCCGAATTCGTTGCACGCCTTGCAGCAGATGAACGGGTGACAGCTTATATCGGAGATGGGCACACCTGGAGCCATGAGTACACCGCGCAGCGCGTGGATCATGCGCTATTGAATGCCGGGATCTGCTGGTACATCGCCCGCCGCCAAAATTCTCCGGTTGGCCTTTTCACTGCAACTGAACGGCCGGCTGCCACTGAAATCGGATATTGGATCGACCCGGAATTCTGGGGCCAGGGTCTGGCTAAGTCATTGGTCGGCGAGGGGCTGGCGACGTTGCAAGCTGAGGGCCGAAGCACATTGATCGCTCGGGTCGATAGCGCGAATATTGCGTCGTTGAAGGTTTTGAAACGACATGGGTTCATCGCCCAGGCCAAGGAAGGTCCCGGGCTCATCACGCTGACGCGGGCAATGCCTGCCGAGCCGATCCCTGCTAGCGGCGGCTAAGGCGCGAAAGTTTCGGAAGGACGCAGGCTATCGGGTGTTTGTTGCTCAAGCGTAGCGCTGGGAGTGGATGGCTCCTCCAGATGCGTCCCGGCACCTCGCTGGATAAAGAGCACGGCAGCCCAGCCTGCGGCGATGAGTACGGCGACGGCGGCGATTCCCAGCAGGAACACCAGCAGCACAGCACCGCAAGAACGCAATCCCTTCACTGCAACCCCATCCGGCATCTCGTTTTCTTTACACTTATCCCAGAGCAAGTGTAGTCCTCAAGCGGCCCAACCCATGGCAAGGCAGTACGCAAGATGCCCTGCCGCTTCCCGATAATCAGGAAAGCAACAGGGCATTAGCGAAGCCAGAAAGCCTAGCGCTGGGTGGCGCCGAACTTCTTGGCAGCGGCATCAACTGCAGCGGCACGAGCTTCGGAAGCCTCGTCCGCGGTCAGGGTGCGGTCAGCGGCACGGAAGCGCAGGCCGAAGGCCAACGACTTCTTGCCTTCTTCGATGCCCTGGCCCTGATACACGTCGAACAGCGCGATGTCTTCGAGCAGTTCTCCGGCACCTTCACGCAAGGTTGCGAGCACGTCGCCAGCGACAACGTCCTGGTCTACGACCAGTGCGACATCCTGGGTTGCCAGCGGCTGGCTGGAGAGGTGCTGCTGGGCGACGACCACTGCCGGAGCAGCAGACATCAGTGCCGCAGCGTCCAGTTCCATGGCCACGGTGCGTGCTGGCAGGTCCTGGTCCTTGAGCAGCTGCGGATGCAGTTCGCCGGCGTAGCCAACAACCTCGCCGGCGAGCTTCAGCGCTGCCACGCGGCCCGGGTGGAAGGCCTGGTGGCTGCCCTGGGCAACATCCAGCTCAACGCCGAGGATATCCGCCACGGTGTGCGCGGCATCCAGTGCGTCGGCCCAGTCCCAGGCACGCGGTGCGAAGCCGGCGGAAGCCGATGCTTCATGGCCGGTGAACACGGCAGCAAGGTGCCATGGCTGGTTCGGCACGCCGTTGAACAGTTCGGCCAGTACTTCATCGCTTGGCTTGGCGCCCAGCGGAGGAAGCACCGAGGAGCCCAGCTGCTGCCCTGGCAGGAAGACCAGTCCGCCTTCATACAGCGCCAGGTCGCGGAAGCCACGGCCGATGTTGCGGCGAGCGGTTTCCAGCAGGCCCGGCAGCAGCGAGGTGCGCAGGAAGCGGAATTCCTTGGAGATCGGGTTGGCCAGCGAAACGGCCTTGACCTCGGTACCGGCCTGTGCGGCGCCGAAGGTGGCGTTCTGCGCCTGGGAAACGAACGGGTAGTTCAGCACCTCGGTCAGCCCGGCGTCTGCCAAGCCTTGGAGCAGGCGGCGGCGCTGGGACTGGGTGCGGGTCAACCCGCGGCCCGGAGGCGCTACCGGCAAGGTGGCTGGAATCTTGTCGTAGCCGATAACGCGGGCTACTTCTTCAACCAGGTCTTCCTTGATGTCCAGGTCCGGGCGCCAGCTTGGCGCGGTCACCAGGAAGCCCTCGGCGTTCTGCTGGACAGCTGCGCCGATGCCTTCCAGCGCGGAGATGGTCTGCTCATCGGTGTAGTCCACGCCGATCAGCGCACCGGCGAAACCTGCCGGCAGCTGGATCTGGGTGTCGGCAGGGACCGCGCCGGCGTCGGTGGCCTTGGCGGTTTCGGTGCCGCCAGCCAGCTCGACCAGCAGGTTGACCGCGCGCTGGGCGGCGATCTGCATGATGCGTGGGTCCACGCCGCGTTCGAAGCGCTTGGAGGCTTCGGATGGCAGCTTGTGGCGGCGGCGCGAGCGGCCGATGGACACGGTGTCGAAGTGCGCGGCTTCGATCAGCACGCGGCTGGTCGAATCCGATACCTCGGTGGCTGCCCCGCCCATGACGCCGGCAATGCCGATGGCGCCGGATTCATCGGTGATCAGCAGGTCTTCGACGGACAGCTCGCGTTCCTTGTCGTCCAAGGTGGTGAGCTTTTCGCCGGAGTTGGCGCGGCGCACGGTGATCGCGCCGGTCAGCTTGTCAGCGTCGTAGAAGTGCAGCGGGGCACCGAGCTCGAGCATGACGTAGTTGGAGATGTCCACGACCAGCGAAATCGAGCGCATGCCTGCCAGCTGCAGGCGCGAAGCCATCCAGCGCGGGGTCGGGCGGGTTGGATCGATGCCGGTGACTTCGCGGGTCACGAAGCGGGTGCAGCCTGGCACGCCGTAGATCGGCGCCGCGTCGGCCAAGACCACCTCGTGTCCGGCTTCAGAAGCGTCCGAAACGGTGACGATCGATGCTGGATCGGTGAAGGAGGTACCGGTGGCCAGCGCGTATTCGCGGGCTACGCCGCGGATGGAGAAGCAGTAGCCGCGGTCCGGGGTCACGTTGATTTCCGCAGCCTGGTCATCGAGTCCGAAGAGCGCGAAGACGTCGGTGCCTACCTCCGGGTCCAGCCCGTAGTTGGAGAGCACCATGATGCCGTCGTGGTCTTCGCCGATGCCCAGCTCGCGGGAGGAGGCGATCATGCCGGCCGAGGTGTGGCCGTAGGTCTTGCGCGGGGAGATCTTGAAATCTCCGGGCAGCACCGCTCCGGGCAGGGTGACAACAACCTTGTCGCCCTCAACGAAGTTGTGCGCACCGCACACGATGCCCTGCACACCCGTCGGGTCGATGCCCTTGCCGGTCAGGGTCTGCTCGGTGCCTTCTGGAACCACGCGGACCTGGCACCAGTTGATGGTCTTGCCGTTGGAGGCGACTTCCTTTTCCAAGGAGAGCACCTGGCCGACCACGATCGGGCCGGAGAGCTCGTCGGAGGGACGGTGCACGTCTTCTTCTTCGAGGCCGACCTTGACCAGGTCTGCCATGACGTCTTCAGCCGAGGCGTCGGCTGGTACCTGCGCGTACTCGCGCAGCCAAGATAGTGGAATACGCATTGCTTAGATCTCCATCCCGAAGTGCTGGCTGAAACGGATGTCGCCCTCGATCATGTCGTGCATGTCGGGCACATCGTTGCGGAACATGAGCGTGCGCTCGATGCCCATGCCGAAGGCAAACCCGGAGTACTCCTCCGGATCAATGCCCGCAGCGCGCAGCACGTTCGGGTTGATCATGCCGCAGCCGCCCCACTCGATCCAGCGCGGGCCGCCCTTGGCACCTGGGTGCCAGATGTCCAGCTCGGCCGATGGCTCGGTGAATGGGAAGTAGGCCGGGCGCAGGCGGATCTGTGCTTCGGCGCCGAACATCTGCCGGGCGAAGTGCTCCAGGGTGCCGCGCAAATCGGCCATGGTCAGGCCCTTGTCTACGGCCAGGCCTTCGAACTGGTGGAAGACCGGGGTGTGGGTGGCATCGAGTTCATCGGTGCGGAAGGTGCGTCCTGGGCACAGCACGTAGACCGGCACCTCGCGCTCGAGCATCGAGCGGACCTGTACCGGGGAGGTGTGGGTGCGCAGCACCAGGTGCGCGTCGGCAGGTTCCACGAAGAAGGTGTCCTGCATTTCGCGGGCCGGGTGGTCCGGCTTGAAGTTCAGCGCATCGAAGTTGAACCATTCGGATTCAACTTCCGGGCCTTCGGCGATTTCCCAACCCATGCCGACGAAGATGTCGGCGACGCGGTCCTGCAGGACCGAGAGCGGGTGGCGGGCGCCCACGCTGCGGCGGCGCGCTGCCGCGGTCACGTCCACGGTTTCCTCTAGGAGGATGCGGGCGGCTTCAGCTTCTTCAAGCACCACGGTGCGGGCGGCCAGGGCCTTGTTGACTCGTCCGCGGGCCGAACCCACGAGCTTGCCGGCCACGGCCTTTTCCGACTTGTCCAGCTTGCCGATCTGGCGGTTAGCCAGGGATAGCGCGGACTTCTCGCCGGTGTGCGCCAGGCGGGCTTCCTTCAGCTCGTTCAGGTCGCCTGCGGCTTCGATGGCGGCCAGGGCCGCATCTACCGCATTGGCAATGCCTGCTTCATCGGTCGGGTGCGGAACGTTGGACTCCCCGTCGGGAGCTTGTCCAGTTGTCTGATCAGACATGGGATCGATCGATCCTTACTCTTATCTTGTACTTACGCGTAGAACACTTTGCTTCCATTCTATGGCTAAGGGCCCGTGATCGTTTCACCGATGACGGGCCCTTAGCGTGAAGCTTCTTACCTTGAAGCAGGAATCCTACGAATTAATGCGCTTCCTTGGAAGCTTTCGGTGCGAAGGCACCAACGAAGACGAAGGTCAGCACCAGCAGCGCTCCGCCGAATACGGCGGCATAGAACATGGTGTGGTCGACCTTGCCGGTGGCCTGGTAGGAGGCGGCACCCTGGATCATGTCGAAGGTGACGGTATGGTGCTGCGCGGTGCCCGGGGAGTGCGAGGTGACCGCGCCCGGGAAGGTCACGTGCAGGTTCGCTTCGGTGAACGAAGAATCCACTGCGGCCTTGTCCCCTGGCATCGAGAAGGTGTATTCCTTCCCGTCATCGCTCAGGTTGATTTCGAAGCCGAAGAGGCTGAAAGCATCTGCCAGCTGGACGTAGGTCATCGGGCTGGTGGTTTCGAAGCGCAAGCCGACATTTTCGCCATCGTCGACTTTGCTGTAGCTCCACTGATCCCCCAGCTGCTCTTCCATGGCCGCGACGTCGATCTGGCTGTTGAGGACTTCTTCAAAGGTGACGCCGTTGAGCGTCGACTTGTGCAGGGTCAGCTGCATGGCCCCGGCAACCTTGTCCTTGCCCAGGACGTTGACTTCTGCGTTCATGTTGACGCAGCCAGAAAGTGCTAGGACGGCGGCGAAGGCCAGAGCGATAACGCTCATAAATCGCTTCACGAAAAAGTGCTCCTCAAAAATATCGACTACAAGCAAAGTGCCAGAAGATGGCGTGGTAATAAGCTTACGGGTGATTACTGCTGTGACCCGGAACGTGCCTGGGCCAGGCATGCCGCCACGATGGGAGCATCAGCGGGAATCCAGTCAACGACCTCGCCCACCTGGTCATCGAGTTCCAACCATGACAGCTGGTCGTGCCCATCCAGGGTCGCTGGTTCACCGTCGGTGATCTGGGCGAACCACATGCGCATGGCCGCTTTCTCATTCAGCTGCCAGCCTTGTGGATGCGGACCGGGGATCGGCGCGCCCAAGCGCAGCTGAACACCCAGTTCCTCGCGCAGTTCCCGGCGCACGGCCTCGACTTCGCTCTCCCCCGGTTCCACTTTTCCACCGGGAAATTCCCAGAGCCCGGCCAGGGCTTCTGGTCGATTGCGGCGGGCGGCGAGCAGTTTGGTCGGCTGGGCCAGGTCATCGACGATGGCCACAGCTACAATTTGCTTCAGTTCTGCATGCATAAAGTCTCAGTTCTATCCGATTCGCTTAGCGCTGGGCACGGGCCGATGCGTACAGGCACACGGTTGATGCGGTGCCCACGTTCAGCGATTCGGCAACACCGTACAGCGGCACAGCGACCCGGTAATCGGCGGCTTCCTTCTCATGCTCATCCAAGCCCTGGCCTTCATTGCCGAACAGCCACAGGGTGGGTGCTTCGAGTACCGGCTGGCCTTCGGGGGCTTCGGTACCGGGCTGGTTGGCACGCAGCACCGCGGCATCCTGCAGGGTGTCCAGGTTGTGGGCGGCGTAGCCGTCGGCTGCCAGCACCTGGCTTCCGGTGGTCTTCGCGGCGGCGATCAGGTGGTCGAATTCGACGTTGTTCAGGACTGGCAGGTGGAACAGCGAGCCGACGGTGGAGCGTACGGCCTTCGGGTTGTAGATATCCACGCTGCCCTTGGTCAAGATGACCGCGTCGGCTCCGGCGGCGTCGGCTGCACGCAGGATCGTGCCGGCGTTGCCCGGGTCTTGGATGCGGCATAGCACGGCGATCAGCTTCGGCTTGGTGTCCAGCACTTCGCTCAGCTGCGGCTGGGACATGGCGACGACCGCGAGGATGCCCTGCGGGGTCTGGGTGTCCGCCATGGCGTGCAGCACTTCGCCGGTGACAATGCGCGGTTGGATCTTGGCATCTTCCAGCAGTGTTTCGAATTCTTCGTGGCTTTCAAGGAATCCGCCAACGACGTAGACGTTCTGGACCAGGTTGTCGTCCTCCAGATGCGCTTTGAGTGCTTCGCGTACGGCCTGCGGGCCTTCAACGAGGTACTCGCCGGTGGCTTCACGGCCCTTGCTCTTGGCCAGACGCGCGATGGCCTTGACCCGTTCAGCACGTGGATTGGACATCACTTCTGGAGGAAAACTGCTCATATATCGAGAATACCGGTAGAAACACACAAAGGGCGGGTCCGCGCAGTACGCGGGACCCACCCTTTGGTGTGATCTGTCCTACCTGAGCTTTAGCTCAAAGGGAGAAAAGATTTACTTCATCTGCTGACGGGATTCGCCGCCAGCTGGTTCGAAGCCTGCAGCCTTAGCAGCATCGATGGAGTTGAACCAGAACTCAGCTTCAGTCTGGTCGTACCAGGTCGAGCCTGGAACGTGGTACTTGTTCGAGCCAGCGTTGCCCTTGATAACGAAGCCCTCAGGTGCAGCTTCGCCTTCAACAGCCTTGACTACGCCTTCGCCCTCAACGGACTTTGCAGCAGCCTTTGGAGCCTTAGCAGCCTTTGGTGCAGCAACCTCAGCAGCAGCCTTTGGGGCGTTGACGTCAGCTGGAAGAGCGTCCTTTGCAACCTTTACCAAGGTAGCGAAAGCGTTCGAGTCCGAAACAGCCAGCTCTGCGAGCATACGACGGTCAACCTCGATCTGAGCAGCCTTCAGGCCCTGGATCAGACGGTTGTAGGTCATGCCGTTGGCGCGGGATGCAGCGTTGATGCGCTGGATCCACAGGCGGCGGAAGTCGCCCTTGCGCTTACGGCGGTCGTTGAAGCTGTAAACGAACGAGTGGAGCAGCTGCTCCTTGGCCTTACGGTACAGGCGCGAACGCTGACCGCGGTAGCCCTTTGCGCGTTCCAGAACGACGCGACGCTTCTTATGGGCGTTTACTGCCCGCTTCACACGTGCCACGTGTGTACTCCTTCAAGTCAGTTCCCCAGTGCCCGCGATTGTGCGGGATGGGTGAAATCTATGGGTGGTGGGGTATTGCTTCCCCGTATTGCGAAAGGGGGAGCTTAGAGGCCCAGCATCCGCTTGATGGTCTTAACATCGGCCTTAGCAACGATCTGGTCAGAAGCCAGGCGGCGGGTAACGCGCGAGGACTTGTGCTCCAGGTAGTGGCGACGGTTGGCCTGCTGGCGAGCGAGCTTACCGCTACCGGTCAGCTTGAAGCGCTTCTTGGCGCCACTGTGAGTCTTGAACTTCGGCATAGCTGCCGTTCTCCTTACGTGCTCCATCCGGTAAAGCACCGGGTGGGGATCATCCGAAGCGGGCCCCGATAAAGGTGACCGCTGTTGTTCTCTTGTAGTTGGACCTTCCTAAGAGGAAGATCCTTCACCGTGAACGGTGACGGGCTCGAAAGCCCAACAGGCTTGGCTAGGCGTCGCCTCCAGCTGCCTGACGTGCCTGCTCCAACTTGGCGCGGGCTTCATCATCCATGGAAGCTGCGACATTCTGGCCCTCGGTCTCAGCTGGAGCGTCGGTGCGAATCTTTCGCTTAGCCGAGTTACGGCCACCGGACTTCTGCTGCTGTTCGCGGCGAGCCTCTGCCTTGTTCTTCAGCGGACCAACAACCATGACCATGTTTCGGCCATCGATGCGTGGGCTGGACTCAATGATTCCAACCTCGGCGACGTCTGCTGCAAACTTTTCAAGCAAGCGAATGCCCATCTCTGGACGCTGCTGCTCACGACCACGGAACTGGATCATGGCCTTGACCTTGTCACCGGCGCCCAGGAAGCGCAGTGCGTGGCCGACCTTGGTCTCGTAGTCATGGGTATCAATCTTCAGGCGGAAGCGAACTTCCTTCAAGACCGTGTTGGTCTGGTTCTTACGAGCTTCGCGAGCCTTGACAGCGGCTTCGTACTTGTACTTGCCGAAATCCATCAATTTGCACACTGGAGGCTTGGCGCTGGGTGCCACCTCGACCAAGTCCAGATCGGACTCGAGAGCCAGGCGAAGCGCGTCCTCAATACGGACGATGCCTACCTGCTCACCATTGGGGCCGACGAGACGTACCTCTGGCACGCGAATGCGCTCATTAATGCGTGGATCGCTGATGTGTCACTCCTGAAATTCGTAATCCATGACCGCAAACAAAGAAGGCCTCCGTCTGCGATTGCAGGCGAAGGCCAAAAGGAACGACACAGCTGAGTTCAGGAAAATTCCTGCGTCAAAGCTTGGGGATTGCATTGCTGCGATCCTGCCGAATTACCCGGAAGCCTGGAAACGGCGACAGCGGGTGGGAGTTGGCCTCCACTTGCATGGCTCAATACTAGTACGAATCCCTCGTCCAGGGCTAACTGGAGAACTGTGAGAAGTACCGGCATCGAGTCGGTCTGTGACAAGCTTAGCAGTATGACTAACGAAGACACCAACTCGCACCAGCACGCTGTCGATCAGCAGGTGCGCGATATCGCTGAAGTTGCAGCCGTAGAAATCATCACCACGGCCGCTGTCCACCTGATGAGTGCAGCCGCAGTTAAGTGCGGCCTCGCCGAGGGCGAAGATGCCAATGAGCTGAAGGATCTCGATGAGGCCCGCAAGCTGATCACCGCTCTGGCAGGCCTAGTCACCGCCGGTGCGCCTGAGATTGGCTCGCAGCACGCAGCACCGTTGCGCGATGGACTGCGCAGCTTGCAGCTGGCCTTCCGTGAGGCTTCGATCATCCCGGATGCACCAGGCAAGGGTCCGGGCGAAAAGTTCACCGGACCGGTCAACTAAGTAATAATCGCTAAATTTAAAGAGATTAACATCATGGACTCGTTTTCTTCGGGAAACGGGTCCTTTGTTGTTTAGATCACCATGGTAGCTTGCAAGCATGCAACTACTCGAACAACCGGTGATCGATGCTGGCGCCTACCGGCTCCGGCCGTTCCAGCACAGCGATATCCCCACGGTTCGGCAGGCATCGGCGGATAGCTACATCACGCAAATCACTACCGTCCCGGTTCAGGGAACCGAAGCTGAGTACGCGGACTTCATCGAACGACAGCACCGCAGGGTCGCTGAAGGCAGCGGGTACTCATTTGCCATCGCAGAAGCCACCACAGATCGCGCCGTGGGCCAGATCGGCTTCTGGCTGCGCAATGCCAACCACGGGAGAGCCAGCATCGGATACTGGACCGCACCGGAGTACCGCAGGCGCTCGGTTGCCAAGCACGCATTGGAAGCTCTGGCCCGCTGGGGCTTGGAACATCCTGGAATCGAGCGGGTTGAGCTCTATATTGAGCCGTGGAACGAGGGGTCTTGGCGGACCGCTGAGGCTTGCGGCTTCGAACGCGAAGGGCTGATGCGCAGCTGGGAACAGGTAGGCGCCGCCCGCAGGGACATGTACATGTACTCGCGGCTGAAGGATACGGCCAGCGCCTAGGCGATAGTTTCCAGTCGCTGGCGCCGCGCACGACGTACCCGTCGGCGGATCTGCTGGGCAATCAGCGCAACCACCACTACGAAGCTGGCCATGGCGCCGATCCCGATAAATGCTGGAGCGGCTCCGAAGGTGTCCACGAAGATGCCGGTGATCGGCGAACCCAATGCGGTACCAGCGGTCATTGCCGAGCCGTACCAGCCCATCGCCTCGCCACGGCGCTTCTCGGCCACGAGATCGGTGAGCCATTCCGAAGCCGCCGACAAGGTTGGCGCGCAGAGGAAGCCTGGCAAGGCTGAGAACAATGCCAACGACCAGGTATCCCAAGCGAAGTACATCGGAATGGTCAGAATTGCCATGCTCAGCAGCAGGACCAGTGGTGAAATGACCCGCTTCATCGAACCGTAGATCAAGCCGCCAATCAGCGAAGCACCGCACCAGAATAGGAACACCAGGCCCAGCTGGTGGCTTTCCTGCGAGGCATCCAATTCAGCCACAATGGCTACCTCGGTGCCGGTCAACAGCATGCCGGCTCCCGCCGAAGCGATGAAGACCGCCAGCACCGAAGCACTGACCCAGTTGAAGCGATTCTTGAAAGCACGGCCCCGCTGCTTGATTCTCGCGCGGGCAGACTTCATGCCCGCCGCGATCAGCTCGCCCTCCACTTCATGCACGCCCATGGGCGCTGCGGCGATGAAGCTGGCTTCGGCGCCCAAGCGTTCTTCGTGGACATTGGCCCGAGTGGCAAGCGCCTTGGGGTCATCACTGCGCGTGGGCGGATTGAGGATCATGAGCGCCAGTCCCGCAACCGTAGAGGTCACACCGATCACGCTCAGGCCAATCACGCTGCTGATCTGCGTGGCCACAATGCCTGCACTGGCCGGTCCAACAATGAAGACCAATTCGGTGGCGGTCGCATCCAAGGCAAAGGCGGTACGGCGTTGCTCGCCGGTAGTCATGATGCCAAGTGCGGTACGCACTACCGAGAAAACCGGCAGAGCGAAAAGGCCGCCGATGAACGCCAGCGGGTAGACCCAGACCAGCGGAACATGCGGCACCGTGCACCACACGAGGGTTTCCACGATGACCGACGGGATCATCGCCCGACGCAGTCCCCAGATATCTACCCGGGCACCGCGCCACGGAGCACCAATGGCGATGCCCAGCGTCATTACCGCGGTGACCAGGCCAGCTGATACCCACGATTGGTCGAGGTTGTTCACCAGGTGCAGGAGCAGCAGCATGCTCAATGCAGAGTGCGGAAGGCGGGCAATCATGCCGATCAGCAACAACAATGAGATCTGCGGTTGACGCAAAATCTGCCAATAGCTTTTCATGCCCGGAAAGTTCCTTACCTAATCACAAGGAGCCCGCCGGCTTAGTTCGGCGCGCTGTGCAAACTGAGTTCAAGAGAATCCACTGCTTCAGCGAATTCGGTGTTTTGGGACAATCGTCCGTGTAGTGCGCGAGTAGTTTCGCGTGCATCGTCCTGACTCGTGCCAGGAGCGAAAATAAGCTGCAGGTTCAGCTCCGGGCCAGGACCTCCCCCAAGGACGACCTGGCCGTCCTTGCTTCGGGAGCCTACTCCCTTGCCCGGGGCCACCTTGACGGTCCGCAACTGGTTGAAATCCTCAATTGCATTTTGGACCAGGCTAGCGACCTGCTGGCTTTGATAGCTCGGAATCCAGTCCACCTGCTTGGCCAGGGTCCAAAGCCCCGGTCGTCGCAGCACGAATGTGAAATCGCTTCCCGGATCAAGGACTAGCAGCTGGCATTCTTCGCTCACTGCAGACAGCGCGGCGCGTGGGGCATACACTGCTACCGGCCGCGCTTCCTTATGCCAAGCCTGCAAACGTTCCACAGTGGTGAAGATTGGCAGAGCCATACGGCCATCTGGAGCCTTGATCTTCACCAGGGCCATGTCCGCTTCCTTATCGGATGCGAAACCGTGCTCCGTCATGGCTTCTTCACCGAGCTGAGCTACCACTGCGACGAAAACCCTGGCGTTGGCCAGTGATTTATGCACTTCGCTCTCCCCCGCGCTGCCTTCACGCAGGGCGGTGAGTGCGGCGAGGACATTTGCGTCGGCTTTGCCGTCGTCCTTGTCGAAGTTATGCAGTGGGTTGCCTTCGCCGCTGAGGTCTCGGCCTTCCCAGTCCTGACCGGCTGAGTCGGTTTGAGAGCCTGCCTGTGCCAGCGCGGCAACGATATGTCCCGGCAGATGGCGTTTAGGTGCAGATGGCGGTTGCTCAGTACTCATAGGATCCATGCTATCTGTGGTTTCAAGGTTGGTGCAGTGAAGTTCTAAAACTGTGTTCATGAGGTTGGACACCCCGCCGTCGGCACTTCAGATTTCCATTCGCTGCTCACGCGTGAGGATATTTGCCTAGGTGGCAGAGCACGGCGATTCTGCTTCGCATAGAGGAAAAGGCGATTCAAAAGCGTGAGCTTCTGAATCGCCTTTTCCAAAGACTGCGTGGAGCCTAGCGGTGCCCGGCAACATCCAACGCTTCTTGCAGCGTGAACTGGCCCGAGTACAGGGCCTTGCCCATGATGGCACCTTCGATGCCTTCTGGAACGAGTTCGCGCAGAACGCGCAGGTCCTCCAGCGAGGAGATGCCTCCCGAAGCAACGATTGGCTTGCTCGTCTTAGTTGCGATCTCCCGCAACAATTCAACGTTCGGTCCGCGCAGGGTGCCATCCTTGGTCACGTCGGTCACGACGTAGCGGGCACAGCCGGCATCTTCAAGGCGTGCCAGCACGTCCCAGAGGTCGCCGCCGTCCTTGGTCCAGCCGTGGCCGGACAAAGTGGTGCCGCGAACGTCCATGCCCACCGCGATCTTGTCGCCGTGGCGTGCAATGGCCTGCTTGGTCCATTCAGGGTTTTCCAGTGCTGCGGTACCAAGGTTGACTCGGGTTGCGCCGAATTCAAGTGCCCGATCCAAAGAAGCATCGTCGCGGATGCCGCCGGAGAGCTCGACCTTGATGTTCAGTTCCTTGGCGATGCGCTGGACAATGTCCACGTTGCTGCCACGGTCAAAGGCCGCGTCCAGGTCAACCAGATGCAGCCATTCTGCTCCGGCGTTCTGCCACGAAAGCGCCGCTTCCAGCGGATCGCCGTATCCGGTTTCCGAACCGGCTTCGCCCTGAACCAGGCGTACTGCCTGGCCGCCAGCGATATCTACAGCAGGCAAAAGCTCGAGAATTGGTTGCTCGCTCATGATGTCCTTTGTGAAGAAGTAATGAATTTAGTAGGTCAAGGTCCAGGCGGCGATGAGGCTCAGGCCTGCAAGCACCCACAACGCGATGATCCATGAGATGTGGGCTTTCTGGCTCTTAAGCGAGATCGCTCCACCTGCGAGGAAGGCACCGACAACGCCCAGAATTAGGGTCCACATCTTTAGAGCGTCCCCAACCAGTTGCGAAGCAGCTGAGCTCCAGCATCGCCGGACTTCTCAGGGTGGAACTGCACCGCCGAAAGCGGGCCGTTCTCAACGGCTGCCACGAACGGCGTGCCATGCGTTGACCAGGTCACCTGCGGTGGGGTCATCGCTGGCTGGGTGACATCGAATGCCCACTGCAGCACGGCGTAGGAGTGCACGAAATAGAATCGTTCATCTTCGATGCCAGCAAAGAGCTTGGAGCCTTCGGGAGGGCGTACGGTGTTCCAGCCCATGTGCGGGATGACCTCGGACTGCAGTCGTTCGACTTTGCCTGGCCATTCTCCAATGCCCTCGGTTTTCACACCGTGCTCCACGCCTTCTTCGAAAAAGACCTGGTGGCCGACGCAAATGCCCAGTACCGGCAAGCCGCCAGCGATACGGCGGCCAATCCAGCGCAGCGCACCGGTTTCTGTCAGCTGTTCCATCACCGAGGCGTACGCGCCCACGCCGGGAACGACCAGCCCGTCGGCAGCCACAATCTTCTTTGGATCAGCGGTCAATTCCACTTCGGCACCGGCAGCTTCCAAAGCGCGCACGGCCGAGCGCACGTTGCCTGAGCCGTAGTCCAGAACAACTACAGTTTTCTTTTCCACTTACAGGGCACCCTTCGTGGATGGGATCTTGTCGCCCATGCGCTCATCGCGCTCTACTGCTTCGCGCAGGGCGCGGGCAAAGGACTTGAACTGCGCTTCGACGATATGGTGCGGATCGCGACCCGAGAGCACCTCGATGTGCGCGCAGATCTGCGCGTGGAAGGTGATGGCTTCAAAGACGTGACGGGTCATCGAACCAGTGAAGTGACCGCCGATCAGGTGATATTCCTGGCCTGCTGGTTCACCGGAGTGCACCAGGTATGGGCGGCCCGACACGTCGACGACCGAGCGGGACAGTGCTTCATCCAGTGGCGCATAGGAGGTGCCGAAGCGGCGGATGCCGGCCTTATTGCCAAGTGCAACGCGCAATACTTCACCAATGGTGATGGCAGTGTCTTCAACCGTGTGGTGAACATCGATATGGGTATCACCGGTGGCGCGCACGGTGAGGTCGATGAGCGAATGCTTGGATAGCGCAGTCAGCATGTGGTCATAGAACGGCACCGAGGTGCTGATCTCAGAGACACCGGTACCATCGAGGTCCAGTTCAACGAATACGGACGATTCGCTGGTGACGCGTTCCATGCGGGCGCGGCGTGCACCAATCAATTCGGCAGACATGTCTTCCTTCGCTTGTCTTGGATTACTTCTGTGAGCCGAGCAGTTCGGCAAGCCGTTCTAAGAAGGCTGTGGTTTCGGATTCGGTTCCTGCAGTGACGCGCAGGGTTCCCGGGATTCCATTGTCGCGGATGATGATGCCGGCTTCCAACAGCCCTTCCCAAATAGCATGGGGATCTTCAACACCACCAAAGAACACGAAATTGGAATCGGAGACCGAAGGCTTGAGGCCAAGTTCCTTCAGTCGGGTGACAATACGGTCGCGTTGCGACTTGATGTCTTCAACTTGGGCCAGCAACAGCTCAATGTTCTTCAACGCGGCAATGGCGGTCGCTTGGGTAACTGCCGAGAGGTGGTACGGCAACCGCACCAACCGGATCGCGTCAGTAACTTCAGGAGCTGCAGCCAAATAGCCTACGCGTGCGCCGGCCAGCCCGAAGGCTTTGGACATGGTGCGCGAGACGATCAAACGCTGGCGGCCATCGAGCAAGGTCAGTGCGGATTTGGTGCTGGCCAATGAGAACTCTGCGTAGGCTTCGTCGACGATCAGCACGCCGTCATGCTCGCTCAGGGCTTCATACACTTCGGTGATGACGTCCAGGCCAAGCGCCGTGCCGGTGGGGTTGTTGGGCGAGCAGAGAAATACGATATTCGGCTTGTGCTCGCGCACCTGTGCGGCCGCGGATTCAGCGGACAGGGTGAAATCTGCAGCGCGCGTTCCGGCAATGTAAGACGTGTCTGTTCCACTAGCAAGCAGTGGGTACATGGAGTAGGTAGGAGCGAAGCTCATCAGCGAACGGCCAGGACCGCCAAAGGCTTGCAGGATTTGCTGAAGGATTTCATTGGAGCCGTTAGCAGCCCAGATATTTTCCTTGGTCAGCGAATGCCCCAGGTAATCGGCGAGCAATTCACGCAGTTCGGTGAATTCGCGGTCCGGGTAGCGGTTCAACGTTGCCGCAGCCTTGGCCACTTCTTGGGAAATGGCGTCTACGACTGTTGGTGGCAACGGATGGGTGTTCTCGTTGACGTTCAGCTGAATGGGCACATCAATTTGTGGTGCGCCATAAGGGGATAGCCCGCGGAGATTCTCACGCAAGGGCAGCTGACTCAAAAGTTCACTGCGGTCATTCACGCATCAAGTCTACGTGCGCAGTGTGCCTGCAGGTGAATCCGCTACGAGGGCAGGTAACAAACCTGAGGCAGGTGGTGCAAGCTAGCCAGCGAGGACCGGAATGGACAAGGTCTCGCCGATCTGGATTTCGCTGCTGTTCAACGCGTTCAATTCTGCGATGTGGTCGACCGCGGAGGTTATGTCATAGCCAGTGGCGTATTCCCGGGCCAGACTCCACAGGGTATCTCCTGGAATAACGGTGACGTCCACGGTTTCGATTCCCGCCGGAGTGTTCGCTGCAGCATGCGCGTCGGAAGAAAACATTGCGATGAAGAACGCTGCTGCGACGGTGAGTGCAAAAATAGGCAGTCCAACCAGCACGGCCCATCCGCGGCGGTTGATGCGGATCTTTAGTGGCGTCTGGGTCTGATTTGAGTCAAGTGCGACGGTTGCCATGACTTTGTCTCCTCAAAAATTCAAGTGATGCGAATGTGTATTCGAAACTATCGATTCGAAAACTTGTTCTAACTTCGTATATCTGTTCTAACAGAGGTTTGCAGAACTTGTCCAGAAGTTTTCGAACAAATCTTTGAAAGAAGCTCGCTTATCTACTAAGATTTCGAAGTAGACGAGCAATGAAAACATCACACCATCTAGCTCCGACAGTTTGGACTTACGAACTTTCGAATATTTGCTAGGGAAGGCAAAATCTCATGTCAGCTTCACAACGCACTCCCCGATCGAATGCACGTTCGCTGACGATTCGCCAAAAGAAGATCCTGGAGACGATCCAGCGGTCTATCGGCAAGAACGGCTATCCACCATCGATGCGTGAGATTGGCGACGCAGTTGGCCTCAAGAGCCTTTCGAGCGTGACTCACCAGCTGAGCCAGTTGGAAAAGCTGGGCTACATCCGTCGCGATCCACGCCGTCCGCGCGCCATGGAAATCCTGCTCCCGCTGCAGCTGGCCGAAGATTCAGAGGCTGCTGAAGCTTCGAAACCAGCAGAGCCAGTCA
Source organism: Glutamicibacter sp. MCAF14 (assembly GCF_052114325.1). Classification (NCBI taxonomy): domain Bacteria; kingdom Bacillati; phylum Actinomycetota; class Actinomycetes; order Micrococcales; family Micrococcaceae; genus Glutamicibacter; species Glutamicibacter sp. MCAF14. The sequence continues at coordinate 45,543 of NZ_JBFREO010000003.1, forward strand.
TCAACGAAGACGCCAAGATCATTGAGCTGAGCACTTCCGCTGACACCACCATGGTCCCGCTGGTAGGTCGCATTGCCGCTGGTGGCCCAATCCTGGCCGAACAATCCGTCGAAGATGTTTTCTCGTTGCCTCGTCAGCTCGTTGGACATGGCGAATTGTTCATGCTCAAGGTATCCGGCGATTCAATGGTTGACGCTGCGATTTGCGATGGCGACTGGGTAGTTGTCCGTCGCCAGCAGACGGCAGACAACGGGGATATCGTCGCAGCACTGCTCGACGAAGAAGCCACGGTCAAGACGTTCCGCCAGCGCGATGGGCATACGTGGTTGCTTCCGCAAAACTCGCGCTACGAACCAATTTTGGGCGATGCAGCAACCATCATGGGACGTGTAGTCTCCGTCATGCGCTCACTCTAATAGTTGCCCCTCGATTGCGCTGGTGCTTGGCACCAGCGCAATCTTCGTTTAATGCGCTAGCGCCCAGTGCTTGATTCGAGGCCGGCCGCGGCGCAGAAGATCATCCAACGCTGCACTGCTGCTGAAAGCCGGCGTGGCTCTTGGTCTTTTAGATGATGCGCGGTCGCCATGACCAGCGTCTTGGCGGTGTCTCGGCTAGAGGCCTCCAACCGCTCATCGGTGGCGGCAAGAGCCAGATAGCGGCAGAGGATCCCCGCAAACAGGTTGCCATCTCCTCCATGGTTGAATGCCAGCACCCCTGATTCCGAGGCCAGGGACTGCGCGGTCGCTTTGATCAGCACCTGGGCATGAGCCAGGTCCGCAGGTTCGCCGAGCTCAAGCAATGCACCAAGGACGGTTCCCTGGTTATAACTGTAGACCGCTGGTTCCAGCCGGTGTCCGCGTTCATTTATCCGCAGTCCGTCCAAGTACAGTCCGTGTTCAGAGCTGAACAGCTTAGCTTCCAGCCATTGCAGAAGCTCACGCGAGATTTCCTTCTGTCCAGTACGGGCGAAGAACAATGCCGCTGGCGCGTTAGCGGGCGTGTTTTTGAAGTCCCGCTTCCTGGACCAGTACAGGCCACCGTCCAGTACATCATCCTTGCCTTGATGAAGCTGCTTGCCCAGCACTCGCACTGCCAGCTGTGCATGCTTGTTCTTCTTACCGGACGCCTCATGGGTGAACCGAACCAAGCGTTCGCTGGCCAGGGCCAGCCATGCCATATCGTCGAAAAAATAGTTGGGCAGGACCCCGAAGTTCCGCAGGTGGATGCCACGCAATAAGGCGTTGGCCAGGGCCAGTGCTTCGCCAGCCAGCTTGTCGTTGCCTTCATTCAGGTACGCGTAACCATCATCGATGATGGCATCCAGGTAATGAGCTTGCCACCAGTAGTTCCATTCACTGAAGGGATGCGAGAGCCCGTTGAGGTCGCTGAGCATGCTTCCATCGAGCAATCGTTGCGCTGTGCTGTAGCTGCGTCCAATCCACGTTCCAGGCAACCCCATGAGGCGATACCCAAAGCGAGCGTGGGTATCGATCGCGGTTTGATGTGCCAATACCTGCATGGAATCCATGGCGCCTTTCCGACTCAAGAATTATCGCTTCTAATGCCGACATTAGCGCATCAGGAAACCTTCAAGCCGCTGGCGGTTAAATGACTTGAGCTGCCCCTTATCCAGGGGCAGCTCAGAATCATATGTTGGCAATGGCTGTTATTCGCCCGGGTTCAGACGCTTGAGAACACCGGAGATGACCTTCTTATCAACCGTTGGCCACATCGGTGGCAAGGTAGCTTTCAAGAAGCTTCCGTACCGTGCCGTGGCCATCCGCGAATCAAGGATCGCTACAACGCCCTTGTCCCCAACCGAGCGGATCAAGCGCCCAGCACCCTGGGCCAGGCGGATCGCCGCGTGCGTCGCGGCAACCTGCATGAACCCATTGCCACCGTGTTTGGCTACGTCCTCAGAACGGGCCTTGGAGATAGGATCATCGGGGCGCGGGAAAGGGATCTTGTCGATGATCACCAGGCGGCACGAATCACCGGGCACGTCCACGCCCTGCCACAGGGTCATGGTTCCAAAGAGGCAGGTGTCCCGTTCGCTGCTGAATTGCTCGACCAATGATTTCATGCTGGCTTCGCCCTGGCACAAGATTTCGACGTCCAGGCGCTCGCGCAAGATGCTGGCTGCTTCTTCTGCAGAACGCTTGGAAGTGAACAACGCCAAGGCGCCGCCACCCGAGGACTTGATCAGGTCTTCAATCTCATCCAAGGTCTCGGCCGCTAGCTGACGGCCGGGCTTCGGCAGGTGCTTAGCGACATAGAGGATGCCCTGCTTCGGGTAATCGAAGGGACTGCCCACGTCCACGCCGGTCCAAGAGGGTGCGCCAGCACCCATCAAGCCCAGGGAACCTGCGACTGAATCAAACTGCGATCCGATGGCCAACGTGGCGCTGGTCAAGATGACCGTGCGTCCGTCGAACAGGCCTTCGCGCAACTTGCCGGCTACCGACAGTGGCGCCACGTTCAAGGTGGCCGGCTGAGTTTCATCAGCCTCGACGTAGCCTCGGCCTTCGACGAATTCGCGTGGACGGGTGGTGTAGAGGACCTCGCGCCGCTCTTCGCATTCGAGCATGCGAATCGCATCATCCATAACGGCTTGCAGCTGGGAGCGTGCGGTCTGCCGACCGCCATCGGCCGGCGCATTGGCTTCCGGCTTGGACAATGCCAGCGCCAAGCGGGCCTGCTCCACAATGTCGTTCAGGGCAATGCCCATATCTTCGCGCAGGCCCTGTTCCAGCAAGCCTGTGGGCACGCCGGTCAGCGCTTTCTCCAAACGGTTGGCGGCCTTGACCATTTCATCGACGTTGACACCGCAATGGCGCTTGGCTCCACCAGCAGCGGTCAGCACCATGCGCGAAGAAAGCGCACCAGAAACCGAACTGGTGACACGATCTTGCAGTTCGTGGGCCTCATCGATGATCGCGACTTCAAAGTCCGGCAGGACCGAAAGCCCTTCAAAGGCCGAAACTGCCAGCAGCGCATGGTTGGTGATCACCACATCGGATTCGGCCGCGCGAGCGCGCGCCATTTCCGAGAAGCACTCGCCGGCCATCGGGCACTTCTGCGAGCCGAGGCATTCCATGGCCGAGACCGAGACCTGTTTCCAAGCCTTGTCGCTGACGCCGGGCACCAGCTCATCGCGGTCACCGGTTTCGGTCTCTTCAGCCCATTCGCGAAGTTTCATCACTTCGCTGGCCAGTGGAGAGTAGGTGGTGCCAGCAGGTACTGCTGGCTCATCCATGGAGAACAAGGTGCCCTCGTCATCCGGGTACCCGCCACCGAGCTTATACTGGCACAGGTAATTGGAGCGGCCCTTGAGCAGGGCCACATCCATTGGGCGCGAGAGCTTGCCCTTGAGCGATTCAAGCAATCGCGGTACGTCACGGCCAACAATCTGCGATTGCAGCGCCAACGTCGCGGTGGAGACAATCACTGGCTTGGCGCTGGTCTGCGCATGAGCCAGTGCCGGAATCAGGTAGCCCATCGACTTACCTGTTCCGGTACCGGCCTGCACCAGCAGATGCTTCTCGTCTTCCAACGCGCTGACAACGTGCTTGACCATTTCCTGCTGGCCGGTGCGCATGGCACCGCCCATGGAAGTGACCGCGGCCTCTAGAAGTCCCAGGGCCTGCTCTTGCTTATCCATGAAGGTTGAAAGTCTCCAACTCTGCAGCAAAGGAATCTCGCACCTTGACGATCAGTCGGGTGCCGTTCTCCAGATGTTCGCTTTCCAAGATCTCAGATTCACTCTGATGCAGCTTGGCGATCAAATCCCCACGGTTATAGGGAATGAGCACCTCAAGCTGGATGCCTGGTCGTGGAATCGAGGAGCTGATCTTTTCCAGCAGCTCTTCGATGCCTTCACCGGTGTGCGCAGAAACGACGGCGGTGTTCGACTCCCGGTTGCGGATGCGTTCGATGACAAACGGATCAGCCACGTCAGCCTTGTTCACCACGATGATCTCGGGGATGTTCAACGCGTCGACTTCGCCCAGCACAGTGCGTACTGCTTGAATCTGCCCTTCAGGGTCCGGGTGGGACCCGTCTACGACGTGCAAGATCAAATCCGAATCGGCGATTTCCTCCAGGGTGGAGCGGAAGGCTTCCACCAACTGAGTCGGCAAGTTGGATACGAATCCAACGGTGTCGGCCAGGGTGTAGGTCAATCCGTCCTCGGTCGCGGACTGGCGAACGGTTGGATCAAGGGTGGCGAACAACGCGTTCTCCACCAGCACCCCGGCGTTGGTCAGCCGGTTCAGCAGCGAAGACTTGCCAGCGTTGGTGTAGCCGGCAATGGCTACCGCTGGAACCGCATTGCGCTTTCGATTGGCGCGCTTGGCTTCGCGTGCAGGCTTCATGGCCTTGATCTCGCGGCGCAGCTTGGCCATGCGGTCGCGAATGCGACGGCGGTCCATTTCAATCTTGGTTTCACCCGGCCCGCGCGAACCGATGCCGCCACCGGCGGCACCCACTCGGCCACCGGCCTGGCGGGACATCGATTCACCCCAGCCACGCAGGCGTGGCAGCAGGTATTCGAGCTGGGCCAGTTCAACCTGGGCCTTGCCTTCACGCGACTGGGCGTGCTGGGCAAAGATGTCCAGGATCAGGCTGGTGCGGTCGATGACTTTGACCTTGACGATATCTTCCAAGGCACGGCGCTGCGAAGGAGCCAATTCTGCATCGACAACCACGGTATCGGCACCGGATGAGGCGACGATTGCGCGCAGCTCTTCGGCCTTGCCCGAGCCCAGGAAGGTCGATGGGTCTGGCTTGCTGCGACGCTGAACCAGTCCGTCTAGAACTTCGGAGCCAGCGGTCTCTGCCAAAGCGGCGAGCTCACGCAAGGAGTTCTCGGCGTCGGTGACAGTTCCTTCGCTCCAGATCCCGGCCAGCACGACGCGCTCAAGGCGAAGCTGGCGGTATTCGACTTCGGTGACGTCTTCCAACTCGGTGGACAGGCCTGCGACGCGGCGCAGGGCGCGGCGATCATCCAGGTCTTCCTGGTCCCCGTCAAAGTGCGACAGGCCGGAGGAAAAACGGTTCAGTGCCGTAGCTTGGCCGGCGAAGATTGAGCTCTCTTCTTCACCGAAGTGCTGGATCTGCGGGCTCTGCGCATCATCGGCTTCGAGAATTCGATCGATGGCGGCCTGAATCTGGGCATCGTCCATCGATGCCGAATCGTGTTCGTGTGACTCGGAGTTAGTCATGGTCTCCTTAGAAGTACTTCGCTTTCCAGAATAGTGCCGGTGGGCCCCACTTTGCGACGTGGCGCGTTCAGTTTCGGATGGTTCATCAAACATTCGTGGTCCTTTGCAAGGAGTAAAGGTCTATGAGCAGACAGGTGAATGCATGGTTACCGGTAAGCAAAGGCGAATGCGAGGTACTGGAAAGAAGACCCGCGAAGAAAAGAAAATGACCTTGCCGTCTGCCGAAGCATGCAGGTGGGCGCACAAAAACAGTGCCGCCGGCTGCGCGGATCGGAGGTAACCAAGAGGGTTACGTATTAGACGAAAATGAAAGTCATGGAGAAAACTCTATCAGTGAACCGGCTTGGTGCCCATATTGCTTTGCTCACGTTGCCGGCGCTGTTCTTTGGGGTATCCGAACTGGGCGATAAACTTTGCCTATGACCTCGGATCACTACTTCACCGCCAGCCCGGCCTCAGCAGACGAACGTCGCACCATCGAAGTTGAGCTCAATGGCTCGCTGCGCAAAGTACAGACTGCTTCGGGAATTTTCTCCCCTGCCGGGTTGGACAAGGGCACTGCGGTACTGCTGCAGTACGTGCCGACCCCTCACGGACGCATCCTGGATATCGGATGCGGCTGGGGACCTATTACCTTGACTGCTGCCGAGCAGTCCCCCGATTCCGAGGTCTACGGCGTTGACGTCAATGAACGTTCCATCGACCTTGCTCGGCTGAATGCTGCGGCGTTCGGCTTGTCGAACGTTGTCGTGGGCACCCCGGATTCCATAGATCCAAGCCTGCAGTTCGACACCATCTGGTCCAACCCGCCGATTCGCATCGGCAAGGATGCCCTGCATGAGCTGCTGATGCTGTGGCTGCCTCGATTGGCACCAGGTGGCGAAGCGTGGATGGTGGTCCAGAAGAATCTGGGCAGTGATTCGTTGCAGAAGTGGCTGGTAGCTCAGCTTCCTTCCGATTGGAAGGTCACCCGCGAGGCAACTTCCAAGGCGTTCCGGGTTTTGAAAGTCTCCCGCCCTGCCTAGGTCCAAGGACTAGGGCCAGCAGAATCTTCTTGGCCACGAGCTTGGACTCCAGGCAGTTCGTATCCTCGAACCATCGAGCCATGCCCCGTGGACAGGTTCGCGGGGCAAGAGCAGCGGTTCCCGATCATCACGGCGGGGCCAACCGATCATCGCGCCCGTGCCGCAGCATCAAGCATGCCAGCAGCGTGGATGGGTTTAACGCTAAAAAAATTCGCGTGGCGGAGCACCAGATCGCTGGCGCTCCGCCACGCGTGTTTAGAAACGCTGTGTTTGGCGTCATTCGCTTGCGTGCTGCGAAAAAGCTACTCCGCCCCGATGACTCCGCGGGCAACCAGATCCGCCGGCCCGCTGAGGATCGTGTCTTCGCCACCAGCATCATTGCTGCGGAATTCAACTCCCACGACACCGCCTGGCACTGAGACAGCCCACTGATTGATCAGTGCGGTGCTGCGAGCCCAGTATCGTACGGCAGCAGCTGCTGCGCATGCTCCGGTACCGCAGGAAAGGGTCTCCCCTACCCCGCGCTCGTAAACACGCATCTGCACTTGGGCCACTCCGTCTTCTTCAATGAGCGGCTCGGATGGAACTACGAATTCCACGTTGGTGCCGTTGACCGGAACCGGAGAGACCTCTGGTGCTTGGAAGAGGTCCAGCTCTTCGAGCATTTGGGCATCGGGCAGGGCCACGACGGTATGGGGGTTTCCCATAGTGATGCTCAAAGCAGGCAGCGCCTGCTCCCATCCACGTGGCTTGACCATGGAGTCAATTGACTTTTCGGTCGCTTCCTGCTCGAAGATCAATCCCCAAGGACCCAGATTCACCGCATAGCCATCGGCGAGCCGGGTAATTTCCTTGACTCCTGCACGGCTGCCGATCTGGAAGCTTTGCCCAACCTGCAGGCTGATCAGACCTTCGGCGATCAGGTAGTGCGCGAAGGCGCGCACACCATTGCCGCACATTTCGGCGATGGAACCGTCGTTGTTCCGGTAATCCATGAACCAGTAGGCCTTGGGATTATCGAGGAACTGTTCTTCATATCCTGGGACGAGGGAGGTTGGCACGGCGCGGATCAGCCCGTCTGCCCCAATGCCGAAGCGGCGGTGGCACACGGCCGCTACCTGTTCCGGGCTGAGCTCGAGCTTGGCTTCGGGGTCTGCAACCAGTACGAAGTCATTGCCGGTGGCATGGCCTTTGGCAAAACGTTGTCCAGCCAGCTGTCCTAATTCGGTGCGGTACATCAATGCTCCTAGAGTTTTCGTACTTACGTTAGCTAGCCAACAATCTTTAGTGCTTTTTCCAGCAGATCTGGTTCGGTCGGATCCAACCAGCTGACCCGCGCATCTGCGTTGAACCAGGTGATCTGCCGCCGGGCGAATTTCCGAGTCGCAATGACCGTTTGCTCGATGGCTTCTGTCCTGGTGATTTGGGAATCCAAATAGTCGATGTACTGCTGGTACCCAATGGCGCGTGAAGCGGTTTTGCCTTCGCGCAATCCCTGCTCAAGCAATCCGGCAACTTCTTCGGCCAATCCCATGGAATCCATTTTGTGCACACGATTTTCCAAGGCCGCATGCAAGGCTTGGCGTTCATAGTTCAAACCAATTTGGATGGCTGGTGCAAAGTACTCGCGTTGGGGCATGAAAGAACTGAAAGCCCGCCCCGAGATCTCATAGACTTCCAAGGCCCTGATGGCTCGGCGCAGATCCAGATTGCGTCCGGCCGATACCGGATCCACTTCAGCTAGCCGGCGACGCAAGTTCCCATCGCCTTCAGCCTCAACTTCTGCTTCCAGCCTGCGCCTGGTATCCGGGTCTGTGGGTGGGAAGTCAATGACGTCCAACGCCGCACGCACGTACAGTCCCGAACCGCCGACCATCACCGGGACCTTGCCGCGGGCACGTATTTGAGCGAATTGCTCTCGCGCTTGCGCTTGGAAAGCAGCAACTGAGGCTTCCTCGCGGATCGACATGGTGTCCAGCAGATGGTGTGCGATTCCACCGCGTTCGTTGATCGGCAGCTTGGCGGTGCCGATGTCCATGCCGCGGTAGAACTGCAGTGCATCAGAATTGACGATTTCTCCACCCAGTTCTTGGGCCAGAGAAATCGCTAAATCTGACTTGCCGGTCCCGGTGGGGCCAACGACGGCAATTACCGGCAGGTTCGAATTGGTCATGTACTTAGCTGCGCACCTTCAAAGTTGGCATGCCCAAATTCGTAGCGCCGGTGGAGGAGGCTGCACCGGGACTCGGCACACCACAGCTTTCGGCTTGGGCGCGGTCCCATGCATCCCCAGCGCGTGAGCGGCGCAAGGAATACTGGCTAGCGGATGGATCAGAGATCAAGTGGAATGCTGCCACTTCGGTAATAGGAAGGGTCGCAAGATCGCCTGGACGCGGTGTTTCAGCGCCGTCTGGTACGGAGAAGTGCACCAGGCGCTGGTCCTGTGCGCGTCCGGTCAAACGGTGGGTTTCGGCAGATTTACGGCCGGTCTGCTCGGTGACCATGACTTCTACCGTCCTGCCCAGCTGCTTTGCATTCTCTTCCTTGGCGATGCGGTCTTGGAGCTGCGTCAAACGCTCATAGCGTTCCTGAACCACGGCTTTGGGAAGCTGCTCTTTCAATTCAGCAGCCGGAGTGCCAGGTCGCTTGGAATATTGGAAGGTGAATGCGGAGGAGAATCGCGATGCTTCAACTACGTCGAGCGTCGCTTGGAAGTCTTCCTCAGTTTCACCAGGGAAGCCGACAATGATGTCGGTGGTGATTGCTGCATGCGGGATGCGTTCCCTGACCTTATCCAAAATGCCAAGGAACTTCTTCGAACGGTAGGAACGGCGCATGTCCTTGAGGACCTTGTCCGAGCCGGACTGCAGGGGCATGTGCAGCTGCGGCATGACATTAGGTGTTTCGGCCATGGCCTCAATGACGTCATCGGTGAACGCAGCCGGATGCGGACTGGTGAATCGCACGCGTTCCAGTCCCTCGATTTCACCGCAGGCGCGCAGCAGCTTGCCGAAGGCCAACCGGTCTCCGAATTCCACTCCGTAGGAGTTTACGTTTTGACCCAGCAGGGTTACTTCAATGGCGCCGTCCTCAACCAGTGCTTGGATCTCGGCGAGAATTTCGCCTGGTCGGCGGTCGCGTTCCTTGCCGCGCAGCGAAGGCACGATGCAGAAGGTGCAGGTATTGTTGCAGCCCACGGAGATCGAAACCCAACCTGCGTACACCGCTTCGCGGCGGGTAGGCAAGGTCGAGGGGAAGACATCCAAAGATTCAAGGATCTCCAGCTGTGCTTTCTTGTTGTGGGTCGCACGATCCAGCAGCGCAGGCAATGAGCCGATATTGTGCGTACCGAATACCACGTCTACCCATGGAGCTTTTTTGACGATGGTATCGCGGTCCTTCTGAGCTAGGCAGCCGCCTACTGCAATCTGCATCCCTGGACGTTCGGCCTTGAGATTCTTCAGCAGGCCAAGATGCCCATAAAGTTTGTTGTCCGCGTTTTCGCGCACGGCGCAGGTGTTGAAGACGACAACGTCAGCTACTTCTTCGGCCTGCTCTTCGGGTTTGCGGGATAGTCCTGCATTTTCGAGGAGTCCGGAGAGGCGTTCGGAGTCATGGACGTTCATTTGGCAGCCGAAGGTACGTACTTCATAGGTACGGGGATGGTCTTCACTGCCGATTCTGCTCAGGGGTTCTAGCTCAGTCACCCTTCAAGATTACCGAATATCGTGTACTGCTGAAATATAGGTGACCCTAGGGTGAATTACTGCACTCCACTGGGCGCGAAGTCCGGCAAGCGGTCGGCTTCGCTACATGCGTGCCCGAGGGTTAGCATGGAATTAGACTATCGGCTAGCTATTTCGTCCTATCAGAGGGATCCTCGTGGAAAACCATTCGCAACTGCCGCCATCGGAACCCAAGAAGAACCATGCGCTGCCTTTGAGCCATGGCATGAAGGTTTTCCATTGGTGGATGGCCAGTTTGTCCGTGCTATTCCTCTTCGCTGTCCCAATCAGCATCCGCCTCATTCCACCAATTGACTACAAAATCGATGAGTTGCTGTTCAACATCGGTGTTGGCTCAGTGCTCGCCGGCTTCGGCGCCCTGTATTTGTGGGGCTATCAGAGCCTGGATGATTGGCTTGACCGCCGCGGCAAGGAACGAATTCGAAAATCAAAGCGCAATCAGTAGCGATTGCCGAATCGCTCTTCCCATTCCTCGCGCGCAACTTTAAAGGCCATTCCGCCGTGGTAACCCTTGCGGCCCAGCATCCCGACGAGTCGGCGCAATGCCCTGTCGCGATCTGCTCCCATTGATTCTGGACGCAGCTTTGCCCGCACAAGTTCACGGGCTCGTTGCTCCTCGGATTCATCGTCTATTTGCTCAAGTGCTTCGGCAGCCGATTCGTCATCAATGCCTTTGGAACGCAGCTCGTGCTTGATTGCGCCGCGGGCCAGTCCACGTGAGCGAGCACGGGCAACTACCCAGGACTTGGCAAAGCGTTGATCATCAACGAGATTAATCTCGACATAACGGTCAATGACTTCATCGGCTATGTCTTCAGGGCATTCCTTTTCAAGGAGCTTGTCCTTGAGCTGTTTGGCCGTCTTATCACTGGCCGTGAGCTGGCGCAGCAAAATGCTCCGCGCTTTTTCACGCCATTGATCATCGCTGAGCTGCTCAGGCTCCCCCGCTTCGCGCGCCACTTGCCGTGCTTGGCGCGCTTCACGCCGTTCTTTCTTCGAAGGCTGAGCTACGGCCGGAGCCGCAACAATCTGCTCCATAGCAGCTCGCAGCTCTTCAATGCTGTCCGGCGCTTTGGATTCATTCGCGAGGCTGGCAATGGTGCGTGAGGTACTGCCCGCTGGCATGCTTGGGGCAGCGGCGCGTGCCGCAGCACGTTCTTGCCTGGTTGCTTCTTCAGCCGCTTGCTTTTCCAATTCTTCCGGGCTGGGTTTGGCCCAGTCTGGCATATCGTCCAGATCGCCCTGGAACTCTTTGGAAACGGACGTAGCGTCCGCCCCGGATTTTTTTCCGGGGCGGACGCTACGTCGTTGAAAGCCTGAGGCCACTACTTATCGCCCTCGACGACTCGCAGTTCTGTTTCGTCTTCTTCAACCTCTTCCATTGGCATAACGCCAAGCTTCTGCAGGATCTGGCGTTCGAGCTCATTGGCCAGGTCCGGGTTATCGCGCAGGAAGCGGCGGGCGTTTTCCTTGCCCTGGCCCAGCTGGTCTCCGTCGTAGGTGAACCAAGCGCCGGACTTCTTGACCAGGTTGTGCTCAACACCCATGTCGATGAGCGAACCTTCACGAGAAATACCGTGGCCGTAAAGGATATCGAATTCAGCCTGCTTGAATGGCGGGGCCATCTTGTTCTTGACAATCTTGCAGCGGGTACGGTTACCGACCGCGTTGGTGCCCTCTTTCAAGGTCTCGATGCGTCGAATATCAATACGTACCGAAGCGTAGAACTTCAGCGCCTTGCCACCGGTGGTGGTTTCCGGGCTGCCGAAGAAGACACCGATCTTTTCACGCAGCTGGTTGATGAAGATCGCGGTGGTCTTCGAGGCGGAGAGGCGACCGGTAATCTTACGCAGGGCCTGGGACATCAGTCGGGCCTGAAGGCCAACGTGGCTGTCGCCCATCTCGCCTTCGATTTCGGCACGTGGAACCAAAGCCGCCACGGAGTCGATGACGATGATGTCCAGTGCGCCGGAGCCCACGAGCATATCCATGATTTCCAGCGCCTGCTCACCGGTATCTGGCTGGGAGACCAGCAGTGCATCGGTGTCGACGCCCAGCTTCTTCGCATATTCCGGATCCAATGCGTGCTCAGCATCGATGAACGCTGCGACGCCGCCAGCCTTCTGTGCGCTGGCAACAGCGTGCAGGGCCACAGTGGTTTTACCCGATGATTCAGGACCGTAGATCTCCACCACGCGGCCGCGTGGCAGTCCGCCAATGCCAAGTGCGACATCCAAGGCGACCGAGCCGGTAGGAATTACTTCAATGGGTGCGCGGGTTTCATCGCCCAGGCGCATGACCGAGCCCTTGCCGTAGGCCTTGTCGATTTGGCCAAGGACAGCCTCTAGCGCCTTTTCCCGATCATTTTTTGCTGCCATGGTTCACCTTTGCTCTTGCAAGCCTGCTACGTACTTGCTCATGAATTTTGTCCTGCAATAGACAGTATGCTCGTCCACCGACACTTTGGACTCCGATAGCCCTCAAGTGTGGACAATCTCAGTGCTTAAGTTTTCGTCGCAGTTTCCTGCGCCGTTTCTAGGATAACCCTATCCGAACAGATGTTCGAAATTCAACACGGCGTGTTCGAAGATTCGAAGTCGTTGTTTTCGAACGGGATATTCAGGAGTCCTTTGGCTCGATATCTACGCCGAGCCAGCGTTCAGCCGGAACATCTTGTGCCCGGCAGATGGCTTCCCAGATCATTTTCGGCTTGACGCCCTTATTCAGCGCTTCGGCTGCGGTGAGGCTATCAAGTTCGGTTAGGGACATGGAGTCGGCCAGCACGTGGGAGTACCTCGAGCCAAACTCGTTTTCCATGTTGCGCCAGAAATCGCTGTTTTTCACCTAGTTATTCTCCCACGCATAGGCAAGGAGCCCACGCATTTCGCGTAGGCTCCTTGCTCGGCCGCCGGCAGTCTCGATTACTGAGTAGCGGTAGCCTTGAAAATTTGGCGTTAGACCGAAGCCAGCGGCTTGTTACTGCCCTTAGCCGCGAACTCGTTGGCCATATCCGTTGGTACGGTATCCGGGATTGCGATGCCTTCGGCCAGCGCAACGCGCTCGGATACTTCGCGGAGCATCACAGATAGTGGGATTTCCAGTGCGACGCAGATCGAAGAGAGCAGCTCAGAAGAGGCTTCCTTCTGACCGCGCTCAACCTCGGACAGGTATCCGAGGGAGACTCGTGCACTATGCGAAACCTCGCGCAGGGTGCGGCCCTGGCGCTGGCGGACGTCACGCAGGACGTCGCCGATTTCATGACGGAGTACTACCATTTTGTGCTCCTCCTTCTCGGGCTGGACCATATGGGCTTCTCCCATATCGCGCCAACGGACGACACCATTGACAGTTACGGGTTGCTTGACCATGAATTTAGCCTCTGCTCCTAGGTCCATCTCGAAGATCTAATCAAATACGGGGGCCATCCTTGCGGCCCTACAGTTCGTACAACGACGGGTCATACGAATTTGTTCCCGTGCATTCACCCTAATCACATAATTGCGACCTACGCCACATTGGAGGTGATTTTTGCGTAACATCTCGGGAAAAAGAGTATTTCGCGTCTTACTGTGAAGAAGCTTTATCCAAGATGGCAATGAACTGGTGAAGTGCTGCCTGGGTGCTCTGTTCACGAATCTGCGCTCGGTCTCCCACAAAATGGTGGACCTCGGATCCGGACTCAGTGCCCATGGCCCACCCAATATACACGGTCCCCACGGCCTTGCCGTCATGTGGTTCAGGTCCAGCGACGCCGGTGGCAGAAACCGCTGCTTCTGCTCCGCAGGCACGTTGTGCGCCTACGGCCATTTGCCGGGCAACTTCCGGATCCACCGAGCCATGAGCTTCAAGCAGTTGAGCATCGACACCCAGCAAGGATGCCTTGACCTCAGAGGAATAGCTGACTACTCCCCCGCGCAGCACCGCTGAAGCCCCTGGCACCTCAGCCAGGCGCGCGGCGATCATGCCAGCAGTCAGTGACTCAGCGGTAGCCAACTGCACTGCGCTGTCAATGGCTTTGGCGATCACCTCAGGTGCTTTGGGCTTCATGGCGCTGATCCTACTTCTGTTTCTTGGCAGTGGCCACCAGCTGGCCTGCCTTGACCAGGTATTCCAGCCCCGTCACCACGGTGACTGCCAGAGTCAGCAGCATCAGGTACCAGGCCACTGTGCCCAGCCATTCAATGGTGTGGGTGTACGGCAGCAGGTACAGGCCGATCACTACCGCCTGCATCACGGTCTTGATCTTCCCGCCCATATTCGCGGCAATCACGCCGTAGCGGATGACCACCAAGCGCAGCAAGGTGATACCCCATTCGCGTACCAGGATCACAATGGTGACCCACCATGGCAGCTCGGCCAGGATAGAGAAGCACACCAAGGCGGCACCGGTGAGCAGCTTGTCGGCGATCGGGTCCGCGATCTTGCCGAAGTTGGTGATCAGTCCGCGGCTGCGGGCCAGATCCCCGTCCAGCTTGTCGGTGTACATGGCAACCACGAACAGGGCCAGTGCGACCCAGCGCCACAGTCCCTGCTCATGGTTATCAGCCATCAGGGCCCACACGACGAACGGCACCATGATGATGCGGATGGTAGTGAGCACGTTGGCGATATTCAGCGTCGGTACCGGCTGCTGGGCACTGCTGCCTGCTTGCTCGCTCATGGGTATCAGTTTCTTCCTGTCAGGTCCCAGGCGTCTTCGCCGGGTTCGTCGGAGCCATCAAAGTAGTCAACGGCTTGCGGGCGATCGTCCAGATCCTTGGCAACCAGGTCCTCGGCATACTCAGTGACCGGCTCAGCGTGGTTCACGTTGGCCTCTTGGACCAGTGCCGCCTCGGTGGCCGATGGCGCAGTGGTTGAGGGGTCATCGCCGCGCATGGCGGCCAGCACCATCGGCAGCTCATCGGGCTGGATCAGCACATCTCGGGCCTTGGAGCCCTCGGAAGGACCGACCACGCCGCGCGATTCCATCAGGTCCATCAGGCGTCCAGCCTTGGCGAAGCCTACGCGCAGCTTGCGCTGCAGCATCGAGGTGGAACCGAATTGGCTGGTGACCACGAGCTCGGTCGCCTGCAGCAGCAGATCCAGATCGTCTCCGATATCCTCGTCGATCTGCTTCTTCTTCTCGGCGGCCGGAATGACGTCGTCGCGGTATTCAGGAGCCAGCTGGCTCTTGACGTGCTCGACCACCCGATGGATCTCGGATTCGGTCACCCAGGCGCCCTGCACGCGCATCGGCTTGGAAGTGCCCATCGGCAGGAACAGGGCGTCACCCTGGCCCAGCAGCTTTTCGGCTCCTGGCTGGTCCAGCACCACACGGGAGTCGGTGACCGAAGAGGTCGCGAAGGCCATGCGCGAAGGCACGTTGGCCTTGATCAATCCGGTGACCACGTCCACCGACGGGCGCTGGGTGGCCAGCACCAGGTGGATGCCGGCGGCACGGGCCAGCTGGGTGATGCGCACAATCGACTCCTCGACGTCGCGCGGGGCGACCATCATCAGGTCGGCGAGCTCATCGACGATGACCAGCAGGTACGGGTAGGGCTTGAGCACCCGCTTGGATCCCTCGGGAGGGTGCACCTTGCCGGCCTTGACCGCCTTGTTGAAGTCGTCGATGTGCTTGAAGCCGAAGTTCGCCAGATCGTCGTAGCGGGTGTCCATTTCGCGCACTACCCAGCCCAGCGCTTCGGCGGCCTTCTTCGGGTTGGTGATGATCGGGGTAATCAGGTGCGGCACGCCCTCGTAGGCGGTGAGCTCCACGCGCTTGGGGTCGACCATGACCATGCGCACTTCATCCGGGGTGGAGCGCATCAGGATCGAGGTGATCATCGAGTTCACGAACGAGGACTTGCCGGCGCCGGTGGCGCCTGCCACCAGCAGGTGCGGCATCTTGGCCAGATTGGCGACAACGAAGCCGCCTTCCACGTCCTTGCCCACGCCCATGACCATCGGGTGCTCGGACTTGCGGGCGTTGGAGCTGCGCAGCACGTCGCCCAGGGCGACGACTTCCTTATCCGTATTCGGGATTTCGATGCCGATGGCGGACTTGCCGGGGATTGGCGAAAGGATGCGCACATCCGAGGAAGCTACGGCGTAGGAGATGTTCTTGGACAGCGCGGTGACCTTCTCCACCTTGGTGCCCGGGGACAGCTCGATCTCGTAGCGGGTCACCGTTGGGCCGCGGGAGAATCCGGTGACCTGGGCATCGACCTTGAACTGCTGCAAGGTGTTGGTCAGCGCATCTACCACTACCTGGTTGGCTTCGGAAGCTTCCTTGGCCGGAGGGCCGGCAGGAAGGAAGTGCTCTTCTGGCAGGGTGTAGGTGACGTCCCCGGAGAGCTGCAGCTGTTCGCTGCGGGCCGGAATTGGCGCCTGCGGGGAGGCGGAGAGCCCGGCGGCACGCGAGGAGACCTGGTCCATGGCGGAGGTAGTGGCCTCCGGTTCGGACTGCAAACCGATGTTGGCCATGATCTCGGCCATTTCAGCTTCAGCCTTGGTGGGGCGCTTGACCCCCGGTGGCGGTCCTGAAGGCTTCGGAATGGCAACGGTGGCCGAGTCATCCTGCGAGCTGCTGGACTCCTCGGTGAAGTCAGGGCGGGCAATGGCCTGGGTGGCTGCCTCATCGGCGTCGAAAATCTTGCCCGAATTGCGGTTGATGGCCGGCAGCGCGTCGGTGGAAGGTTCGTTCGGGTCGATGACCGCGGTGTCGTAGGCGACGTCGCCAGGACGTTCGGAGGTTTCTGTGCCATCCACGTCGTAGACCTCGGTGACCTGGCGGGCCGCTGCTGCACGGCGTTCGAAGAAGCCGGGCTTCTTCTTTTTCGGTGCGGGCGCGGGAGCGTCCTCCTCCGGGTAGAGGTAGGACTGGTCATGATCTTCGCGCGTCGGATCAAGTTCCATGGTGGAACGTGCACTGCTGGCACGCGGCGCATCGGGATCCTGTCCCAGCAACCGGTTGTAGCCAGCACGCAAGCGAGAAGGGATCTGGGTGAACGGCGTCGCGGTGACGATCAGGATCGACATGAAGACCAGGAAAATGAACACAGCCATGGCCCCGGGAACCGAGATCAGCAGGCCCAACGGGGTGCCCAGGATGGAACCGGCCATGCCGCCGGCATTCCAGAGCGTCTCGAACTCATCGGAAACCGCAGGAGATCCATTGGCCAGCGAGGCAATGGAAGAACCGGAGAGCGTCATGATCAGCAGCCCGATGCCAATGCGGTTGTTGGAGGTGACTTCTTCCGGGTAGCGGAAGAGCCGGAACGCACCGATGAACAAGATGATCGGCAGCAGCACGGCCATGAAGCCAAGGGTGCCGCCGGCAACGGCGTGCACGCCAACGCCGAACCATCCTGCTTCGCGCAGGCCCCACCACTCGATAATCGCCACGGTGATGGAGATCAGCGCGAGGAAGAGTCCGGTGCCGTCGCGGCGGACTTCGAAATCAGGCTTGACGGTTCCGCCGATTCGGCGGAATGCTCCGCCGAAGATCCGGGCAACGCCCATCCACACGCTGCGTATAGCGCGCAACGGCAGGGCGAGTTCCGCTTCCGGGTTCTCGGGCGTTTTCTTGGAGGACGAAGAGCTGGACGCCTTGGGTTTGCGCGTCGTGGGCTTCTTCGCCCCCTGAGACTGGGTACGTGGGGCCATACTCCAAGGGTATCGCCATTAGCTTGATGCACCCCGAATTTACACGTCTGCTCAGGGTTTGGCGAGGGCTAGAGAATGATCACGTACCCAGTTAGGGGATCAACTTATCGTCTGCGGTTGATGATCAGCATGGATCAGCGGCCAAGGCGCGGGCCCGATGCGAATCGACGTTTCGAGCTCATCAAGTCTCCTGTGGGATTTCGGTGACTCTGGCATCGCACGGGCACGGCCGCACTGAAACTGCCGGATCCAAGAGGTTGCGTCGAAGTCCGGCAAACGCATTGGTCCTGTACGCGCGGATGCCGTTTTTGGTTTCCAAGTCATCCGGTGCAGCGCTTGGATCATTAGACGGTTGCGGTTCAGAAGCCCATGGATCGCTGATGCTGGCAGTTCAGGCCAGCGGTAATGAGGTACCCGGCAACACTGCAAACAGCCAGGAATCCCAAGGCGATCAAGCTCAGCAATCCCCACTGGCCCTCGGAACCGCCGATCAGCATCAGAATCGACGCTGGCAGCAGACCGCCAATGCCTGCGCCAAGTGCCGCGCAAGCTGCTTGCCGGGCTGGGCTGTCACCCTCATTGCGCACTGCGCGGATTTCCAGGGCGACGTACATTCCTGAAGCGCACAGCAACCCCACTGCCAGTCCAATGCCGCAGGCGATCGCGATGAACTGCAAAGCTGCAGCAACCGTGCCTGGCTGGAATCCTCCGGCAAATCCGCTGGCAACCACTTCCCAGAAGAGCGCTAGCAACGCGAGCACGCCGAATAGCGCTCCTGCCGCACCGGCGATCAAGAAGATCTGCAAAGCGATCGATGACACTGGTGCGGCAGTTTTTGCGTTCATGGCTCAAGCGTACGGCGGCTTGGCCTTATTTCACATAGGGATTAGCTTGAATCCTTAAGAGAAGTCCAAGCCCAGCAGGGCGTTTTCGGTGACTTCCGGAAGCGCTGGATGGATCCAGTACTGGTTGGTCGCCACCTCGCGCACATCCAGCCCGAAGGCCATGACGGTGATCATCTGCTGGATCAAGGTCGAGGCCTGCGGTCCCATGTAGTGAGCGCCGAGCAGCTTGCCGCTCTGCCTATCGGCAATGAGCTTGGCGATCCCGGTGGAATCCTCCATGGCCCAGCCGTAGGCCACGTCCCCGTACTTCTGGACCTTGACAGTGATGTCGTGTCCAGCCTCGCGGGCTACTTCTTCGGTCAG
Source organism: Glutamicibacter sp. MCAF14 (assembly GCF_052114325.1). Lineage (NCBI taxonomy): Bacteria > Bacillati > Actinomycetota > Actinomycetes > Micrococcales > Micrococcaceae > Glutamicibacter > Glutamicibacter sp. MCAF14. Next base: position 64,391 of record NZ_JBFREO010000003.1, read on the forward strand.
GCCCACGTTGGCGATCTGCGGGTGGGTGAAGACGGCTGCCGGCACATGTTCATGCGGCATCTTCTTCAGGTCCTCAGCATGCAGCAGGTTATGGCGCACCGCGCGCATTTCCGCATTGGCCACGTGCTTGAGCATGTACGGCGACGAGATGTCGCCCAAGGCCCAGATCCCCTGAGCGGAGGTGGAACGCCCGAATTCATCGACGCTGATACTGCCGTTTTCGGCTTCAATGCCGGCCTTGTCCAAGTCCAGCTGGTCCCCGTTCGGGATGCGGCCGGTGGCCACGAGCAATACCTCCGCGTTGACGGTGGACCCGTCATCGAGGGTCAGGGTGATGCCTTGCTCATCTTCGGTCGCGCTGGCCATGGTGCGCCCGGCCCGCACGTCAAAGCGTGCCGCTGCCAGTTCGTTGAACGGTTCGCGCAGGTCCGCATCCAGATGGCGCAGCAGTTCCGAGCGCGAGAGGATGGTGACCTTGGTGCCCAGGGCATCGAAGACATGGGCGAATTCCATGGCGATGTATCCCCCGCCGACGATCACCATGGATTCGGGCTGGCGCTCCAAACGCATGATGTCTTCATTGGTGTGGAAGGTGACCTTAGAGTCAATGATGTCCTGCGGGATGAATGGACGGGAGCCGGCGGCAATGACGATCTGGTCGGCGCTGATGGTCGCGACCTGCTCCCCCTGCCCGGTACGCAAGGTACGCTCGGCGACGAAGCGGGCATGCTGGTCGTAGACATCGATATTCGGGGTTTGTTCACCGCGGCGGTACTCTTCCCCGCCTTGGGCGATCGGATCAATGCGCTTCTCGAAGACACGGCGCACAATGTCCTGCCAATGCACGGAATTCACCTGCGCATCAAGCCCCAGCCGGGCCGATTCCTTGGTTTCCAGAGCCACATCGGCGGCGTAGACATACATCTTGGTGGGGATGCAGCCCACGTTCAGGCAGGTGCCGCCGAAAGTACCCTTTTCAATGATGGCAATGGCCTTGCCATCGAATTCCGGGCCCGGGATGGAGTTGCCCGAACCGGTGCCGAGGATGATCAGATCGTAGTGCTTGTCTACCTGAAAAGCAGCGGGAGAGATCATAGGTGGTTCCTTTTCACGGTTACGGCTAGGCCCGGCAGACAGGACAATTGCCAAGTCCGCCTACCGGGCAGGCTACCACCTGTGCTGTCAACTAGCGGCATGTTGCGCCAAGGGCTCATCGGCCATGCTGAAGACCAGCTGCAGTGTGCCATTGACTTGGACTGCTTCGGCGTGAATTCCGTAGACCTGCAGCAACAGATCCGGATCGAGTACCTGCTCGGCACTGCCGGCCGCGACGACGCCACCGCCATCGAGCATCACCAGTTTGGTGCAGTAGCGGGCGGCCAAGTTCAAGTCGTGCAGCACGATGACGGTGGTCGTTCCCAAGCTCCGGAGCATGCGCAGCAGTTCGTGCTGATAGCGGATATCCAAGTGGTTGGTGGGCTCATCGAGCAGCAGGTGATCGGCTTGCTGGGCCAGGCTGCGGGCCACCAAGACGCGTTGCTTCTCGCCACCGGAGAGGGTCGAATAGCGTCGATCTGCCAACGAGCGCGCGCCGACCCTGCTCAGTGCCGCCGCGACGGCCTGGTGGTCCTCGCGGGTGAAGGATGCCAGCGCCGTGCGGTGCGGGGTACGGCCCAGCAAGACCATCTCGGCCACGCTGACTGGAAGATCGGTCGGGGTTTCCTGCGCCACCACGGCGATCCGCCGCGCCAGTTCGTTGCCGCGCAGCGCGCTGACCGGCTGTCCGTCCAGGCTGACCTGTCCGGTTTGCGGGCGCAGTGCCGAGTACAGCGTGTGCAAGAATGAGGATTTGCCGCTGCCGTTGGGCCCGATCAGCCCCACGACCTCGCCGGGGCCAGCGGACAGGCCCACGGACTCAATGACCAGCTTGCCTCCGTACCCCACGGAAATATCGGTTGCGGTAATCATGGTTTTTCCCTGCCTTTCACAAAACGTTGGTCATTGGGCGGAGTTCAGCCGGCGCACGAGGACGAACAGCAGCGGGGCGCCGAGCAATGCGGTGACGATGCCCAACGGCAGTTCCTGCGGCGCCAGCGCGGTGCGGGCCAGCACATCTGCCCAGACCAGGAAGAGCGCTCCGAGCAGCGCCGCCACTGGGAGCAGCTTTCGATGGGTAGAGCCTACGCACAGCCGGGCCACATGCGGGATCACCAATCCGACGAATCCGATGCCGCCGGAGGAAGCTACCAAGGCACCGACGCACAGTGCGGTGACGATCATGACGGCGGCGCGCAGCTTGGCCGGGGAAATGCCCAGCGTTTGCGCGGTGCCATCGCCGATGGCCAGCGCGTCCAGCGGCCGCGACCAGTACACCAGCAGCGCGAGGGTTCCGAGCACCACCACCCAGGTGATCAGCACCGACTGCCCGGTGGCCTGCGCTAGCGAGCCCAGGGTCCAGAAGAGCACCGAGCGACCGGCATTCGGGTCATCCGAAGCAAAGATCAGCAGCGAGGTCAGTGCGTGCAGCACGTACCCCACGGATACGCCGGCCAGCACGAGCCGGGTGGAGGTCATTTCATTGCCGACGCGAGCCAGCAGGTAGACGCCGATTCCGGCGATCAGGGCCCCGGCGAAGGCGCTGGTGGCCAGCGAGGCCGAGCCGATCCCGGCGGTGGCACCGAAAAGAATCGACGCCGCCGAAAGGGTCGAGGCTCCGGAGGTCACGCCCAGCAGGTACGGTTCAGCCAGGATGTTGCGGGTCAGCGCCTGCAAGGCCACGCCGGCCAGTGCCAGCCCGGCACCGACGGCGGCTCCCAGCAGCACCCGGGGCACGCGCAGCAACAGGACGATCGATTCATCCGAAGCGCTCCAGGAGGCCAGAGCAGGATCATCCCACCACTGCGATTTGAGGATGCCCACCACGGCGCCCGGCTCGATGGAAACCGGCCCTAGCCCGATGGCCATCGGCAAGGACACCAGCACAGCGGCCAGCAGCCCGGCGACCCACCACCAGGTCTGCCGGGAGCGTTGGCGGTGCTCCAAATCATCGGCGGAGAACACCAATGCGGCGGGTGCCGCCTCCAGTACGGGTCCTGGTTGCCTCATGATTGGCCTTCCAATATTTCATCGGTGGTTGCGGTGCGCAGGTTCAATGCGGCGAGCAACGCGATCCCGGTCAAGATGCCAAGTACCGCAGCGGCGGCCAAGTATCCGGCCGCGGCCATCGCCGCTCCGGAAGCCGCAGTGCCTAAGAACAAGCCCAGCGACATCCCGGCGGCGTTCAAGCTCAGCGCGGTGCCGCGCACCTGCGTGCAGCGGGCCACCAGCAGGCTCATTACCGCGGCCGAGACGACCGCATGGCTGGCTGAGAGCATCGCGGTACCGGCGACGGCCAGCGGCAGTACAGGTGCCAGGTAGACGCCGAAGAGCGCCACCAGAGCGGTGGCTAAGCAGATGATCATCACCGTGCGGGTGCGGCGTTGGGAATCTTCGGCGTTCAGCATCCGTCCGGCCTGCAGGTGTCCGAGGAAGAAGGCTCCGCCACTGACCGACCAGACCCAGGCGAACCAGCTGGCATCCAGTGCGAACTTGTGCGCGTACAGCGGAGCCAGGAAGGCCAGATGCCCCATGAATGCTCCGGCCCTCCCGAAGGAGACCAAGAGCAGCGCCCGGGCGCCGGGCACCTGCGACAGCAACTTGAAGGCCGCCAGGTATCCCGCTCGGGCCGGTGGCTTAGCCGGCGCGATTTGGGCTGGATCGGCCTGCACGGCGCCGCGGCGGCCGTAGCGCAGGACCGCCGGGATCAACGCGATGCTGATGATGCCGATGGCGATCAGGTTGCCCTGCCAGCCCCAGAACATGGCCGGCAGGATCAGCAGCGGCGCACCTAGCGTGGAGGCCAAGGTCTGGGCGGTCATCACCAAGGTGGCGGCCCGGCCGGCAGCCGGGGTGGTGCCGAATCGATCCGCGGCCGCGGTGGATAGCGCCGGGTAGAGCAGCGCATTGGATACGCCGGTGGCCAGGCAGAAGATGGCCAGCGCGGCGAGACCCGAAAAGGTTCCCACGATGGCGGCGGCGCCCATCAGCCCCAGCGCTGCGGCGGCCACCGTGCCCGGGGCAATGCGTCCGATCAGCGGGGCCAGCCCGATGCCGGCGAGCACCGCACCGACTCCGGCCAGCCCGCGCAGGGTCCCGGTTTCGGCGTAGCCGGCTCCGGCCCAGTCGGCGATGGGCACCAAGAAGGTGCTCAGCACGGTGAAGGGCAGCAGACCCAGCACGGAGGCCAGCAGTGCCGGCCAGATCTCTGCGATGATCCGCCGCTCGCTGGGCAGTGCTTGGATGGTTTCTGCTTCTGGCTGGCTCATACCGCGCTCCCGATGCCGGCGCTGATCATGTCCAAGTCCGCAGCGAAGTCCTGCACGGCAAAAGCCGGCGCGCGGCGTTGGCCCGCCAGCTCGTGTGCAGCCTGCTCCAGAGCCGTTTCGTAGGCGGCCAGCAGCGAGTCAATCATCGGGCAGGGCACGGCCAGCTTCCGGGCGAGCCCGGCAATGATCTTGGTGCGGTAGTAGTCTTCCTTGGGCATCCGCGGCACATCCCACTGGCCCAGCTCGTTTGTGATGACCGGGCGGAAGGCGATGGCCGAGAAGTCGAAGTAGCGTCCTTGGTCATCGGGCTGCGAGAACGGGTCGATCAGCAGCGATGCATAGCGCACGTAGAGCAGGTACTCCTGCTCGATGGGCGGCAGCTGTTCGAAGCTGGCGGCCTGCGCCGGGCTGATGCTCTGCGGGTGCAGCGGGTAGCCGTCCTGGAGCATGAAGGCCAACAGGTTCATGCCCTTCCCGCCCAGCGCGGTGGTGATCGCGGTCAGTTCCCGCCAGGTCTGTGCCAGCGCGTGGATCAGCGCCGGGGTGACCGGACCTTCAGGATAGAGCTTGTAGACGTATTGGATCGGCGGCGCCGGCGCAAAGACTGCACGCAACGCGACCTCGTTGAAGAACAGGGCCGGGTGAACATACAAGGACATGTTCCGGGCTTCGGCTTCCAGAGGCTGGTCCATCAGCTGCACTTGCGTGCCCGCCGCGGCATGGATCGCGCACAGCGCCTGCAGTGCCGGGGTGTACCCGTCAGTGGATCCGGCATAGATGCGGGCCTTGACCCCGGCGGTCAGCACCAGCGCCCCGCCGGTCCCCTCCAACGGGCGGGTGTCCCCCAGATAGCTGGAGAAGCTGATGATTTCCAGGTCCGCCGCCTGTCCGCCAGCGAATTCACGCACCAAGGCGGCCGAACCCAGCGTGGGCGAGAGCAGCACGACGCGCCGCAGCGAGACGAGCACCTCGGGTGCCAGCTCGCGCAGCACGGCAAGATAGGCGTCGGCGGTCACGGCCAGCACCAGGGTGTCCCACCGGCCGGCGACCTGCTGGTATCCGCGATAGCGGTGCGCGAAGCGCACGGTTCCGGCCAGTGCGCCGTGGGCTGGGTTTTGCACCGTGCTCTGCGCGGTTCCGGCGGTGGCGTCCAGCGCGTCGAAGAAGGCGTTCGCGCGTTGCGAGTCGCGTCCTGCGATGCCCCGTTCTCCGGGTAACGTCCCGAGCAGCACGGCGCTTTGCACCGCGACCGGCCCGGTTCCGGCGATGAGGATATTTCCTAGTTCATCCATCGGCTAATTGCTTTCCATTCTCGTGCGCGTCTTGGTGTACAGCGCGATGTCAAAGACCTGTTCGGGTTGGCGGATCATTGCCGAGCAGTGCCACAAGTCCGGGTCCACCGGCTGCAGCGGGTAGTTGAACAGCGATTTCAATCCGTCGCCGAAGCGCATCGCCACCACCACGTCGTCTCGGGTCAGCGCATGCAGCTGGTGCAGCAGCTCGTACTTCACGGACACCGTCGAGCTGAAAACGATGTGGGTGATCTCAGCCAGGAAGTCCAGCTGCTCGATCCGTTCGCCGAGCAGCTCGATATCCAGGGATTCTCCGAGCTGCGCCACGACCTTGCGGCCCAGTTCGAGTGCTTCAGGGTCGATGTCGATGCCCCGTGCGCTGGCCCCGGTGCGTGCGGCGAGGTTCAGCAGGGTCATCGGGAAGGATCCCGAGCCGACCAGCAGCACCGTGCTGCTGGCATCCGGGGCGACCGCTCCGAATTCCTCAGCGATGCAGGATTCAATATTGGCGAAGTAGCCTTCGGCGCCGCCGCCTCCTTCCAGCAGGCGCAGCGCCCGGTACTTCTCGATGATTGCGACGCAGCGGGCGGATTCGCTGCGCAACTGAGCGATGAGTTCCGTTCCGGTGCCGGTGGCGGCCAGCTGTTCGTAGCCCGCTTCATTCGCCGGGTTGGTGACCAGCTGCGAATAGCTGGCCAGCAGCTCTTCGAGCTCTGCGGCGTGGCCTGTGGACCCGTCATAGCTGGCTACTGCCGCGGTGAAGCACTCCAGGTAGCCGCGCAGCGCTCCGGCTAGCTCCCAGGTGCTGCCGTTGAGGGTGATCAGTGGTGTTTCAGTCATGGATATATGCCGTCCCTTCGGCCACGATGTTCACTTCAGTGCAGATCCGCAGCGCGGTGGCCTCGGCGCGGCTGCTGTCTGCGAAGACCTGGGTGGTTCCGCCAGGTTGCTTAACGCTGGCGTTGATGGGGGTGCCGGTGGCGGCAGCCAGGTACGCGCCGACTGCGGCGGTTCCCGATCCGCAGCTGCCTTCCCAGATCATGCTGCCCAGCGCCGGGACGCTGACCAGTGGGGCCAGTTCCTGGCGGTGCCGGTCATAGAGCATGATGCCCACTACGCAGACCGCTTCGCGTGCGCCCAGTTCCATGGCCAGCTGCTGCGCACGTTCACGCAGCAGCGGATCGGATCCATCGCCTTCTGCCACCAGATGCACGGCGCCGGGGTAGCGAACCAATCCGGCGCGCTCGATGCCCGGAACCTTATAGGGCTCGATGCTCTGCGGCCACGGGATCGACAGCTCGCAGCGGTAGCCAGCCTCCGAGGGCTCAACCCGGCAGTGCAATGCCTGCCGGGCCCCGCTGGTTTCAATGAGCAGCTCGGCCCGGTCGGTCCCGGGCCTGGTTGCGGCGTGCCATGCGGCCAGGGACAAGGTGGCATTGGCACAGAATTCGTCCCCGGCCATGTGCAGCCGGGTGTGGGCCTGCCGCTTGCGCGGAGGCAGGATGAATCCGACCTGCTCGGCGTGCACATGCTCGGCGCGCAGCAGCCGGTCCGCGATGGCCAGATACTGCGTCTCGGGATGTCTGCTAGTCACCAGCACGGTCGTGTTCGAGGCCGGACTGAGCTTCACGAAGTCGACAGCGGTGGCATTGCGGACCTGGCATCGGGTGCTCCGCGGAGCACGCGCTGTTCTGCTTGCTGCTGGAGTACTCCGGCGCAGCACCGCAGGCCGGTTGCTCACCGGGTAAGCCGGTCGGCGATCAGTTCCACCCCGTCCACGGCCAGCGGTCCGGGCGAAGAGTAGTAGTAGTTCAGCGGCACGATGCCGTCTTCATCTTCAATGGCAGGCAGGCCCTTGAGCTCGGTACGCTGGCGCAGCTCATCGATCACTTGCTGGTCGGTTTCCAAGTTTGAGGAACCGGTGGGCAGGTACATGGCGAAGACCCTGTCCGCGGCGCTGTCGACCAGCTCTTCGTTGGAAGGTTCGAAATAGCGCTTGGGCACGTTGTTGAATACGTTCTCCATGCCCAGCACTTCCATCTGCTCGGCAACCAGGGATTCGTGGCCGTAGGATCCCAGGGTTCCGGCGGTCGGGACATACAGCGGCAGGCCGCGCTGTTCCTCCTGCTGCGCAACACGCTTCGCTGCGGCATCTACCCGGGCTCGCATGTCCTTGACCGATTGCGCGGCGTGGTCTTCGGTGCCGAATAGCTCCCCGTAGGATTCAACATCCTTGTAGACCTGGTCGAAGCCGCTCACCCCCGAGGTTGAGCGGTCTTCAAAGCCAGCGCAGTATCCGCTGACGGTCAGCATCTTCACTCCAGCCCTTTCCAGCCGCTGGGCCAGTGCGTTCAGGTCGATCCCGGCGGCGATGTCGGTACCGATAACCACATCCACTCCGGAGTCCAGGATCATTTCGTAGGAAACGTCATGCGAATCCTCGATGACCCGCTGTGCGTTGCGCACTGCTTTCTCGGTTTCCTCATCGAAAGGTACTTGGTACCTGCCGGCGTAGTGGGTGATCTTCTCCCCTGCCCCGGCTGCGGTCAGCAGGGCAGGTGCCTCAGATCCGATGGCCAGGACGCTTTGCGGCTCCTGATCGAATACGACTTCCCGGCCGCAGCTGTCCAGGACGGTCTTTTCCGTCTCGTTGCCAGGGACATTCTCATTGGCTGTTCCTGCAGGGGTGCTGCATCCGGTGGCGGTTGCCAAGATGATAGCTGGCACGGCCAGCATCCAGGGGTTAATTCTCTTCATTGATCCTTATTTCCGTTTCTAGCGGCCGGTGGCGGGCTGCCGGTGCTCGGCGCCTCAATAGGCCAACGTTGCTAAACACTAATGAGAATCATTATCAATTGTCAAAACGAAAACGCCCCCGGCGTCCGCCTGGATCGGCAAGGCGGGTGCGTGGTACGGCAAATGCGGCCGCCCTGCCCGGAATTCTCCGGGCGGGACGGCCGCATTCAAAAGTTGCTAACGCACGAGAACTCGCGTGTCAGAGGTCCTGGGCTTCAAGCCATGCCGAGGCGATATCGGCCGCAGATTGTTGCCCTACCGTGCTTTGCACATTCAGTTCTACCAACGTCTGTGCGCTGAGCTTCTGGCTTACCGGGTCAAGCACCGCGGCCAATTTTTCGGACTGCTCCGCCGAGACCAGCGGAACCACGTTCGAGGCCAGGAACAAGGACTTCGGATCTTCAAGGACCACAAGCTGTTCGGTCTTGATTCGCGGATCAGCGGTGAACACATTAGCCACGTTCACCGTACCGGCCACGAGATCTTCCACCGTCGTATCACCTGTCGCAGAGAAGCCGGCCTTCACCCCGTAGGTGCTTTCCAGGCCCTTCGGACCATAGGGACGCTGCTCCAGTTCCGGCGGTCCGCCCACGGTCAGCTTCTTGTCTACATCAGCCAGGTCCTCGATGCTGGTGACCTTGTTCTCTTCGGCAAACTTCTTGGTCACCGTGTAGGAGTCCTGATCCGAAGCTTGAGCCGCTTCCAAGACGGCTAACGAGTCAGGAAGCGCCTTCTCCAGCTCGGAATACACCTCATCGCCGGAACGCGCTTCGGTGTCCTTCTTGTAGAACTGCAGCAAGTTGCCGGTGTACTCCGGGAAGACATCGATGCTGCCGTCTTCGAGCTGCGGCATGTACGCATCGCGCTGGCCGATGTTGAATTTGCGCTCAACTTCCATGCCTGCGGCCTCCAACGCCTGTGCATAGATCTCGGCAACGATTTCATTGGAATAGTAGGCCTGCGAGCCAACCACAATGGTTTCATTGCCGCTGTCGCCCGAGCTGCTTTCTCCAGCCAACGGGTCCGAGCTTGAACAGCCCGCTAGGACCAGCCCGCTGGCCAGCACCAACGCGGTGGCCGGGAGAATTTTCTTCAATATCATGACGGTTCCCTTTCTAAGGTTTTTCGGTATGCAGAGTCTTCAGGCTGAGGCTTCTTTTTTGAGGAATGAAGCCCGCGCGGTTCAGCGGCTTTCTGGGCCAAAGCCAGCACCAGGTCCAGCAAGAGCGCGAGCGCCGCGACCAGCAGCGCTCCACCTAGTACCATGTCGAAGCGGCGCAGGTTCAGACCGCTGATAATTGGCAGGCCCAGTCCCCCGAGGTTCACGTAGGCGGCAATGGTCACCGTTGCCACCACTTGCAGAACCGCTGAGCGGATGCCGCCAACCAGCAAGCCCAGTCCCAAGGGGATTTCGACCTTGAACAGGATCTGCCATTCGGTCATGCCCATGGCCCGGGCCGCGTCGATGGTCTTGCGGTCGATAGCTTCGAAACCGGTATAAGCTCCTGCCAGCAGCGATGGGATCGCCAAGACGACAAAGGTCACCAGCGCCGCTTCGGGCTTGTGCAAGACCCCGAACAGCAGCACCAGCAGGATCAGCAGGCCGAAGGATGGCACGGCGCGGGCAATCCCGGCGGTGGCCACCGCGATTTCCCGGCCCTTGCCGGTATGCCCGATGGCCCAACCAGCCGGGATGGCCACCAGCGAAGCGAGCAGGACAGCAAGCGCGGTGTACAGCAGATGCTGTCCAAGCAGCACCTGCAGTCCCGAATCGCCGTTCCACTGCTCGGCGTCGAAAATCCATTCAAGGGCTTTGGCAATCAGGTTCATGCGTCCACCTGCTCCCCGCTGGCTTGCTGCACGGAGCGCTTGGTTTTGGAACCGCTGGAGTTCCACGGCATCAGCCAGCGTCCTGCCAGGAGCAAGAGCAGGTCGATGACCAAGGCAATCAGTGCCACTGCCAGGATGCCGGCGAAGACCTCGGCGATGATGCGCCGCTGCAGTCCATTGGTGAATAGGTAGCCCAGATTGGTCACGCCAACCAGGATGCCCACCGTAGCCAGGGAAATCGTGCTGACCGCTGTCACTCGTAGGCCGGCAAGGATCACCGGGCCGGCCAGAGGCAGATCCACCGCGAAGAAGCGGCGTGCTGGACCGTACCCCATTGCCGTTGCCGCGGAGCGGGTGGCGGGGTCTACCGAGTTCAGCCCGTCAACGACGCCGCGGACCATGATGGCCACCGCGTAGATCGACAGTGCCACAACCAGGTTTGCTTCGCTGATGGCGCTCATGCCGGTAATTACCGGCAGGATCATCAGCAAAGCAAGCGAAGGAATCGTATAGAGCAATCCGGTCAGGGTCACCAGCGGTCCGCGCACCAGCTTGTACCGCCAGGCAACCCATCCCAGCGGAATTGAGAGGACGAAGCCGATGAGGATCGCCATTGCCGACTGGCGCAGGTGCTCCACCGACAGCGATCCGATCAGGCCCAGGTTCTCCATGATCCAATTCACTGGCTGTCCCCGCCATCCACCAGCCGGCCCTGGGTCCGGCCTTGGCCATCGACCAGCACCGCACCATGTTCGGTGTGCTTCACGCGCAGCGCGCGGGCGCCGCGCTGGGCCCCGATGAATGAAGCCACGAAATCATCGGCGGGGTGCTCGATGATTTCGCTCGGGCTACCGACTTGGAGCTTCTGCGCTCCGGCAGCCAGGATCACTACTTGGTCGCCAAGCAGGAACGCTTCATCAATATCGTGGGTGACAAAGACGATGGTCTTGCCAAGTTCCTTTTGGAGCCGGATCAGTTCTTCTTGCAGTTCGGCACGGACAATCGGATCCACGGCTCCGAAAGGCTCATCCATGAGCAGGATATTCGGGTCCGCTGCCAGTCCGCGGGCAACACCCACGCGCTGCTGCTGGCCGCCGGAGAGCTGATGAGGGTAACGCTGCGCCATGGAGGCGGGCAGCCCCACGGTCTCCATCAATTCCAGCGCCCGCTTGTGTGAATCCTGGCGCGTACTCCCCATGAGCCGTGGCACGGTGGCGATGTTCTCAGCCACCGTGAAATGTGGCAGCAGGCCCGAATTCTGCATGACGTATCCGATGCTGCGGCGCAGCTGCACGGCTGGTTTGGACTCGATGTCTTCACCGTCGATCCGTACCGTTCCTTGGCTCAGCTCCACCATGCGGTTGATCATCCGCAGCAGAGTGGTCTTGCCGCAACCCGATGACCCGACGAAGACTGTGGTCTGATGCGCGGGAATCTGCAGGCTGAAATCATCGACCGCTACGGTGCCATCGGGATACCGCTTGGAGATGTTTTCGAACTCAATCATGCGCACCTCGGCTCGGTTGCTTCGCTCCGAATCGTTGGGCAATGCCTTGGCATAAGTCGTCTCCTTGAGGTGGCGTTGAGCCTAATTCTGCCTCAAAAGTGCCCTGACAGCATCCAATGCCAGCGATTACCCATGTCGGTAATTTCACTGCCTCCCCTGGTTCCGGGAAGCTTGCGCATAGGATCGAATGGAACTTTACTATCTACTTTGGAGGAAAACATTGCGCAAACGAATACTGGGCCTAGCCGCCGCCCCGGTGATTCTGGGATGCTTAGCACTTTCAACGCCAGCTACCGCCGGCCAGCATGCGCCCGCACCATCTGGTGAGTGGAATTCCGTGATCTTGATGGACGCTGAAACCGGAGAAGTGCTGAATTACGAGAATTCTCCAGCCGTAGAGGACTCGACGACTGCGGCACACCCATACCTTCAATTCGTCGGTTGGCACTAAAGGACTTCTGTGTCCTTGCCTGCTGGCAGACGCAAAAATGCCCCGGACCATAAATGGCCCGGGGCATTTCCGGTAAGAGCTTAGGCTTCGAGAACGACCGGAACGATCATTGGGCGGCGGCGCAACTTGCGCGAAACCCACGAGCCGATCACACGGCGGGTGATCTGCTGCAGCTGGTGCGTGGAGTGGTTCGGGTTATTGCTAACCGCTTCCACAATCGCAGCTGCGATCTTCGGCTTGATCTCGTTGAACACCGAGTCCTCTTCGGCCACGCCGCGGGCGTGGATATCCGGACCGGAGATGATGGTGCCGTTCTGGCGGTTGATCACGGTGATGACCGAGATGAAGCCTTCTTCGCCCAGGGTGACGCGGTCCTTGAGGTCATCATCGGTGATGGTGCCGACCTTGGAACCGTCAACGTAGACGTAGCCGCATTCGACCTGTCCAACCAGCTGAGCGACGCCGTCCTTCAGGTCGATGACCGAGCCGTCTTCTGCCAGCAGCACGTTTTCCTCGGGAACACCGGACTGCGCAGCCAGGCGGCCGTTGGCGATCAGGTGGCGGGTTTCGCCGTGCACTGGAAGCACGTTCTTCGGGCGCAGGATGTTGTAGCAGTACAGCAACTCGCCGGCCGAAGCGTGGCCCGAAACGTGGACCTTGGCCATGCCCTTGTGGATGACCTCGGCGCCCAAGCGCATCAAGCCATTGATCACGCGGAAGACCGAGTTCTCGTTGCCTGGAATCAGGCTGGAGGCCAAGATGACGGTGTCGCCCGGGTTGATCTGCACCTTGTGCTCGCCGTTGGCCATGCGCGACAGTGCTGCCATCGGTTCGCCCTGCGAACCGGTGGACATCAGCACGACCTTGTGGTCTGGCAGCGAGTCGATCTGCTTGAGGTCAACCAGCACGCCCTGCGGCACTTCGAGGTAGCCCAGGCGTTCGGCGATGCCCATATTGCGCACCATCGAGCGGCCGATGAAGGCCACCTTGCGACCGTGCACTGCAGCGGCATCCAGCACCTGCTGCACGCGGTGAACGTGCGAGGAGAAGGAAGCGACGATGATGCGGCGGCGGGCTCGGGCGAACTTCGCTTCCAGGACCGGGCCGATTTCGCGTTCTGCCACGGTGAACCCTGGCACCTCGGCGTTGGTGGAGTCCGGCAGGAACAGGTCCACGCCTTCCTCGCCCAAGCGTGCGAAGTGGCGCAGGTCGGTGATGCGGCCATCCAGTGGCAGCTGGTCCATCTTGAAGTCGCCAGTGTGCAGCACGGTGCCGGCTTCGGTGCGCAGGAATACTGCCAGTGCGTCCGGGATCGAGTGGTTCACAGCAACGAATTCGCATTCGAAGTTCCCGATCTGCGCGACTTCGCCTTCAACAACGATGTTGCTGTTGGCCTTGATGCGATGTTCTGCCAGCTTTGCTTCAACGAAGGCCAGGGTCAGCTTCGACCCGTACAGTGGGATGTCTTCGCGCAGGCGCAGCAGGTACGGAACAGCGCCGATGTGGTCCTCGTGGCCGTGGGTCAGCACAACGCCAACCACATCGTCCAAGCGGTCCTTGATGTAAGAGAAGTCCGGCAGGATCAGATCCACGCCAGGCTGGTGCTCTTCCGGGAAGAGCACGCCGCAGTCAATGATCAACAGTTTCCCGTTGAGCTCGAAGACGGTCATGTTTCGGCCGACCTCGCCCAAGCCGCCGAGGGGAACGATGCGCATCGTTCCCTTCTTCAGCTTGGCCGGAGTCTGCATGCGTGCAGCGTCGGCCTTGCCTACTGAACTCTCAGTCATAAGTGGTTAGTCCCTTTCGTTACAGATCCCATCCACCTTCACGTAAGTCCGCGCGGATGGCATCGAGCTCTGCGTCCGACGGTGCCAACAGCGGCAGTCGGACGACGGTGTTCGGCAGGACACCCTGCCAGTGAAGTCCATATTTTGCGGCCACGGCGCCCTGAATGTGGCCCATGATGCCGCGCTGGATCGCGTCCAGCTCAAAGTGTGTGGTGCGTGCAGTCGCCAAATCTCCTGCATGCATTGCATTAACTAGCGTACGGTACTTAGCCGCTGCAACGTGAGCGGTTACCGAAACCACGCCGACAGCACCTGCGGCCATCAGTGGCAAAGTCAGCCCGTCATCGCCCGAGTAGACGTGCAGGTCGGTGTTGGCCAGCACGGTGGTGGTGGACTGGTAGTCGGCCTTGGCATCCTTCAGGGCAATGACCTGAGGAATCTTGGAGAGCTCAATGATGGTCTCCGGTGCCAGCGAGATGCCCGCGCGCCCTGGGATGTCGTAAAGCATGATTGGCAGTTCAACTGCTTCGGCGATGGCTTTCACGTGCGCAATGACGCCAGCCTGGCTTGGCTTGTTGTAGTAAGGAGTGGTCAACAGCACACCGTCGACCCCTGCTTCCTTGGCGGCCAGCGACAGCTTGATCGAGTGCCGGGTGTCATTGGTCGTGGAACCGGCCAATACCGCAGCACGATCTCCGACTGCGTTGACGACGGTACGGAACATTTCAATGTTCTCTTCATCGGTCAGCGTCGAGGTCTCGCCGGTGGTGCCGGTAACAACCAGTCCGTCGCAGCCATCGTCAACCAGCTTTGTGGCCAGCTTCGCCGCCAACGCGTAATCGACTTCACCCGCTTCGTCGAAGGGCGTGACCATGGCGGTCAACACGGTGCCGAACGGGTATGCCTGATTATCAATTGCACTTGTAGCCATGGGTTTAAATCTACACTCGCGCATGTTGCAATGGCATCCTTGGTGCAATTCGTGGTGCGATGTTTTCATGAACGAAACGCGTAGTTCCCGGCGGCTGCTGGGCGTGGATGCAGCCCGGCTTGTTGCGATCCTCGGGATGTTCGCGGCGCATATTTTTCCACTGTACGAAACCAGTGGCATACCCGCCTACTCCCCAACGTTTACCGGGACTTTCGCCTCTGGCCGAGCATCAGTTTTGTTCATGGTTCTAGCTGGTTTATCGCTGACTTTGTTGTCAACTTCTTTGACTCGGAAGAGGTTTTCCCACCCTAAGGTTTACTCAGTCCTCGTCTTGAGAGCATTAATTATTGCCGTGCTCGGAATGGCGATTGGGTCAATAAATGAAGACATTGCGATCATACTTGTCCACTATGGGCTACTTTTTCTATTGCTTCCACTAGTTCTAAAGCTCCCAAGGATAACCATTTGGGTAGTCTCAGCCCTTTGGCTGGTCTTGACGCCAATTCTTTGGCGGCCGCTGGCAGCAGCCGCTTTGGGACAGTCGCTGGGACACAATCCAAGTTTCGGCGACCTGCTCAATCCCCAACTGCTGTTCAAGGACCTCACCGTCACCGGGTATTACCCCTTGCTTGTTTGGTTAGGCTTTGGCTTGCTCGGGGTCGCCCTGGGAAGCTGCAACTTGCGCAGCAAGAAGACGGCGGGACTGCTCGCCTTAGTCGGATCACTCATTGCGATTCTGACCTACATCGGTTCTCGTCTTATCAGCCTGCAGAACGCAGAGCTCATTGCTCGCGAATTGAACCTCAAAGCATCCTTGGTTCCCACCATGATCACCACCGGCCGCCTGCCCGGCATGAATCTAGAACCTCTGCTCGACCACAGTGCCTACCTCTGGCTGCCTACTGGCCACAGCAATTCGTTGCTTTCCACACTGCACAATGCTGCCTGCGCTGTGGCGATCATTGGACTGCTCCTGCTGATCATTGGCTATCTCGGTCCACTGGGACGGATTGTGGCCGGAGCGGGCAGAGCACCGCTAACGCTGTACGTCGGGCATCTCATCTTGTTGCCGGCAATGCAGGACTATCTGGAGCCTTCGACCATCTGGTGGATCTTGGTGGCAGCCACAGCCATATTCGGGATATGGCTTGGCTTCAGCAAAGCATCTGGACCGCTTGAATATGGCGTTCGAGTGCTCAGCGGAGCAGATGTCGACGCCGCGGCAAAGAACAAACTTTAAAACGATAGTCCGGGCTCTGATGAGCCCGGACTATCGTTATGTTCTTGGTATGCGCTACCGCTGGTTAACGTTTTGGTCGTTACGCCAGAAACCGATCGCGGTACGCAGCGATTTGCGCGCACGTGGCTTGTCGCCGCAAGCCTCATAAGCCAGCGCCAGCCTGTACCAGGATTTCCAAGATTCTGGATTTTCTTCGACGTCTAGCTGATGCCTTGGGAAATCAGCATCAGCAGCCGAGCGAATGAACCGGCCCGATGGCATCCGAGGCAGGTCCTCTGGCAATTCGCCGGAGGCAGCCAATGACTTGCCCATCTTCTCGGTGCGCAGGCCGAAAAGCACTTCACGGATGAGAATCCAGACGCACAATGCAGGAATAACCAAAATGGCGATGCCCATGATCTGTGCGACCAGTTCCCCGGTTTTCAGCAGGCGGATTGCTTGGGTAAAGGTCATGCCGATGTACAGCGTGAACAGCAGCAGAATGCCGCCTACCCACAGTTTGGTTTTCACTGGCCCAGCTCCAAGTATCCGTCAAGGCCATAAGTCAGCCCAGGGCGCGAGGCTACGGTGCGCAGGCCCAAGAGCACTCCTGGCATGAACGAAGCACGGTCATAGGAATCATGGCGCAAGGTCAGCTGCTCGCCTGGTCCGCCAAACAGGACTTCCTGGTGAGCTACGAGGCCACGAAGACGTACCGAGTGCACGTTGATGCCATCTACCACGGCCCCTCGTGCGCCATCTAGCTGGGTTTCCGTAGCATCCGGGCTGGCAGGCAACCCTGCGGCTTCACGCGACTTGGCAATCAGCTCTGCGGTACGCACCGCGGTGCCGCTGGGTGCATCGACCTTGTTCGGGTGATGGAGTTCAATGATTTCCACGGATTCGAAGTACTTTGCGGCCGTGGCGGCGAAAGCGCTGGCGAGCACGGAGCCAAGGGCGAAATTCGGTGCAATCAGCACGCCTGCTTCCGGGTGCTCAGCGAGCAGCGCTTCCAGATTTGCACGGCGTTCATCGTCCCAGCCGGTCGTACCGACAACAGCATGAAGTCCGTTCTCAACGGCGAATCGAACGTTGGAAACGGTTGATGCTGGAACGGACAGATCAACGATGTGGGTTGCTCCGGATTCGAGGATCTGAGACAGGTCATCGCCTCGTCCCAGCTCTGCTACCAATTCCATATCTGCAGCCTCAGTCACGGCTTTGACCGCTTCTGAGCCCATTCGTCCGGCCGCGCCGAGCACGGCTACCTTGATCTGTGCACTCATAGGCTTAAGCCTATCGCCATGACACCATCAGCCTTACCAACGGTTACGTGATCTGCCCCGAGTTTTGCAACGGGCAAACTGCAGCCAGTTGCCAGTTGCTGATATCGGCTCGTGCCTTACGGCCAGTCCGACTTGTTTTGCCCAGCTAATAGGGGAAAAATATGTTTCAGTAGTCGCCAAGTAGTAAGCAGGGCCATGGGACAGAAAATTAAGCGTACTGGTTTCGGTG
This sequence comes from Glutamicibacter sp. MCAF14, assembly GCF_052114325.1. Lineage (NCBI taxonomy): Bacteria > Bacillati > Actinomycetota > Actinomycetes > Micrococcales > Micrococcaceae > Glutamicibacter > Glutamicibacter sp. MCAF14. The sequence goes on from NZ_JBFREO010000003.1 coordinate 82,083, forward strand.
TGGGCACAGCGCTCACCGTAGCCTTCGCGATCACGTCATGCGGTTTAGCCAGCGAACCGACCGCCCTGTCCGACGAAGACCAGGCCTCGATTGTTGAACTCGTCCAGGAGCAAGGAACAGTCATCGAAGCACCGACCTGTAGCGTCGAGGTTTTCCGTATTGAGGATTCCACGACTTACGGCTGGGCTAGTTGCGCGCCATCCAGCAACGAATCGGCCGATGCCATGGCACAAGTTGATGCCTTCCCGTTCCGCATCGACGGGCAAGATCTTCGCCGTCCGGACGACGGGTCCAAATTTGATGAAGACGTCAAAGAGCTCTTCCCCGAAGATCTTCGGTCTGCAATCAATCAGCATGCCACCGGAGCACGCAGCTAATTTTCCGCTCCGGCACACCATTTGTGGTGCGCCGGCTCGTTACCCTAACCAGTAGCTTGTGCGCGCTAATCGCACGATGAAAGGCCGGCGTGCGGCATAAATACTTCGGGAAACTGCCCGAGACCCTGAAGACCAGGCTCTCAGTACGAATAGCTGGCCGGGGTCCTGACGTGGTGCTCATTCACGGTCTGGGAGCATCTAGCCGGTATTTCACTCCCCTAGCCAACATCGTGGCAAAAAAGTATCGTGTCATCGTCCCCGAGCTTCCAGGACACGGCAAGAATCTCGACGACGGCCGTCCCGTAACGGTGGAGCGATTTGCCCATGAAATAGCGCTGGCAATGCGTGAGTTGGAAGTTGAGAACGCTATTGTTCTGGGGCATTCCATGGGAGCGCAGGTTGCTATCGAGCTGGCACGCGCGTGGCCAGACTTGGTCAAGCATCTGATAATTGCAGCTCCGGCAGTCAATGACCGGGAAGCTACGCTCGTCAGGCAAGCACGACGGATCATTGAAGATTTCCAGCACGAATTAAACTCTGTGAAAGCAATTCTTCTGGTCGATTACCTGCGTTGCGGGATCCCCTGGTGGGCTAAGAGCTGCGCACAGATGCTGGAGTACTCCACTATCGAAATGCTGAGGACAGTGCGCTGTTCGATAGATGTTGTGTGCGGAACCCGAGATCCTTTATCTCCCCCAGAATTCGGTCTTCGCCTTGTTGCTAAAGCACCGCAATCCAACCTCACCGTCATGCGCCAGGGAGCACATGGCTTCAACTTCTCCCATGCACCCGAGCTTGCGGACCTCATCGACGCAGTGCCCTAAGCCGCTACCAACGAAGTTGCCCCTGGTATCCAACTGAGACAGTCAGATGCCAGGGGCAAAAAAGCGTGTTCTAGAGGCCTAGTGCAGCTTCATTTTCAAATGGTCCCACCACGGTAATGACGCGGTCCTTAGCGGCCAATTCGCGAGCGAGCTCTTGCACATCCTGGGCGGAAACCGCATTGACGCGAGCCAGGGCTTCGTCGATGTCTTGGAATTCGCCGGTGATCATTTCTGCGCGGCCCAAACGCGACATGCGGCTTCCTGGATCTTCCAAAGCCAAAACCGTTCCACCAGAGAGCTGGCCCTTGGCCTGTGCCAATTCGCTTTCAGTGATCCCGTCTTTGGCCAGTCGATCAAGTTCGGCGCCCAACAGCCCAATAACCTTGGCGGCCTTAGCCGGGGCGCAACCTGCGTACATGCCGAAGTAGCCGGCGTCGGTGTAGGCCGCTGAGAAGGAATAGGTCGAGTAGACCAGACCGCGCTTCTCGCGAATTTCTTGGAACAAGCGCGAGCTCATGCCGCCACCAAGCACAGCGTTGAGCACTGCGAGTACCTGACGTCGGTCATCATGACCGGTGATGCCTGCGCAGCCAATGATGATATTGGCTTGTTCGCCGGGGCGGTTGATAACTTCCAGACCAGCCTTCGAATTAATCTTCGCTGGTTCGCCCATCCGGCGCGGTTCTGGAACGGCCATTGGGTCCAGTTCCCAACCGGCTTCAGTCAGTGCCTTGAGTACAAGTTCGCAGAGTTTGTCGTGTTCCAGAGAACCGGCAGCGGTAATGATCAGTTCGCTTGGACGGTAGTGGGCACGGTAGTGCTCCATGACTGCCTCACGGGAGATTTCCATGATTTCTTCAGGAGTGCCCCCGATGGGGCGTCCCAACGGATGGTCGCCCAGCACGTTGGCTACGAAGCGTTCGTGGGCGACATCCATCGCGTCATCGGCGTCCATAGCCAGTTCTTCAATGATCACCCCACGTTCTTGCTCCAGTTCCTCCGGGTCGATCACGGCAGAAGTAACCATGTCGGCAATGACATCCAGTGCCATTGGCAGGTCGGTGTCTAGCACGCGAGCGTAATAGCAGGTCGATTCCTTGGCCGTAGCTGCGTTGGATTCGCCGCCAACGGCGTCAAAGGACTGCGCGATTTCCAGCGCGGTGCGCTTGGCAGTGCCTTTGAACAGCAGGTGCTCGAGGAAATGCGTGGAGCCGTAGTGGCCATCTTCCTCGTCGCGGGAGCCCACGGGCACCCAGAAGCCCACGGTGGTTGACCGCTGCCCGGGCATTGCCTCGGTCAGTACTCGTACGCCGCCTGGCAAGATGCTGCGCCGGACTTCAGAGCCGCCTTCGCCGCGGTGGACCAGGGTTGGGTCCGCGGGGTCAATCGGGGAAAACTGGGTGGTCTCCACCGAATGCAACGGCAATGGAATCATGGCCACGTAGATACGTCCTTAAATCATTGAGAAGAGCCTTTCAGGCTCAGTGCACTGTCTTTCATTCTCCCATAGTGGCGCGGAGATAAAGCAATAGCTCAGCGGTGACGGAGCCATCACATTCTGCTCCGCTACGAGTTCGAAGCGTTGTCCCGGCCGTGCTTGTCGAACCCGCGGGCTAACTATGATGCGTCAAGGTATCCACGTTGCGCGGCATCGGCGCATACAGGGGTCTGGCGCGCTGGATCATTAGAGGCACAGGAAAGGTAAACGGTATTCGCTGCTGCTTCTGTATCTAGTTCTTGATATCCCATTGATCCGGGGTTGGAGGAGACAGCACTGCTCCACTCATCGAGGTTTTTGCATGCACCCAGAGAGGCCTGTTCAGCTTCCTTGATCTGCTTTTCCGGTGTTTCAGGATCAGACCAGGCTTCGTTCTGCTTTTGAATTGCACTCTGGCATTCCTCGCTGATGGTCGATGTTCTTACTGCATCGAAATTTGCACAACCACTGATGGATATTGCTATGGCGGCTAGTACTGCTGCTAAGGAATGAACTTTGCGCATGCTATTCATGCTACCGATGTAATCCGTTGAATCGCTGACTCGGCCGCTTTCGGTTCCTCTGTCCGTTAAGCCAACGAGACAAGGAAATCCCGCACGCTCCAAACGGAACGCACGGGACTCTCGACTTTCAGCTAGCGCCTAGGCAAGCTTGGAACGATCAAATGCATCAAGGCTGATGCCCTGCTCCAAGATAACCTTGGCCCATTCACGAGCCGAGTGCAGGGAGTGGTCGCGGTAGTTGCCGCAGCTGACCGCTTCGGTTCCAGGAACATCTTCCCAAGTAACCTTCTCAGCGATGTCTTCCAGCGAGCTCTTGATGGCAGCGGCGACGACCTCCGGGGTTGGCTCGCCCCACAGGATCATGTGGAAGCCGGTGCGGCAGCCGAATGGCGAGAAATCGATGAGGCCTTCCATGCGGGTACGCAGCAATCCAGCCATGGTGTGCTCGATCGTGTGCAGGCCGGCAGTCGGGATCTCACCGTGGTTTGGCTGCACAAAACGGATGTCATAGTTGGTGATGGCATCGCCCTTAGGCCCATGCTCCACAGCGATCCTGCGCACGTACGGTGCCTTGACCTTGGTGTGGTCAAGGGCAAAACTTTCAACTTCAGCAAGTTCAATATCACTCATGCATAGAGTCTATCTGCTCACCGTAGAGCGAATCGAGGGCTGCAGGCGAGTCGTAACCGATAGACTTCTGAGGATGTTCGGGACAGTGCAACGCCCGGACTGATTTCTTCAGAGGGGAATTTCATGTCGGACCAGAAGTCCTTGCTCGTCTTTGCACACGCAGACGAAGCCGTAGCATTCGCAGATGTCGAGCACCTGATCTCTGGTGTCGGGAAGGTCAATGCCTCGGTAGCGTTGGCTGGCGCTCTCGCCAGCGGGGATATCAAGAACGTAGTTGTTCTTGGTACTGCTGGCGTGGTTGGCCATGCCGATGAAGACCGCCCCAGCCTGGATACCATTTACCAGATCACCAAGCTCATTCAGCATGACTTCCCGTTGCCTTCGGCCGATGTCGACCCAACTGGTGAAGTATTACTTCCAGATAACAAGGTCACCATGGCTACCGGTGATGTTTTCGTTTCCGATGACGAGCAGCGCATCCACATCAAGTCGCTGGGCGCCTCGCTGGTCGATATGGAAGGCTATGCCTACGGGAGCATCTGCCAGCGCTTCAACGTGCCATTGCAGATCTTCAAGATCCCTTCCGACTACGCCGATGATTCGGCGTCGATCGACGAGTGGGATGAGATTGCCAAGCAGAAGAGCGTTCAGCTGCGCGAGTTCTACGACAAGCACCTGAGCTAAGCATCAGCATATGGCGTTAAGGCCATGCGCAAGCTTTGCTGGGCACCCGGTTGAATCCAACCGGGTGCCCAGTTTTTTAGGCCTCTTGTCTTGATGATGCCCTGTTCTGGCGTCCATCGCGCTTGAGGCACAGTATCCCCAATATGACGCACCTCACTAGGTATTGTGAAGCACGCAACATAGAAGTTCACAACGAACCATCAGCGCTCCGGCCTTCACCTAGACACGAGGTACCGTACTAATGAGCACAGCTCCCTCAAAACGAAGCGGCACCACAGCTTCACGGGCAATGCGCCCGGTCAATAATTTGGTAGAAAAGTTCATTCCGTCGGCACTGGTTTTCGCCATCGTGCTGACGTTCATCGTCGCACTCATGGCATTCTTTGCCACGGGCTCCGGTCCAGTTCTCATCGTTCAAAGCTGGGGCGATGGCTTGGCAGGTTTGCTCAGCTTCATGACCCAAATGGCCTTGGTTCTGATGCTCGGGTTCATGCTCGCCAACACTCGCCCGGTCCGCAAGCTCCTGCGCGCGTTGAGCAGCCTGCCTAAGTCTGCATTGTCCAGCTATCCCTTTGTCTTCTCAGTTTCTGCGGTCGCATCGTTGATCACGTGGGGTTTGGGTTTGGTCGTAGGAGGTCTGCTCGCCCGCGAAATCGCTGCCCAGGCCCGGGAACGTGGATACCGCGTGCATTTTCCGATGCTGGTTGCTTCCGGCTTCGCAGGCTTTGTCATTTGGCATATGGGTTATTCGGGATCAGGGCCGCTTACCGCTGCGACCCCTGATTCCTTTATCTCCAAGCAGCTAGGTGCTCCTCTACCGATCTCGGAAACCACATTCTCCACCTGGAATCTCATCGCAATCGTCGCAACTATCGTTGTGGTGGGCTTGGCGCTATACCTGGTGGCACCTCGCGGAGATGACAAGATTTTCGAACTGGCTACTGATGCTCGTGAAAAGCTCATCGAATTAGACGATGAGGTCAGCACGCCTGCGGACCGTGTCGACGCGAGCCGCATTCCAACGTTGCTACTGGGCCTGAAGCTGCTGGCCTACTTGATCATTCATTTCACCAAGGACGGCACGCTGACCTTGGACGTGGTCAATTGGTCCTTCTTATGCTTGATTCTGCTCTCGGTCCGCAATCCATTCGAACTGATGGCGCTAACGAAGAATGCGGCATCTAACGTCGGTGAGATATTGCTGCAGTTCCCGCTCTACGCAGGCATTTTGGGCATCATGACCGGAACCGGACTCATCGAGGTTATTTCTGAAGTCATGATTTCCATTTCCACTCCGCAGACTTTTGGCTTGCTGGCCTTCCTCTCTGCCGGTGTCGTAAATTTCTTCGTTCCCTCCGGTGGTGGGCAGTTCGCCGTACAGGCACCGATCATGCTCTCGGCTGGTTCTCAGCTTGGAGTAGATCCGTCCATTCCCATCATGGCCATCGCGTACGGGGACCAGTGGACCAATATGATCCAGCCGTTCTGGGCTTTGCCCCTTTTGGCGATCGCTGGACTCAAAATGCGCGATATCCTCGGCTACACCACAATCGTGCTCATTGCTTCAGGGTTGGTCTTTGGAGCGACCATGCTGATCATTTCGATGTAGTAGTTCCGAGCGATTATCCACGAGGCAGGCGCGGATCAATGACCGTCCAATTGAAACACTTAGCTGGACGGCTTTTGTCCGGAGAAATACAGGGGACCCTTGCCTGCCCGAAGGTCTCAGGGACCTGGACGCTTGACGTAAACTCAGCTCAGGTACTTTTTTCCTAGCTGGTAAGCGACGTTGATCAGTCTGGGAATTAGAAAAGACTCCGACTGCGACAGTGGAGTATGAGGGGGATGCATGGTTCATTTGATGACTTACGTGCGGGAGTCGCTTCGCGGCATATGGTTCCGTGCCACTGTTTTCACCATTGCGGGCATTGTCCTAGCCATGTCCGCACCGCTGCTCAGCGGTCTCATTCCCGAGGGGCTCTCCAATGCATTCGGAAATGATGCAGCCGGGACGCTCTTGCAGATTCTGGCGTCCTCGATGCTTGCGGTTACCACGTTCTCGCTTACCACCATGGTCTCGGCCTACTCTACTGCGACGCAGATTGGCACTCCACGTTCCATTCAGCTGCTGATTGCGGACCGGACTTCGCAAAATGCCCTATCGACATACGTCGGCGCCTTCGCATTCTCCATCGTGGGAATCATCGCGTTGTCCATTGGAGTCTATTCAGATTCCGAGCGGGCGTTTTTGCTCTTAGGCACCATCTTGGTCATCGCCATGGTCTTGGTGACGCTTCTGCGTTGGATATCGTTCCTCACGATTTTTGGCCGGATGTCGGACATTATCGACCGCGTCGGCAAGGCGTCTTCCAAAGCCATGCAGGAATACGCGAGCCAGCCACTGCTCGGTGGACAGCACTGGGTGCAGCCTCCGGCCAGTGCGATCCCCGTGGAAGGTACTGGCTCTGGATTCATCGTCAAAGTGCACGTGGCCGAACTGCAGCGTATCGCGGAATCAGAAGGCTGCCAGATCTGGGTTGAGCGCCGTACCGGTTCCAGGATCTTCGCCCAGCACCCTGTGGCGTACCTGAGCAAGCCCGTGTCGCAAGAAAGCCACCAGGCGGTGCAGCGCGCGTTCACCATTGCTGCGCACCGGACCTTTGAGCAGGACCCTCGTCTGGGACTGACGTCATTGTCAGAAATTTCCAGCAAGGCTCTCTCGCCGGGCATTAATGATCCTGGAACAGTGATCGAAGTGCTGGCCGCCACTCATAAAGTTTTGGACATCGCGCTCACCGCGATGGCCACTGAAACACCTTCGGCTCCCCTGGTCCATGTTCGCCAATTGGACCCGCGTGATCTACTGGAGGATGCATTCCGCGCTACTTCTCGTGACGGTGCAGCGAACGTTGAAGTCATGATGCGGATCCAAAAGGAGTTAGGGGCATTGATCGCAATTGCCGATTCTTCCTGGGACGAGGCGTTGAAAGCTCTAGCCGTTGATTCTCTACGCCGGGCTGAACTCTGCTTGGAACTAGAAGAAGATCTGCGCGAGGTCCGGCTCATGCATCGTCAGGCATTGTCCTCGAACGGGATCAGCAAAGACGCTGGGCAGGGCTAGCTGCCTGCAGGAGATTAAGCGAAAGCCCCGGTTCACTGAGGTGAACCGGGGCTTTCTGCAAGAATCTAAAGACTACTCAGCAACAACTGCTTCTTCGGCTTCTTCTTCATCTTCTACGACTGGTGCCAGCGACAGCTTGCCACGGTCATCAATCTTGGTGATCTCCACCTGCAGCTTCTGGCCAACGCCGACGACGTCTTCAACGTCTTCAACGCGCTTGCCACCGTTGATCTTGCGCAGCTCGGAGATGTGCAGCAGACCATCCTTGCCCGGGGTCAGCGAAACGAACGCACCGAAGGTGGTCAGCTTCACGACGGTGCCCAGGTAACGCTCGCCGACCTCAGGAACCTGAGGGTTGGCAATAGCGTTGATGGCCGAACGGGCAGCTTCAGCGGACTCGCCGTTGGTTGCGCCGATCAGCACGGTGCCGTCATCTTCGATCGAGATGTCAGCGCCGGTGTCTTCCTGGATCTGGTTGATCATCTTGCCCTTAGGGCCGATGACCTCGCCGATCTTATCCACTGGAATCTTCACCGAGATGATGCGTGGAGCGTTGACGTTCAGCTCATCTGGGGTGTCGATAGCCTGGTTCAGCACGTTCAGGATGTGCAGGCGAGCTTCACGAGCCTGGGTCAGCGCAGCGGCCAGAACCGAAGCTGGAATACCATCCAGCTTGGTGTCCAACTGGATCGCGGTAACGAACTCGGAGGTACCGGCAACCTTGAAGTCCATGTCACCCATGGCATCTTCGGCACCGAGGATATCGGTCAGGGCAGCGTAACGGGTTTCGCCGTCAACGGTGTCCGAAACCAGACCCATGGCGATACCTGCAACGGCTGCCTTCAACGGCACGCCAGCGTTCAGCAGCGACAGGGTCGAAGCGCAAACCGAACCCATGGAGGTCGAGCCATTGGAGCCCAATGCCTCGGAGACCTGGCGGATTGCGTATGGGAATTCCTCGCGGCTTGGCAGCACTGGAACCAGTGCGCGCTCAGCCAGTGCGCCGTGGCCGATTTCGCGGCGCTTAGGCGAACCAACACGGCCGGTTTCACCGGTCGAGTATGGAGGGAAGTTGTAGTTGTGCATGTAGCGCTTGGACTTCACTGGGGACAGCGAGTCGATCTGCTGCTCCATCTTCAGCATGTTCAAGGTGGTTACGCCCATGATCTGGGTTTCGCCACGCTCGAAGATTGCCGAACCGTGAACGCGAGGCAGGACCTCGACCTCGGCGGAGAGCTGACGGATGTCAGCCAGGCCGCGGCCGTCGATGCGGACCTGCTCGGTCAGGATGCGCTGGCGCACGATGTGCTTGGTGACAGCACCGAAGGCCTTGGAGATCTCGCCGGCACGCTCGGCGAAGGCAGAGCCTTCGGCGGTGAGCTGAGCGACGATCTCGTCCTTGAATTCGCCTGCAGCGCTGTCGCGCTCCTGCTTGTCAGCGATGGTGTAGATCTCTGCCAGGCGGGTCGAAGCAGCAGCTTCAACGGCGGTGTAGGCATCTTCTTCGTAATCGCGGAAGACTGGGAACTCAACGGTTTCCTTGGCAGCGCGTGCAGCCAGGTCAGCCTGGGCCTCGCACAGAACCTTGATGAATGGCTTGGCAGCCTCAAGGCCTTCAGCCACAACCTCTTCGGTTGGAGCCTGGGCGCCGCGTTCCTTGATCAGTTCCCAAGCGTTGTCGGTAGCTTCAGCTTCCACCATCATGATGGCAACGTCGTCGCCAGCGATGCGGCCGGCAACAACCATGTTGAAGACAGCATTCTTCAGCTCGGAGTGCTTAGGGAAAGCAACCCACTGCGCGCCGTTTCCGTCGTCAACCAGTGCAACGCGAACGCCGCCGATTGGGCCGGAGAATGGCAGGCCCGACAGCTGGGTGGACATCGACGAAGCGTTGATCGCTACGACGTCGTACAGCTCATCTGGCTCGATGGACAGAACGGTGACAACAACCTGAACCTCGTTGCGCAGGCCCTTGACGAAGGCTGGGCGCAGTGGGCGGTCCATCAGTCGGCAAGCCAGGATGGCTTCGGTCGATGGGCGGCCTTCGCGGCGGAAGAAGCTGCCTGGGATGCGTCCGGCTGCGTACATGCGCTCTTCAACGTCCACGGTCAGTGGGAAGAAGTCGAAGCCTTCGCGTGGGTGCTTGCCAGCGGTGGTTGCCGAGAGCAGTGCGGTCTCGTCATCGATGTAGACCATTGCCGAACCTGCAGCCTGCTTGGCAATGCGGCCGGTCTCGAAGCGAATGGTGCGGGTGCCGTAGCGACCGTTGTCGATCTGTGCTTCGGCGAATTGGATTTCTGGACCCTCCATTAAGGGGGTGCTCCTTTCGATCGCTCCCACGTGGTGGATGAGCGAACCGTGTGGCCCTACCCAGATCTGGTCTTCGATCGAGACCCGCGCTGGGACGCAAATCCGTCCTAGCGAAAGCCACTACCGAGGACCGCGAAACTGGCGGTCGGGACCAACGGTCAGTCAGCCCTGGGAGTTATTTTCTGTCGGGGCCCGCATAGAATATGCAGACCCAAGTACTAGCCTACCGGGAATTGGCAAAAGACGCAGTTCTTGGGCGATAGGCGCGTGCCAGCCACTTGCGTCGCTGCCATTCATCGTTTGAGAGCGGCCTTGCAGCCTGGGCAACCAGCGAAGATCATGCGGCGCTGCTGCCCTGGCGATCCCCGGGCGCAACCAGCACGGTGCGCGTTGATCCTCATTTAGGCAGGGAAACCTGCGGAAGGAAATTTTCTCCAGCCGGGATTATTCATAGCCTGTCGATTGTTGTTCTCCATGGGCTTTGCCCTGACGGACCGCGGCAATCGCCGCAGTCCAGAACATTTCCAGTCGTAACCCGCAAGACAAAGGAAAAACCTGATGGCAACTATGGTCAATGCATACGCAGCGCACTCTGCGACTGATGGACTCATTCCGACGCAGATTGAACGTCGTGCAGTAGGTCCGCACGATGTCTTGATTGATATCAAGTTCTCCGGCATCTGCCACTCCGACATCCACACGGTGCGCGGAGAATGGGGAAACCAGAACTATCCGCTGGTCCCGGGCCACGAAATTGCCGGCATCGTTGCCGAAGCCGGGCCAGAGGTAACCAAGCACAAGGTGGGCGACCGCGTTGGCGTGGGCTGCATGGTCAATTCCTGCATGGAATGCGAGAACTGCCTTGCCGGAGACCAGCAATTCTGCGAGCAGAGTGTTGGTACCTACGGTGCTCGTGATCGTGATGGCAGCATGACCCAAGGTGGCTACGCCACGCATGTCGTGGTTACCGAGAACTTCGCCCTGAACATTCCTGAAGGCATCGATCTGGATGTTGCCGCGCCCCTGCTTTGCGCCGGCATCACCACCTTCTCCCCGCTGAGGCACTGGGGTGCAGGGCCGGGCAAGAAGATTGCCGTCGTGGGACTCGGCGGCCTGGGCCACATGGCGGTCAAGATCGCCAGCGCCATGGGCGCTGAGGTCACCGTTCTGTCGCAGTCGCTGAAGAAGAAGGATGATGGACTGAAGCTGGGCGCAACCGACTACCGGGCCACCAGCGATGAGAACACCTTCAAGGATCTGCAGAAGAACTTCGACCTGATCATCAACACCGTCAGTGCTTCCATCGACGTCAGCGCCTACCTCGGACTGCTGCGCGTGAACGGCACCATGGTCAACGTTGGTGCTCCGGCAGAACCGTTGCCTGTCAATGCCTTCGCACTGATCGGGGGACGCCGTTCCTTCGCAGGTTCGCAGATCGGCGGCATCGAGGAAACCCAGGAGATGCTGGATTTCTGTGCCCAGCATGGCATTGGCGCAGAGATCGAGGTCATCGGTGCCACGCAGATCAATGAGGCTTACGAGCGCGTGCTGGCATCCGATGTCCGCTACCGCTTCGTAATCGATACCGCGACGTTGGCCTAGTTACCCCAGCTCACTCGGGTCGCAGAGAACGGTGCCGGTCTTGTCCAGCAGTGCAGGACAGATCCGGCGCCGTTTCGCGTCTGGCTAATTAACGTTCATTCGCCCCGGCGCGATCTACGAGTGCCTGCGTTCTCCCGTTGGCTGCCCTGTTCTGGAGCCTCGGCCGCAGTGCCCTGCTCAGACAAATTCCCCTTGATCGCGGCAAGCTCGGATTGGAGTTGCGCCACGGCACCACTGAGGTTCTTCAGTTCCTGCCTGCGGAGGCTGGCAGCCCTGAAAGTCTTGATCATCATGGCGATGATCAGCGGAATGGCCGCGAGCAGGGCCCAGCCGCTGCGTTCAAAGAAGTCGAGGGCCACCGGCAGGGCCTGATTGAATTCCCAGAAGGAATTCACTCCCCCGGCAATCGATTCCAATGCAGATTCCACGGGAGCCAGTTGCTTGCCCACAACTGGTATTCCGGAAAGATCAGGAGCATTCACCGGAGGCTCGCCCATGGTCCATCGCGGATCACCTGGCCGCTTCAGGATATAGATCCCGGCACCGGCGCTGGCAGCGGCGAATAAGAGCACCGAGGCCAGGGCGACCGCCACTAGCTGGTGCCGCCGCCATAGCCCCGCCGCCACGGCAAAACCAATCACCAGAATCCAAATCCACATTCGCAGTTGTTCCAGGCCAATGCCCGTCAGTAAATCCATGAACTTTGCCTCATTGCTCTGGGCCGCCATGACCCAAGTTGTGCGTTACTTCATCCCACTTAGGTACGCTATCGCGAGCAGCGGATTAATTGCCGCCTAGCACGTCAATCTGGTTGAGATCGAATCGTTCGAGTCGTCATATTGCTTCCTTGCCCCGGTATCCGGGACCCAATAGCCGATGGCTTCCGGCTCGTCCAATGCAGCGATCGGCTCATGCCACCTGCCGGCAGCTCGAATGGTAATTGCCACTAGCCCGCTTGCGATCGCGGATCTGGCATCGGTTGAGGTGGCAACGCGACGCACCCCAAAGACCAGAAGGCCTCGTTCTCCAGACTCCTGCAGCTTTGCCGTTGCAAATGCCCAAACCGGTACAGTGCTCTTGCCTTGGGTGCGTTGGCGACACTGGCCTGAATTTGAGTTAATGGGTCTGGGTCCGCTGCTCGGCGGATCACCTGGGATCGAGGAGGCTGGCATTGGCGGAGCCTAATTTTGCTGAACATTATTGGGATTTCATTGAGCGGGGAAGCATCTTGGTAGTGACTCTCAGTGGACCGGCTCATCTGCGGTTGATGGATCCGGAAAATTTCGCGGCATTCCAGGACGGAGAAGAATTCGAAGCATACGGTGGACTGGCACGCCGTGCTCCATACCGAATCAAGGTGCCCCATTCCGGACCCTGGTTTCTAGCGATTGATCTGACTGGCCTCGGTGCGCGTGGGGTGCGCCACGAAGTCAGCATCGTGCTGCCACAGAAGCTGGAAGCTCGACGACCAGCCCGGGACTAGAAGCAAGATCCCGCAGGAGAACTTAGCCCGCGAGCTCACTCGAAATATCGACAAGCTGTTGCATCCTCATTCCGGGCCAACCGTGGACCATATCCACCCACTGCGCCGGAACACTCGAGAACCCTGAAGCTGCGCCAATGAGCGATCCGGCGATGGCTGCCACAGTGTCGGTATCCACGCCTCCGCGAACAGCCGCTTCCAGCACCGGAACCAAGCGAGCGTTCCCGTCTTCCGGTTCGGCGGTGGCGATCGCGCTCCAAGCACCTTGGAACGCTTCAACGACCCAACCGTTATTTGTGAAGTCCCGAGGTCGATGGTTTTCGGCCTGGTGGATGCGCTCCTCCCATGCTTGTGCGCGTTCTGGTTCAAGCATCGCAAGACCTCTGCGAATATCTAGTTCGCCGGTGAGCACAGAGTGGTGAATGGCTACTGTCCAAAGCCCGCAGGCCTCAGCGGCTTCATCATCAAAATGGGTCAGCTTGCTGATAGCTGCCGCAGCTTCGAATGCGGCAGCAGGCGGTTCAGACAGATAAGCCAGCGCCACGGGCGGTGTGCGCATGAGACTGCCGTTCCCGCCGGAGCGGCCAGTTCTCCGGTGAATCTGTTCAGAACCAGCTAGCGCATCATCAGCGGTCGGCTCGGCTCTTCCGTCAGCAGACGCAACATGCTGGGCGTGGGCAAGGACAGCCCGCGTCTGGTTGCCGACGTCCGGTGCGTTCGTGGCCCATTTGGCCCATTCCCGAACCATGTAGTTGCTCGCGTCACCATCAAGCTTGCCGTTGGAATCCAGCAGGCCCTTGGCAACGACTATGGCCATTGAGGTGTCGTCGGTCCACTCCCCGGGCGCAAAATCGCCCAACCCGCCACCAATCATGGAGATTTTGGCGGATTCGGGCAACGGTGCGTTGAATTCGTAGCCCGCGCCCAGGGCATCTCCGGCAGCCATCCCGGTCAGGACTCCACGAATTCGATCTTTCACCTGTACTGAATGTGCCATTTGCGCCTTTCACAGGGTGGTCGCCAATGCAGAGTACTACTGCTTGGATCCACTGTACTGATCCGCGGCGACAGTAAAGCTACCTGAGCGGCCCCGGTAGCGTTCCCACGGTTGATTTGCGTCCTTGCGTCGTCGACCGGAATAGCGAACGAGGACATTGATGCGGTCACGATAACTGTTCCGCTTCTACCTGCGATCCCGACTTCGGTAAATAGCTCACCCGGTTGGCTTCGTCGCTGTCCGGGCTTGCTGCAAGCGCGCTCACGGGCATCGCCGAGCGGAGGCAGATCTCCTTGATCTCGATAGGCGTTTGACCCAACTTCTTGCAGTTATGGCCAATGCCCTGCAGGAACCAGGTTCCTGCAGGGCATTGGTTGTCGCCAGCCTCGGTCGTTGTGCCTAGGCGAATGCAGGCGGTGGCGGAGTCGTGGGGTCAGTTGGGTGCCCCGGCGCCGGCTCCGTGGGATCCTGCGGGCCCGGGGGCGGGATCGGTCCATCCGGATGCGAAGGGCTTGGTGGTACGTCCGGCTGCGCCGGGCTTGGCGGAGCATCTGGTGTCGGCGGTTGCGCTGGCGGTTCTGGCTGGTCGGGAATACTCGGATCACCCTGCATCGGAGCACCTGATTCGTGTAAGTGATTCATTGGAACCTGCTTTCCGTCGTATCGGTTCGACCATTCAACGACGGATCGTCTCCGCCTTGCAACGGCATTCAGGAATCGCAAAGCTGCAACAGTGCCGCGATATGGCGTGGTCGCGTCGAATCGGAAAGCATCACTCGGTTCAACCCATTGGCTTCGCAAGCTGCCGTGCGCCAGCGCAGCCGGCCTATAGCAGCATGCGCACGATTGGTGTCGCGATGAGGATGGTCAGGACAACGCGCACGAACCAGATAGCTACCATCTGCGGGATGTTCAGCGGAATCTGCGTCGCCAGGACGCATGGCACCAATGCTGAAAAGAAGATAATTGCAGAGACGCAAACGATGGCGATCACCATGCGCAGCTCGATGGATTCGTGTCCCGCAATGAGGGTTGCGGGAAGGAACATTTCAGCAATGCCGGTAGCCGAAGCCTTGCCAGCCAGCAACGGGTCATCCAGCCCGACGATCCAGGCAAATGGGACAAACAGGTAGCCTAGCCAGTCGAAAACTGGAGTGAAGCGGGCAACCACCAGTCCGAGCAATCCGACAGAGAGAATGGACGGCAAAATTGCCATGGCCATTTTCAGCCCATCCCATACGTTGGCGCCGACATTCTTGACCAGCGATGGCGCTCGCCGCGAGGCTCCCATGGCTTCGCTCCAGGCAACGCGTGCACGATTGCCCGTGACCAGTTTTTCCTTGTCATGTTCCTTGCCCAGGTACGTCGTGTCTGGAATCCGGCTCAGAGGCGGAATACGCACCGAAATGGCGGTCACCGCAAAGGTGACTACCAGCGACAGCCAGAAGTACAGGCTCCAGTGGTCCATCAGGTCCAGTGCCTTGGCAACAATAACCATGAAGCTGGCTGACACCGTGGAAAAACCGGTAGCGATGATGGCAGCTTCGCGACCCGTATAGCGGCCGCCGCGGTACATGCGGTCGGTGATCAGCAGACCCAGCGAGTAGCTTCCCACGAAGGACGCCACGGCATCCACGGCCGAACGTCCCGGGGTGCGCCAAATTGGACGCATGACCGGTTGGCAGAAGACACCAAGGAACTCCATCAGCCCGTAGCCAACTAGCAAGGCCAAGAAGATGGCACCTACTGGAACGATCAAGCCAACGGGAATGACCAATTTGTCCAGCAGAAAAGGACCCATATCCGGATCGCTGAGCCACGCCGGGGCAAAGTTGAAGAGCAGCGAGCAGCCGACAGCCAGCCCGAAGATGTTCAAGAATGCGAATATGCCACGTACCTTGGATGCCTTCCATCCTCCGGTGACGAAGGGAATAACTGTCCCGCAGATGAGCATCAGCAAGATAATGTACGGAACGACCGGTGCCGCGGCAGTTTGAATCCACGTCACCAAGTGATCCAACGGGATGGTGCTCTTGCCGTTGATGGTGATGGGGAGGAAGAAGAACAAGATACCGATAAGGCTATAGATCACGAATCGCAGAACGACCGGAAGAGTGCTTTGCGCTTCAACGCTTGAAGTTGTCATTGGATACCGCCTTGTCGATGAGGGCGAGGGCATCAGCGTGATTTGATGCGATATCCATACAACGCGACTCCGGCCCAGCAATGTGACGGGGATCGCTTTTCTTGTCCGGAGTTTCAGACTTCGCGTAGATGAGCGCTTCTGCGCGCTTCCTGTGGCTGCGCATATGGAAGCAGGCCCACAGAACGATCGCCCCCACTTGCCATGATTCTCATAGGACTAGTCTGTAGGATCGATATAGTCTGCATAGGCACTGATTCCAGCTTTCGGCTGAAAACACGCGCTCAAATAGGTCTTGGCGTCATGCAGGGAATAACCTAGGGAGAACACATACGCAACCGATGGCGCACACCCATCGGCCACGACGTTTCAATGCAGCACGCAGCACATAGATAGTCCAGCAGAAACGAAGGCACCATTTTGAACGGCAATGCCACCTTTAAGCACCACAACGTTGCGCTTTTATCAGTGAACAGCGTCCTCGCGCCCGAGGTGGTGAGCTCTGCAGAATTCGACGAGCGACTTGCTCCTAGCCTGAAACGTCTTCGCCTGTCCAAGAAGCTTCTGGAACGAGTTTCCGGGGTCAAGGAACGCCGCTGGTGGTCCGATGGCGTTGAATTCGACGACGCTGCAATTCTTGCCGGCAAGAAGGCGCTGGCCCAGGCCGGTGTCGATGCCAGCGAAATCGGCCTGCTGATCAACACTTCGGTCACCCGCCGCAACTTGGAGCCATCGGTGGCTTCCAAGGTGCACAACGGCTTGGGCTTGCCATCCTCCGCCATGAATTTCGACGTAGCCAATGCCTGCCTCGGTTTCGTCAACGGCATGAGCCTGGCCGCGAACATGATCGATTCGGGCCAGATCAAGTACGCCCTGATTGTTGCCGGCGAAGACGCCAAGCCAACGCAGGAAACCACTTTCCAGCGGCTGAACGCTGAAACATCCACGCGCGATGACTACATGCGTGAATTCGCCACGCTGACCTTGGGTTCCGGCGCCGCCGCTGCGGTCATTGGCCCAGCGGATGCGCACCCGGAAGCGCACCGCATCGTCGGCGGCGTATCGCGTGCCGGCACCGAGCACCACGAGCTGTGTGTCGGCGGACCCTCGGGCATGTACACGGACACGAAGGGCTTGCTGGATAACGGCCTCGAACTGGTCGTGGATGCCTGGGATGAAGCCCATCAATCCGGATGGAACTGGAAGTCCATGGATCGCTATGTGACCCACCAGGTCTCCAAGTCCTACACCAACGCCATTATCAAGGCCGTGGGCCTGGTCAAGGACCGCGTGCCGATCACGTTCTCCAAATGGGGCAACGTTGGCCCTGCATCCTTGCCGATGACCCTGTCCCAGGAAGCCGATTCGCTGAAGAAGGGCGATCGGGTGCTGTGCATGGGCGTCGGCTCGGGCCTGAACACCGCGATGATGGAGATTGCCTGGTGACCGAACTTTTCCCCGGTGTAAATGCAATTTATTCAAAGTTTCTGGACGTGCCGTCCACTTCCCAGGTGGACAGCCCGGGCACCGAGCACCGGTGGCACTTCCTGGATAACAACGAAGAACTTGAACAACGCGGAATAAAGCCGGTAGGCACCTTGGTGTGCGTACATGGCAACCCCACCTGGTCCTACCTCTGGCGCAGCCTGCTGAACCATGTCTCCGAGCACCAGCTGCCGTGGCGCGTAGTGGCCGTGGACCAGCTGGATATGGGCTTCTCGGAGAGGACCGGCAAGTTCCGCCGCTTGGCTGACCGGGTCAATGATCTCAACGACCTGACCCAAGCCCTGGACCTGACCGGCAAGATCACCACCGTGGGCCACGACTGGGGCGGGATCATCTCCTTGGGCTGGGCTGTCGCCCACCCGGACCAGTTGGAAAACGTGGTTCTGACCAACACCGCAATCCATCCGGCAGGCTTTGAGCTTCCAGCCGCCCTGAAACTCGCCTCGCACCCTGCCGTGCATGGCTGGGGCACAAAGACTTCTCCCGCCTTCTTGCAGGTGACCCATGCATTGGCGCAGCCTGCGCTGGCTCCGGCAGTGCGCAAGGCTTTCATGGCTCCCTACACGAGCGCTGACAAGCGTGAGGGCGTCGCCAACTTCGTTGCCGACATCCCGTTCTCCCCAGAGCACCCGAGCCGTCCGGCATTGGATGAGATCTCCGAAGCAGTGCGCTCCTTGAAGGTCCCGGCACTGATGCTCTGGGGACCGAAGGACCCGGTCTTCTCCGACCGCTACCTGCGCGATTTGATGTCCCGGCTGCCACACGCCCAGGTGCACCGCTTCGAAGGCTCCAGCCACCTGGTAGGCGAAGACAACGACATCGCCACCCCGATCTTCCAGTGGCTCGCCGGCGAGCAGAATTCCAAGAACATCTCGCGCGCCGAAGCCTTGGGTGAATACCGCCCAATGCTTGCCGAGCTGGACTCGCGCACCGAAGACCAAACAACTGCGGTCGTGGACATCAACCCCGCACGCTCGCTGTCATGGGCCGAGCTTGGCGAACGCGTGAACGCACTGGCAGCAGGCCTGCAGCAGATCGGCGTGAAGGCCGGGGACCGAGTGAACCTGCTGGTTCCGCCGGGCATCGAACTGACCACGCTGATCTACGCCTGCCTGCGCTTGGGCGCAGTGATCGTGGTGGCCGATGCGGGTCTTGGCACCAAGGGCATGGGACGAGCCATCAAGGGCGCTGGACCAAGCTACCTGGTTGGCATCGACCGCGCCCTGACCGGAGCCCGGCTCTTTGGCTGGCCCGGAATCAAGATTGCTGCCGAAGACCTGCCAACTGCCAAGCGCAAGCTGCTGGGTGTCGCCCATACCTTGCCCGAACTCTACGCAGCTGGCGGCAAGGCATCTGCGCAGGAACTGGCCTTTGAACCGGCCAACCCGGATGCAGACGCTGCGGTACTGTTCACTTCCGGCTCCACTGGCCCGGCCAAGGGCGTGGTGTACACGCACCGCGAACTGGCTGCAATGCGCGATACCCTGCGCGAAACCTACAACCTCAAGGCCGGTTCCGCGCTGGTGGCGGGCTTTGCCCCGTTCGCGCTGCTGGGCCCCGCCCTGGGCGCCACCTCGGTCACCCCCGATATGGATGTGACCGCTCCGCGCACGCTAACTGCTGCTGCACTGGCCGATGCCGCTCTCGCGGTGGACGCAACCACGGTCTTCGCCTCCCCTGCCGCGCTGGCTAACGTGCTGGAAACCCAGGATGCGCTGAACCCAGCCCAGCGAGAGACCTTGGAAGGGGTCTCGCTGATGCTCTCGGCCGGCGCCCCGATTCCCGAGCACTTGCTGGCCAAGGTCCAGGATCTGGTTCCCAACGCCCGGGTCCATACCCCCTACGGAATGACCGAAGCACTGCCGGTCACCGATATCGACTTGCCCGGGATCCGCGCTGCCGGAGCGGGCAATGGAGTGTGCGTGGGCACCGCCGTGGCCGGGGCCACTGTTGCCATCGCACCGATTGACGCCTTGGGCGTGGCCGGCGATCAGCCGGAATACACCCCGAATGCCACCGGTGAAATCCTGGTTCGCGCTCCCCACGTCAAGGACCGCTATGACCGCTTGTGGATTACCGAGCAGCTCAGTACCTCCATCCCCGGCTGGCACCGCACCGGCGACGTCGGGCATCTGGATGAGGCCGGACGCCTGTGGGTCGAGGGCCGCCTTGGCCACGTGCTGCGCACCTCCAAGGGAGCCATTACCCCGGTAGCTGCCGAGCATGCGGTTGAATCGGTTGCCGGCGCTGGCCGTGCCGCATTGGTCGGGGTCGGTCCTGCCGGTACCCAGGCTGCAGTGGTGGTCATGGAAACCGTGCCCCCTGCCCGCAAGCCGGGCCCGGCCGCCAATGATCTGGCCCGCCAGGTACGCGCCGCGGTCGGTGCCACCGGCACCGAGGTGGCCGCCGTCCTGGTGGTGCCCAACCTGCCAACGGATATCCGCCATAATTCCAAGATTGACCGGGCCGCGCTCGCCGACTGGGCTACCGCGACCCTCGCTGGTGGAAGGATCCGCAAGCCATGAATTCATCGGAAAATACTGGCACTGCCCGTCGTGTTCTGGTCACCGGCGCCAGCGGCATGCTCGGCGGCGCTGTGGCCCAGCTGTTGCGCGACAAGGGCCACCATGTGCGCACCTTCCAGCGTGGAGCTTCCGCCTCAGACACCGATGAAGTCCGCGGCTCGCTGACCGATCAGCAAGCTGTAGCCGCCGCAGTTGAATCCATGGACGCGGTCATCCATCTGGCGGCCAAGGTCTCCTTCACCGGTGCGTGGGAAGACTTCGTCGCCACAAATATCACGGGTACCAGCAACCTGCTCGAAGCGTCCAAGGATGCAGGGGTCAAGGATTTCGTCTTCGTCTCTTCGCCTTCCGTGGCCCACTTTGGCGATTCGCTGGCCGGCGCCGGTGCGGGCCAAGCTGATCCGGATAAGGCACATGGATCCTATGCGCGATCCAAGGCCGCCGCTGAGTTGCAGGCGCTGGGCGCGGATTCGCCAGCGTTTCGCGTGACCGCGATCCGTCCGCACGTGGTGTGGGGTCCGGGCGACACCCAGCTGGTGGAACGTGTCATCCAGCGAGCCAAAGCCGGACGGCTGCCGTTGCTGGATCAGGGTGCGGCACTGATCGACACCACCTATATCGACAATGCCGCTGCAGCAATTGTCCGCGGACTGGAACGCATGGATCACGCCCATGGGCGGGCCCTGGTAGTTACCAACGGCGAACCGCGACCAGTGGGCGAGCTGATCGACGGCATCTGCCAAGCAGGCGGCGCCCCGGCTCCCAAGCTGAACGTTCCAGGCTGGCTGGCCCGCGGCGCCGGCTCGGTCATCGAGAAGCTGTGGCTTGCCGCCGGTTCGCGCAACCTGGTGCACGATGAACCTCCGATGACCCGCTTCCTAGCCGAGCAGCTGTCCACCGCGCATTGGTTCGACCAGCGCGAAACCCACGAGGTTCTCGATTGGAAACCTGAAGTGGGCATCGATGAAGGCTTGCAGAAGCTGGCGGAGCATTACCGCGCATCCTGACACCGCTTAGCGACCAGCGCGATGCAGCCCCGAAGCCTTGGGGGAAGCTTCGGGGCTGCATTCCTGCTTAGCTGACGTTTCTCCGTTTTTGGGGAACGGGTGAAAAGCCTGCAGGTCTTTTCAGGCGATGTTGGCAATCGCCGAGTTCTGGATAACGACGGCACCCTCCTCGACTAGGTGAGTCAAGACGCCGGCGGCCGGTGCGTTGATTTCCATGTCAATCTTGTCCACGGCAACTTCTGCAATCAGTTCACCTTCGGCCACGGTGGCTCCGCTATCCACAAACCAGGTGGCAACGGTGCCTTCAGCATCGGGGTCTTTCTCGGAAAGTACGGGGAATAGTACCTGGCTCATCGTCCCACCTGCTTCAATACTGCTTCCTTAATTCGTGCCGGCGTCGGCAATACCGTGTATTCCAGCGTCCGAGCGTATGGGATTGGAAGATCTGGATTGGCCACGCGGCCAATCGGCGCCTTCAAGATGGTTGGATCATGCTCCGCGATCCGGGCAGCGATCTCACCGGAAAGGCCAAAGGATTGGTAGTCCTCGTCTACGATGACCAGGTGTCCGGTCTTGGTTACCGAGTCGATAATCGCCTGGGTATCCATGGGAACTATGCTGCGCAGGTCGATGACCTCGACATCCACGCCCTCACCGGCCAACTCCTCGGCCACGTCCAGTGAGTGGTGCACCGAAAGCGAAAGCGTCACGATGGTGACATCCTTGCCGCTACGCGGTACCGCGGCCTTGCCGATCTCCACGACGTGGTCCCCTCCAGGAACCGGGCCAATCGAACGTCGGTTCTTCTTCATCCACGCCAAGCCTTGGATGCCCTTGTGGTACATGAACACCACTGGGTTGTCGTCGCGGATCGCCGCGGTCATCAGTCCAGCTGCATCCGCTGGGTTGCTGGGCACCACGACCTTCATTCCCGGCAGGTGGGCGAAAGTGCCCCACAGGCATTGTGAGTGCTGCGCGCCGTCGGAGTAGCCGCCGCCCACTGCGGTGGTCAGCACCAGCGGAACCTTGACGTTGCCGCCGGATTCATAGTGGATCTTGGCCATGTGGTTGTAGATCTGATCCATGCAGACTCCGAAGAAGTCCACGAACATCAATTCCACAATCGGGCGCATGCCCTCGGTGGCAGCACCGATCGCAGCGCCGATGAAGCCTGTTTCGGAGATGGGCGTATCGATGATCCGCTCTGGCCCGAAACGCTCCAGCAAGCCGGTAGTCGAGGAGAAGATGCCGCCGTAGGGTCCCACATCCTCACCCATGACGAACACGTTTTCATCGCGTTCCATTTCCCGGGCGATCGCCTCAACGGTGGCCTTGGCAGTATTCAGGCGGCGAGTGCCTGTCGCATCCGTAGTCATTTCATGCTCCTTATTCGCTATGCGAAAACGTAGTCGCCGGCGGTGGATGGATCAGGTTCAGGGCTGGATTTGGCGAATTCCACTGCTGCTTCCACCCGCTTGACCGCTTCACTGCGGGTTTGCTCAACGAAGGAATCGTCAATGACCCGTGCATCGCGCAAGGTCTGCTCGTAGGTCGGAATCGGGTCGCGGCCCGGAACTCCTTCCAGATCGGAGCGGTATCCCTGGGCATCGCCTTCGAAGTGGCCCCACAGGCGCAGCGTGCTCACTTCCAGCAAGCTCGGTCCCCCGCCATTACGCGCCCGTTCAAATGCCTTGCCGGCTTCTTCGTAGACGGATTCAACAGCGTTGTCTTCAACCCGGACTCCGGGAATGCCGTAGGCGGCTGCTCGCACCGCGTTGGATGGCACCGAGGTGGACTGCGAGCGCGGAACCGAGATTCCCCAATCATTGTCTTCCACCACGAAGATCACTGGCAGCTTCCATAGGGCCGCAAGGTTCAGCGATTCGTGGAAGGCACCCTGGTTGGCGGCGCCTTCGCCGGCTACCGCGATGGCTACATTATTGGCGCCTCGGCGCTTCATGGCCAGGGCCTGGCCGACGGCTACTGGCAAGCCTTCGCCGATGATTCCGGAACAGGAGAATTTGGCTTTCGGATCAAACAGGTGCATGTGTCCGCCTCGACCGCGGCCCAGCCCGTCAACCCTGCCGAAGATCTCGGCGGTCATCGCATTGATCTCCACACCGTGGGCCAGTGCGAAGTGATGCGGACGGTGCGTCGCGGTGACGGAGTCGCCTTCGGTTGCATGCGCGCAGACTCCGGCGGCTACTGGTTCCTGTCCTGCGGCCAGGTGCATTTCGCCGGGAATGAGGCCAGCGCCAATATCGAATACCGGCTTTTTATCGGCGTGATACTCACGCAAGATCGTCTCTTCGTATGTCCTGATCATTACCATCTGCTGGTAAAGCTCACGTTGAGTGTTCGAGTCCATGTCCCCTCCTTGGGCCGAGGACTCAATCATGTAACCCACGTCATATGCTCAACAAGAGGAGGAATTTCAAATGGTGATAAGAGGTGTCCCCATGGCCAATCCCAACCTGCGGGCGGCGCGCTTCAGGCTCACCGTTTCTTCCGCAGCCAACGTGCGCTGCGAGGGTAGTGAAACAGCAACAGCACCAACCAAGCCATTGGAACGGATCGGGGCGGCATGGCAGCTGATCCCCAGCAGGTACTCTTCCTTATCCGACCAGATGGGAACATTCTCGGCCAGGCTGCGCTCCAGGTTGCCCTTGCTGGTGATGGTGTTGGGCGTCAGGTCATGCAGGTCATGGCTGTTGATGTAGGCATCGCGCAATTCCTCGCTCAAGTTGGCCAGGATCGCCTTGCCAAATGCCGTGGCATGGCCCGATTCATGGATGCCCACCCACAGATCCACACTGCGACCTTCAGGCCCTTCGACCATGGCGAGCAAATGGATTTCGCCTTCTTGGTAGGTAGTCAAATAGGTGGCCGCACCCAGCTCGGCGCTAAGTGAGCGCAAAACTGGCCTTATCCGAGGAAGGAATTCTTGCACGGTCTCGTTCTGGACGGTCAGCGCTGAGGCGCCTATCGCATACCCGCCGTCTACCTTGGACAGATACCCCTCGAACTCCAAAGTTCGCAGCAGATGATAAGTGGTCGGCAAAGGAAGCTCTGTCATGCGTGCCAACTTTTTCGCAGGCAACGGCATAGCGCTGGATGCCACAGCTTCAAGCAGGCGAAGCGCCTTTTGCACCGAACCAATCAAGGTAGGTTCCGCCAACTTGCACCCCCAAGAATAGAAGAAGTCCCCACTGCTTCATCAGTGATCCACATCATACCCCAGTGATGTTGCTGCCCAACAGGGAGCCGATTTAACGTCCATCGCGCTCCAGAAGCACTTTCCCGATACGCGTACGAAACCTTGGTACTTGCTTTTCTGCCCTCCGGTAGCGCTGGGCTATGTTGTTTTAATGAGCAACAAGATTTCCTATCAGGGCGAAGCCGGTTCCAACTCGAATATGGCTTGCACAGAACTTTTCCCCGATATGGAAGCGGTGCCCTGCGCCAGCTTTGAAGATGCTTTCTCCATGGTGGAAAACGGCGAAGCGGACTTGGCCATGATTCCTATCGAGAATTCGCTGGCCGGACGCGTTGCCGATATCCATGTCTTGCTGCCCGAATCGGATCTGCAAATCGTTGGCGAGCATTATCTGCGGATCCGCTTCGACCTGCTGGGACTTCCCGGTTCCACTATCGAAGGCGCAAGTGAAGTCCACAGTCACATTCATGCTTTGGGACAGTGCCGCAAGATCATCCGCGAGCACCAGCTGACCCCGGTCATTGCCGGTGACACGGCGGGCTCTGCGCGAGAAGTACGCGATTGGAACGATCCCACCAAGCTGTCCTTGGCCCCTCCCCTGGCCGCTGCTCTTTATGGCTTGGAAGCACTGGCCATTGGCGTAGAAGATGACCAGACCAATACAACACGATTTGTCGTGCTTGCGCGCAAGCAGGACATTCCAGCCCGATCCAGCATGCCAGCATCGTTGGTCACCACTTTGGTCTTCCAGGCTCGCAACGTACCCAGCGCCCTATACAAAGCCCTGGGCGGTTTCGCGACCAACGGCGTGAACCTCACCCGCCTGGAAAGCTACATGGTGGGCTCCGGGTTTGCCGCTACGACATTCATGGTGGATATCGAAGGCCACCCCGATGACCTCCCGGTACGCCGAGCACTGGAGGAGCTGGACTTCTTCACCTGGGAAATCAAGATCCTAGGCACCTACCCGGCCAGCGAGCATCGGCAAAATGCCGTAGCCTCGTTCGTCTAGCCGGGCAGTTTTGAACCGGGTGGCTTCTTGACATGGCGTCTTTGACGGACCCCTACTAGGCGGATCTGTCCAAGCCGCCAGCTAGCTGTTCCACGAATAGCGGCGTTCTGGACGCCCTACTCCCCCATAGCGCAGATTCACCTGGGCCAGGTTTTCTTCTGCCAGGTACTCCAAATACCGGCGAGCGCTGACCCGGGAAGTTCCTAGCTTCTCGGCTGTTTCCGTGGCCGATATGGGCTCTGCAGCGTCTTTGACGATGTTCTCGACCAGTTCCATGGTTTCGGCACTGCAGCCTTTGGGAAGCGGCCGGCGCTTGTTCCCGCCAAGTCCGAACAGCCTGTTCACATCGGCTTGCTGCAATTCCTTGTCTGCGGCATCGCCAATCGGCTGGTAGGTCTTCGCGTAGTGCTCCAGCCGCTCGCGCAGATCTTCGCGTGAGAAGGGCTTCATCAGATAGTGGACTATGCCGCCTCGAAGCGCACGGCGCACGGTATCCATTTCCCGCGCCGCACTGATCACCAGCACATCCAGATCCGGCTGGACTTCGCGCAGCCGCTGCAGCAGGTCCAGTCCGTTCATATCCGGCAGATGGATATCGAGCAAGATGAGATCCGGGGACATGGCGGTGACGGCCTTGAGCGCGTCCCCGGCCGAGTGCGCGACGCCAACCACGGTGAACTCCGGCTCGCTGTTGACGAAACCTGCGTGCACCTTGGCAACCATGAAGTCATCGTCGATCACTAGTACTTTGATCACTTCTTGCGTCCTACTTCCTGAGCGTAGCGGTAAACCGGGCGCCGCTGGCATTGGCAGCTGCGAGCTCCCCGCCGCGGCGTCGGCAAACCAGGCGGCTGATGGCAAGTCCAAAGCCCCTGCCGCCGGAGACAGCGCTGTCCTTGGTGGAGAAGCCCTGGGTGAAGATCTCATCGATGGCATCCTCGGCGATCCCTTCACCATTGTCACTCACGACGATCCGCACCATGTCATTGGTGTCTTCGATACCGACTTGGATCTCTGGATTCGGGACTGAAGCGGCCGCGTCCATCGCATTATCGACCAGGTTGCCGATCACGGTCGTCAAATCCCGTGCCAGTTGGTCGTTGCATCTGCCCAGCGTTGAATTCGGCGCCATCTGCAGGTGCACCCCGCGTTCGGTGGCCACACTGGACTTGGCAATCAGCAATGCGGCAATCGTGGGTTCTGCAATCCGGGCGGAGACATCCTCGAAGATCCTGCTGCGGCTGAAGCTGACCCCATCGATGAACCCCACGACTTCGTCGTACTCCTCAAGCTGGATCAACCCTGAAATGGCGTGCAGCTGGTTGGCGAATTCGTGGGTCTGCGCCCGGAGCATGTCAGCGGTGGCCTTGCTGTCTCCAAGCTCTTGTTCCAGCAGGGTCAGTTCAGTCTTGTCGCGGAAGGTCGTGACCGATCCCAGGTCCTTCCTGGCTGTCTTGACCGGCATGCGGTTGAAGACCAATACGCGCTCGCCGACAAGGAATTGCCGGTCCGGCTGTTCCTGGCTGGTGGTCAGCGCGTGCCGCACCTGTGGAACGACGTCCAGTTCATCCAAGGTCTTGCCGACGCAGTGGGCCGGCAGCTGCAGCAGTTCAATGGCCACATCGTTGGCCAGCATCACCCGGTAGTCCGGCGAGATGGAGATGATTCCCTCTTTGACTCCGTGCAGCAGAGCTTCGCGATGCTCGAAGAGCTCTGCGATTTCCCGTGGTTCCATTCCACGGGTCTGGTGCTTGACCCGTCGGGCCAGCAGCACCGAGCCGGTTGTTCCCAGCAGCAGGGAAATGACCAAGGTGATCAAGGCGCTGGGCGCGATCTCCTGGATCATCTCGGTGGTGCTGGGATAGCCTTGCCCGGCGCTGATGATCCCCACCATCTTGCCTTCATCATCCAGCACCGGAACCTGGGCAATCAGCACGTGGTTGCCGTTGCGCCAGATCTCCCCGGTCCATCCGCGGCCCTGTGTGACAACGGATTCAGGGTGCAGTATCGAGGTTCCTACTTCATCTGGGAAGCTTGAAGTTATGACGGTGCCTCGCGGATCGGCGATGATCACGAATTGGAGTCCCGAGGTGCTGCGCACGGATTCGCCCATGGCCGGCAGCGCCGAGCCCATTTCGGGTTCCGCTTCCGGCAGGAGAACGCGCAACAGCGGGTTGGCGGCCAGCGATTCTGCGGCGGAGAGGCTGCGGCGGCCCTCGATTTTTTCGAAGTTATTGGTGGCTTGGGTCAGCGATACGGTAATGACCCCGGCCAGCACCACTGCGATGATCAGCAATTGCAATACGAGATACTGCCCAGCAAGGGTGATCTTGCGTCGCGTGTGCATTTTAGTGAGCCAATCGCGCACGGCGCCCATTGCTTCGCCCCCAATATTCCATAATTCCGCCCTTGGACTGGGCCGGCCATGCGTCCGGCGATTCACGGGCACTGTGCTACTTTACCGAAGATTCCAATGGTTCAGATCACATTTTCCGGTTACACAATGAACAGTATTTTCTTTGCGTACGCAAGAGTGACGTGGCTTCGTACCGCGCATAAGTTGTTATCACTGGCAAACCCCGATGAAAGCAAAGAGGCTGAATTCCCATGAAACCCTTCAAATCCTTCCGTGTGCTGACTGCGTTGGCAGCCACCGCCGCTCTGGCCCTGACCGCCACTGGCTGCGGCGTGACCTCAGAATCCTCCAGCAGCGATGCTGCAGAATCCAAGGGACCTATCGCGAACCTCCGCATCATGGTGCCTAACACTCCAGGTGGAGGTTACGACACCACCGCTCGCGTGGCCGCAAAGGTCATGGATGATGCGTCGCTGGCCAGCAACCCAGAGGTCTTCAACCTTGCAGGTGCCGGCGGCACCGTCGGCTTGGCCCGCATGATCAATGAAAAGGGCAATGGCGACCTGGCCATGCTCATGGGCCTGGGCGTCGTGGGCGCCAGCTACACCAACGAGACCGAAGCCAAGCTGACCGAAACCACGCCGATCGCCAAGCTCATCGAAGAGCCAGGAGCGATCATGGTTTCCAAGGATTCTCCGTACAAGACCATTGACGACTTAGTCAAGGCTTGGAAGGAAGACCCGAGCAAGCTCTCGGTCGGTGGCGGCTCGTCCCCAGGCGGTCCGGACCACCTGCTGCCAATGCAGCTGGCCGAAGCTGTGGGCGTTGATCCCAAGGACGTGAACTTCGTATCCTACGACGGCGGTGGCGATCTGCTGCCAGCCATCCTGGGCAACAAGCTGGCGTTCGCGGCATCCGGCGCCGGCGAATACATGCAGCAGATCGAAGAGGGCTCGGTTCGCGTACTGGCCACCAGTGGTGAAGAACGCTTGGAGGGCGTGGATGCCCCAACCCTGACCGAGTCTGATATCGATCTGGTCTTCTCCAACTGGCGTGGCTTGGTCGCACCACCTGAGATCTCCGAAGAAGACAAGGCCAAGTGGGTCAAGCTGATCACCGAAATGCATGACTCGGCCGAATGGAAGGAAGCATTGGCCACCAACGGCTGGAGCGATGCCTTCATGACCGGTGAAGAGTTCTCTACGTTCCTCACTGAGCAGGATGAGCGCGTAGCCAGCGTTCTGAAGACCCTGGGTCTGGCGTGAGCGAAGTAAGCACCGCAAAGATGAAACGCGTCGAACTCCTGTTCGCCGCGTTTCTTCTTATCGTCGGCATCATTGTGTTTGTTGATGCGTCGCAGCTCCATGTGACGTACTCCCAGGCAGACGTTGTAGGCCCCAAGGCCCTGCCTTACGTCGTGTCGGGCATTCTGGTTCTTTCGGCCATTGCCTTGGCTATCACCGTGCTGCGAGGAAACCTCGCGACGGGCGAAGAAGGCGAGGATGTGGATCTGAGCCAGCCTTCGGATTGGAAAGTCCTGATTCCGCTGATCGGCATCTTCATGCTGAACCTGCTGATTGTGAACTGGGCTGGTTGGGTTATCTCCGGAACGATCATGTTCTTTGGGACAGCCACCTGCCTGGGTGCCCGGCGCTGGGTTTTGACGCTGGTCATTTCCCTGGCGCTGGCTTTCGGTTCTTTCTACGGCTTCTATCTAGGTCTGGGCATCAAGCTTCCAGCCGGAATACTCTCGGGTGTGCTCTAAATGGAAACTCTAGATTTACTGATGGGCGGATTCGCTTCGGCGCTGACCCCTGTCAACTTGCTTTTCGCTTTCGCCGGCGTGATCTTGGGAACCGCCGTTGGCGTGTTGCCTGGCATCGGACCTGCCATGGCTGTGGCACTGCTGCTGCCTTTGACCTTCGGCATGGAAACATCCAGCGCGCTGATCATGTTTGCCGGCATTTACTATGGCGGCATGTACGGCGGGTCAACCACTTCGATTCTGCTAAATACCCCCGGTGAATCTGCCACGGTGATCACGGCTATTGAAGGCCATAAAATGGCCAAAGCTGGACGTGCAGCTCAGGCACTGGCCACTGCTGCCATTGGTTCCTTCGTCGCCGGCACTATCGGCACTGCCTTGCTGGTAACGGTCGCGCCGATCGTGGTGAAGTTCGCGGTGAGCCTTGGCGCACCGAGCTACTTTGCCATCATGGTCTTGGCTTTGGTGACCGTGACTGCTGTTTTGGGTTCCTCCAAGATCCGCGGCTTTGCAGCCCTTGGCTTGGGGTTGGCCCTTGGCCTGGTCGGCATGGATCCGGTCTCCGGGCAGCAGCGCCTGACCTTTGGATTCGCACCACTGGTAGATGGTTTGGACATCGTGGTGGTGGCCGTCGCAATCTTCGCCATCGGTGAAGCATTGTGGATTGCCGCCCACCTGCGTACCAGCCCGGCACGTACCATCCCCGTAGGAGCCCCCTGGATGGGCAAAGAGGATTGGAAGCGTTCGTGGAAGCCGTGGCTTCGCGGCACCGCGTTCGGTTTCCCCTTTGGTGCCTTGCCGGCCGGCGGCGCAGAAGTTCCGACTTTCCTTTCCTACGTCACGGAAAAGAAGCTGTCCAAGCATCCTGAAGAGTTCGGCCACGGCGCCATTGAGGGCGTTGCAGGACCTGAAGCGGCCAACAACGCTTCGGCCGCTGGCACCTTGACTCCAATGCTGGCCTTGGGCCTGCCGACCAACGCTACTGCTGCGGTCATGCTGGCTTTCTTGACCATGAAAGGAATCCAGCCCGGTCCTCTGTTGTTCGAAAATGAGCCAGATTTGGTGTGGGCGTTGATTGCCAGCTTGTTCATCGGCAACACCTTGCTGTTGCTGATCAACTTGCCGTTGGCGCCGCTGTGGGCCAAGCTGCTGAAGATTCCTCGCCCGTATCTGTACGCCGGGATCTTGTTCTTCGCAACACTGGGTGCATTCTCCGTGAACATGCAGGTCGCGGATCTCTGGTTGCTGCTGCTAATCGGTTTGCTGGGCTTTGCCCTGCGCCGCTTCGGGCTTCCAGTGCTGCCACTGATCTTGGGTGTCATTATTGGCCCCATGGCCGAGGAACAGTTGCGCAAGTCGTTCCAGCTTTCCGCCGGTGAAGTTTCTGGGTTGTGGAGCGAGCCGCTTGCAGTTGGCATCTATGTGCTCATTGCAATCCTGTTGCTTTTGCCTGTCGTGATTTCCAGTATTCGACGCAAGCGCGGCACTGGCACCGCAGACAGCGACGCACTGTTGGCAGGCACTGCGGCAGAGACTGCGAAACCAGTCTTGCACGGTACCGGTTCTGCATCGGAGCAGGAGCCATCAGCAAAGAGAACAGAGCATACCAACGCTGCTGAAAGTGATGAATCATGACGGTCGTAGTGGGTTACATTCCCTCGCCTGAAGGTGAAAGCGCCCTAGCCCGGGCCATTCTCGAAGCTAAATGCCGTGAATCCCGACTCATCGTGGTGAACACGTCAAAAGGCGACCAGCTCATTGATGACAAGCTCATTGATGCGAAACAATTCCACGATTTGGAAGCTCGGCTTTCCGAAGCCGGTATCGATTTCTGGATTGAACGCCATCCGCAAGGTGCCGATGCAGCTGATCAGATTCTCGATATAGCTCGCGCTCAACGAGCGGAGCTCATCGTAATCGGCATGCGCAAGCGGACCCCCATGGGCAAATTCCTCATGGGAAGCAACGCCCAACGGATTCTGCTCCAGGCCTCTTGTCCTGTGCTGTCCTTGAAGGCGTCCAGCAACTGGTAAATCTTTGTTCTACCGGACTGCACATAAAAGACTGGCCCGCACCTTGGTGCGGGCCAGTCTTTGTTGGGATTACTTCTGGTATGGATTAGCCGGTGGCGTGTTGCCGCCATTGGCGGTTGGATCCTGAGGCTGCTGTGGAGCTGGAGGATTACCTGGGAATGGGCGCGGGCCGCCGTCTGCTGGCGGGGTGCCACCAGCCAAGCGAACAAGCTCAGCGGTGTTCTCCGCGGTACGAATCTGCGCAATCAAGGACTCGAGTCCTGCACGAACCATCACCAAGTAGATCAGGACGAACAGCGGTCCCACGATTAAGAACATCAAGAAGCCGAGCAAGGCATCAGCTTGGAAGGACGTAACGACAAGTCCAATGTATCCGATGGCCAGCAAGATCATGACCAGGATGTAAACGATCTTGATGATCGACGGAGTAATGAAGCGCTTGAATTCCAAGTCGAAGAGAGACTTCACTTGATTTCCAACTTTCCTTAGAGAAATAGATCTATCCCGCCCCACGTTAGCGAATTCTTCACAGATCTCCCAGTCCTTGACGCGGAATACTATTAATCTTTGCGAAAAGTTCTTCAGTTCAGCGCCTATTAATTTGCACTTACCATTTTCATGAACCATGTCAACGCCTAAACTAAATGCATGCAAACTCAAGTGGCACCGTCGATAGTTCCTGCTCGACTGCGCACCGGAGACACCCTCCGGGCCATCGCACCATCTTGCTCCCGCACGTTTGTGCTGGAGTTCGACAACAGGAAGTGGATCAATGAACGCTTCGCTGCCATGGGAGTCAAGCAGGAATTCGGCAAGCACGTTGATGAGAATGATAGTTTCGACAGCTCGCCAATCTCTTCTCGCATAGCCGACATGCACGCGGCCTTTGCCGATCCATCGGTGGCTGGAATCATCTCGGTGATTGGAGGCTTCAATTCAAACGAACTGCTCCCCCACCTCGACTGGGAGCTGATCGCAGCGAACCCCAAGGTCTTCTGCGGATATTCCGATTTCACCGCTCTAGCTAATGCGGTGCACGCCAAAACTGGATTGGTCACCTACGTCGGTGCGCATTGGTCATCTTTTGGCATGCGCGATCATTTTGAACCAACTGGACAATGGTTCCAAACCGCAACCCACGAGCATTCATGGTCAATTGAGCACACTAGCGAGTTCACCGATGACTTGTGGTTCATGGATCAAGACCACAGGACTGTACACACGACCGAAGGTCCATGGGTCCTCACCCCGGGAACGGCAACCGGCAAGGTCATTGGCGGAAACCTGGGAACCCTCCATCTGCTGCAGGGCACCGAATTCATGCCGTCCTTGGACGGAACGATACTGTTCATCGAAGAAGATAGCTCAGAAGACATCCACGAAGTCGCTCGGAAGCTTGCTTCCATTCTGCAATCGCCTGCTGGCGCCCTCATCACCGGGCTGGCAATTGGACGTTTCCAGTTGGAATCCGGCATTACCCGCAGTCTTTTGGAGCAAGTTATCGCTAAGCACCCGATTCTGCAGCGCATCCCGGTCGTGGCCAACCTCGATTTCGGGCACACCTCGCCCATGTTCACATTGCCAATCGGCGGATACGCCGCACTGTCATCCAATAATGGTTCAGTGCAGTTGCGTTTTGCCCATGAGCAGGAGCAGTTGGGCTGAGCTGACCACAAAAAACACGAGGCGGGGCCAACCAGGAATTCCTGGTCGGTCCCGCCTCGATTCATGTCAAAGGATCGCAGGCCCTAAAACGCTCAGGCCTTGTCGATCGCTTCCTTAAGCGCAGTCAGCAACAGTGCTACCGATCCCGGATTCGCATTAGGCCCCATCATGCCGATGCGCCATACGGTGCTGGCATACTTGCCGACGCCACCTCCAATTTCAATGTTGAAGCGATCCAGCAGGTACCCACGGACCTTTGCCGAGTCAACACCTTCAGGAACGTTGACCGTAGTCAGCTGCGGCAGACGGAAGCCTTCCTGGGCGAAAAGCTCCAGCCCCATTTCCTGCAGGCCCTCCTGCAGCAAGGTGCCAGCTTCCTGGTGGCGTGTGGTCACAGCATCCAGGCCTTCAGCCAAGATACGGTCAATACCGGCTTCCAGCGAAGCCACCATCGATACCGGCGCGGTGTGGTGGTAGGTGCGCTGGCCTCCGGTAGCACCGGTGGCATAGCCGCCGAGCAGCCCTAGATCCAAGTACCAGGACTGCGGCTTTTCGACACGGCGCTCGAAAGCCCGATCCGAAATGGTGAACGGTGCCAGACCAGGGGCAACGCCAATGCACTTCTGCGTGCCGGCATAGCCAATGTCAATACCCCATTCATCGGCCAGCACTGGCATGCCGCCGATGGAGGTCACTGCATCGGTAATCAGCAAGGCATCGCCCTTGATTGCACCCAGCGCGGCAATGTCTGAAACCACACCGGTGCTGGTTTCTGCGTGGACGCCGGCGATGACAGCTGGGTTCGGGTGCGCTTCGGCAACGCGCTGGGCATCAATCGGGGTGCCGTACTCATGGTCTACACGGACCACTTCGGCTCCGACGCGGGATGCAACTTCGCACATGCGCTCGCCGAACAGGCCGTTGATCGCAATGACAGCGACATCGCCAGGGTTGATGGTGTTGACGAAAGCCGCCTCCATGCCGGCCGAGCCGGTGGCACTCAACGGCAAGGTACGCGAGTTCTCGGTGCCCCAGAGAGTGCGCAAGCCATTGGCGACGCGATCCATGCGTGCAATGAATTCCGGATCCAGGTGTCCCAGCAATGGCAGGCCGAGAGCCGCCGTTGCTTCTGGATAGGGATTGCATGGACCTGGTCCGAACAGGTGGCGCTGAAGAACAGTCTTGCTCATGACGACTCTCTTTCATCTCAATGGGATGTTCCAACTAGACCTCAGCATATCCTCTCAATAGGAGGAAAACGAAAGATTAGTTCCGCATGACAGAATTTTTCATCGCGACGTCAGGGGAATTTCACTTCCGGATTCGCTTACACTTTTCATTCCTAGGAGCTGGCTGAAATTGAAACTTTCGCTTGTCTGATCTTTCACCGCAGCGCTTCTCACTGTGCCTTCCCTGCTGGCATTCCTGTTTCGAGATAACTTCCAAAAAATGTCGATGCAAGTCACGGATCTTCCACCAAGGCTAAACAGCTGTTAAGTTCTATTCGTGACTGACATTTCTTCATCACCGACAACACCACAGACCTTGTCCTGTACCCGGGACGGCGCCTCGCTCGGTGAGTCAGGACGACATTTCATATGAGCACTCCCGCGTTGAAGAAAACCACGGTCGCTCCCCTATATGCAGCCGGCTTCACCACGGCTTTCGGCGCCCATAGCATCGCGGCAGGCCTCGGTTCCGAATTCGGTTCTCTGGGCACCAGTTTGCTCACCTTGGGAATTTTGCTGGCCGTATATGATCTCGCCGAAGTCATCCTCAAACCGATCTTCGGTACGCTCAGCGACCAGATCGGCTCCAAACCAGTCATCATCGGTGGGCTGATCGTCTTCACCCTGATGTCGTCCATCGGTATCTTCGCGCAGACGCCACTGGCTTTGGGGCTGGTAAGACTCGGGCAAGGAGCCGCGGCCTCGGCCTTCTCACCAGCCGCGTCGGCCGCTGTTGCACGAATGTCGGGAAAGAACACCGGTCGTTACTTCGGACGCTACGGGGCTTGGAAAACCCTGGGATACGTCACTGGCCCGCTGCTTGGCGCACTGCTAATCCACTTCGGCGGTTTCCCTGCCCTGTTCGCGGCCATGGCCGTAATCTCTCTTGTTGCCTCACTGTGGGTATGGCGCAGCATGCCGGCGCTCCCGGTTCTTCCCAAGACCCGCTACACCATCAAGGATCTTGCCCGCCAAACGATGGAACCGGGTTTTCTCATGCCCACCCTCGTCCTTGCAGCGGCCACCGGCGCGCTGGGAACAGCTGTCGGATTCCTGCCCTTGCTGGGCACCGAGTTGGGTCTGGACAATGGGCTGAGCATGGGCATCGTTTCGGTCTTGGCATTGAGCTCCGCAGCGATCCAGCCTTGGGCTGGAAAGCTGAAGGATGAGGCCCTGATTTCCTCACATGCCGGCATGGTCGGCGGGCTGTTGCTCATCGCTGCGGGCTTGTCTGTTGCCGCTGCGTGGCCAAGCACGTCGGCGCTCTTTGCCTGCGCGGTTTTAGCGGGCCTCGGCATCGGTATCGCCACCCCTCTGGGCTTCGCGCATCTAGCCGCGTCAACGGCCCCGGAACGCATGGGACGCACCATGGGATCTGCCGAGCTGGGCCGCGAAATGGGCGATGCCGGTGGTCCGTTGCTGGTCGGATCCATTGCTGCTGCGGCCAGTCTCGCGACGGGGCTTTGGGTTCTTTCCGTACTCGTTGTGGTGATTGCCGCTTTGGCCTTTGTGTTTCTGCGCCGACGCCGAACTTAGCACGCGCTGGAACTTCGATAAGGAATTCTGGGAACTGGCGTGCAACCCTTGCGACGGCCCGCCCTTTGTACAAGGGTGGAGGTACGAATGCGAAAGGAGCACGCCTTGAAGAAAATCCTCATGGTCCTGACCAGCGTTTCCGAAATCGGTGAGGACAAGGAGCCCACCGGATACAACGTCGCAGAAGCCGCCCATCCTTGGAAGGTGTTCCGGGATTCCGGTCACTTCGTCGACTTCGCATCAATCAAGGGTGGACAGCCGCCACGCGACACCGTGGATCAGGATGACCCGATCCAGGTGCAATTCACCCAAGACGAAACGACCCGAGCCGGCCTGTACAACACCGCCCGGGTGGGAGTCGTCGATCCCGAACAGTATGACGCGGTGTATCTCGTTGGAGGCCACGGCACCATGTGGGACTTCCCGGACAATGAAGGACTGCAAAAGCTGGTCGGCGCCATCTACAACAAGGGCGGCGTTGTCGGTGCGGTCTGCCACGGCCCGGCCGGTCTGCTTGATGTCGAACTGCATCATGGTTTGAAGCTCTTGAGTGGCAAAACCGTTGCGGCATTCACCAACGATGAAGAGGTCGCCGTAGGCAAGGACAAGATCATTCCGTTCTTCTTGGCCGACAAGCTCACCGAGCAAGGCGCCACGCATATTGCCGCCGATAACTTCGAAGAGAATGTCCAAGTCTCCGAACGCCTGGTCACCGGACAGAACCCGGCCTCCGCGGCCGGTGTCGCCAAGGAAATGGAAAAGCTCTTGGCCGAAGTGATCCACCAAGAGAAGGCCGCTGAAGCCGAAGCAGCCGCTCAAGACGAAGCCGAATAAGCAAAAATGTAATGCAGCCTGAAGATTCATAAAGAACTCTTGGATCCGCGTAATTTCGCGGATCCAAGAGTTTTTAACTTCCACTGGCCTTGATATGACGCATCCCGTAGCTGAAGCAATACTGACCGGGCGCATCAAGGTACAAGCAGATTTGAGCCCAGCCATCTGGAAGGCTGAACCGGGAGGTATAGAAGCGGGCTACCGCTGAACGAAGACCTGCAGTCCGCTTCCTCGTGTGAACCCCAGTTTTTCGTATCGCATCGCCATGGTTTCATCCGCAGCTATGGCTGCCACCACGGACTTAGACGGCAAGACCGAAATGGCTGAGCGAAGATCGGCTAACACTCCGGAGGTTGAACCTGGTATTTGAGCAAGCGAAGAGAGAATGTAGAGCTCCCCTACAGGTAGACCACGGATGTCCAGAGCTACTTCTCCTTGACGCGCCATGGTTGCCATGCCTGCAGCCAACCAGATCATCAGCAAAGCGCTGATGCCGAATCCTGCTATTTGCACCCAGGCACTTCCAACCTGCAGGAAACGAACGGCTAGAGCCAGCAAAGCTGGAACGCATAATGCTACGAGGAACAAGCACAATCGGAGCAGAGCCGGCACCGGTCTGTTGCGCAGCAGCACGAAAACGCCCAACCTGTTACTGGTCAGGTGTATATGACGGCTCCCGGCGGACACGAGCGAAAGCAGCTGCGCAAGGAAAATAAATGCGGCACTAGCTGTGCCCTTACCGAAGGCAAGACTGGTGATGCGAGCAGCTTGGCAGGTGTCTCGTATGAGCCCGATAATGCTCGTCAATCGATTGGGTCTGGTTCGCAACCTGGCCGTCCATGCAACGCAAAAGCCTTCTCATACAGAGTAGCGCTCTCATCTGGTCCGCCTGGATCTCGCGGAACAACACCGGTAGCGGCCCAGAGAGTTTCACGAAGCCACTGGGCGAATCCCACAACACGGAAGTTTCCTACTGCCTGTGGGTCTCCTTCAGCCTCCTCCAGCAAGACAATTGCTCGTCTCATGCCGCTGAGCTCATCCTGAATCGTGTTCCACAGCTCCTCGTCCTTAGTGAACACAACGTCGTAGATGTCTTCATCTTCTTCGGGAGGCCATTCCATCATTTCGCGTTCAATAGGCAAGGACCGGGAAGCGAGGAGCTCTGGGTCGGAAATGTCGTAAGCTGCAACTACGTACGTTGGGTCCACGTATTCATCGATGAGACCGTCCGCAAATCTGGCGAAATCAAATGTCTTGCCACCCAACGAAGCGAGAAGTGCTGCAGCTTCTGACACGCGTGGAGCAGCACAAACCCCGTAGTGCGCACGAGCGGCTTGCAGGAGTTCTTGGTAGTCAGTCATAGTTTCATAATTGAAACACGATTAGTGCCGCCAACAGTAGCTGGCGACACCAGTGCTTCGTGCAGGTTATTTCTTAGGTCGAGATTCCGTAGAAGAGATGAACGCTAGTATTCCGCTTGTTCGGGTGGTAGCGCCACCTGCACCCCTTCTTGCCGCGGGTGACATCCTTGATTTTGGTCAGGCCCTTGGCGCTGATGAAGATCATATTGCCCTTGCACGTTGCCAGGTAGCAGTCGCGCTTCTTCGGCTTGCTCTTCTTGCTGTTCTCCTTGATGGTCTTGGAGATAGCCCTACCGGCTACGAGAACTAGGGCTCCTCCGAGAACTAGTGCTCCTCCGATAACAAAGGCAGCACCGACCAGCCAGGTAATAAATTGCGGTGTTAACCTTTCGAGTAGCTTCAGGGCCCTTTCGGAAGCCAACTCCGTCTTTTTCCTGCCGGCAATGCCGTATCTGGAGTGCAGAGATCTATGCGAATGCTGTTTTGGAGATCATTATTCGAGATTCGTGCCGACGACTCAGAAGCCGATGACGCGGTCCCACGGCCTGGAGGTTAAGAAAAATCCCCGTCTCCTGAAGCGGAGACGGGGATTTTTCTTGCTCTGAAGCAGAGGACTACTTGCGCAGGCCCAGACGCTCGATCAGCGAACGGTAACGCTCGATGTCGGTGTTCTTCAGGTAGCCGAGCATACGACGACGACGACCAACCAGAGCCATCAGGCCACGGCGGGTGTGGTGATCATGCTTGTGCATCTTCAGGTGCTCGGTCAGGTCCGAAATACGGCGGGACATGACGGCAATCTGAACCTCAGGCGAACCGGTGTCACCCTCGTGGGTAGCGTAAGCCTTGATGATTTCGTTCTTGATAGTGGCATCCAATGCCATAACAAACTCCTAGAGTTGGACCGCGTTCATAAGTCAGTGCGAACGCCAAAACGTTCGCGGTGGAAACTCGCAACCGCGGACTGCAGCGAGAACCATCGTCAATCATATCACCGACGTGTGCGCCGGCGGGACCTCCAGGCATGGGTGAGATACGGCACCTGCACCTTTTCACCTTGCTCATGTCCCAGATGCTCGTGCCAATACCAATCCAAATTTGCTTCCACTTTGGCGCGGGTAGCCTCCGACGACCTGCGATAGTAGCTGCGGGACTTGGTCAGTTCAATAATTTCTTGGAATTCCAGCGGCATGGACCAGTGCCAGATGCCATGTTCCGGTTTCTGGAACTGCGCACCCAGCGGTGGTTCCAGCTCTGGCCGGTGCACATCCCCTGCATGCATGATGCGAGCCAGACGGTGCACCCACGGAATGGAAACATCCAGCTGGTTCCACAACAGGGTCAGCCAGCCGCCATCGTGAAGCAAGCGGGCGGCCTCAGCGCTGGCTTTCGGGTGGTCCACCCAATGCCAAGCCTGCGCATAGGTCACCAGATCCGCGCTGTCGCTAGCCAGCCCGGTGTCCTCGCCCGGAGCACAAGTGACCTGGATTTGGGGCAGGCGCTGGGAAAGCACCGAGAGCATTTCTGCCGATGGATCTACAGCCCTGACCTCCAGCCCTGCGCTGACCAGTTGTTCGGTGAAAATCCCCGAACCGCAACCGATATCAATCGCCGTGGACGGCTGGTGCTGCAACGTGAAGTCCAAGGCTTCCTGCGGGTAGGAAGGCCGGATCTTGTCGTAGCTTTCGGCATCTGTTTGGAACGCAGAAGCTAGTTCAGTGCGACGCTGCGCGCCCACCACGAAAGCCCGCTGCGGCAACGAAGGTATTTCAGCCATGAATTCAGTGGCGTTCGGTAGCTAAGACCGCGCGTGCCTGGTCAACGTCCTCAGTCATCTGTTCAATCAAGGCTTCGATGCCCCGGTAAGCCACCATGGGACGCAAATGGGAAATGAACTCCACAACAATCTGCTGCCCGTATAGGTCGAAGTCTTCCACGCCTTCTTCCGGGCGATCAATCACATGGGCTTCAACCACACGCTTCACGCCTTCAAAGGTCGGGTTTGAGCCCACGGAAATTGCCGCTGGCCACCGCACTTCGGCCTCGTCGATGACCCAACCGGCGTACACGCCATCGGCAGGGATAATGCCTGTGGCTTCGGGATCAAGATTCGCGGTAGGGAATCCAAGCTCGCGACCCCGGGCATGCCCATGCACTACTTCCCCGCGCATGCGGTGCGGGCGGCCAAGGATTGCGGCGGCGGCTTCGACATTGCCGGCTGCCAGTTCTTCGCGAACCCAGGTCGAAGACAAGCGGCGCTTGTCCCCCACGTCTTCCACGCCAATTACGTCGAAACCGTATTTGGTTCCCAGCTCCTGCATGTAGCTGAAGTCCCCGGAATTGCCATGTCCAAAACGCACATCGTGTCCGACAACTACGGCTACGGCATTGAGCTTTTCCACAATGATCGAGCGCACGAAATCTTCAGCGCTTTGATCAGCGAATTCCAGCGTGTAGTGGATCATCAGCGTGGCATCCAAGCCAACGCTGGCCAAGGTATCCACGCGATCTGCGATGCCCATGATCAGCTCGGGAGCATCGTCGGGACGGTGCACTAAG
Source organism: Glutamicibacter sp. MCAF14 (assembly GCF_052114325.1). Lineage (NCBI taxonomy): Bacteria > Bacillati > Actinomycetota > Actinomycetes > Micrococcales > Micrococcaceae > Glutamicibacter > Glutamicibacter sp. MCAF14. The sequence goes on from NZ_JBFREO010000003.1 coordinate 122,860, forward strand.
GCCGGATGCGGGTCAAAAGTGATCGCCACCGATTGAGCAGAGCGTGCTTTGGCCTGCGTGACAGCTGCGTCCAGCACTTCGCAGTGCCCAAGGTGGACGCCATCAAAGTTGCCAATGGTCACGACAGTGGGAGCCATATCCGCGGGGACGGCATCCAAGCCCTTCCAATAGTGCACTTTGCTCCTTACACAAAACTCTTGTGGTGAATGAAAACCCACCGAAGTAATTCTTGCACGTCTTTAAGCGTGACGCTCACTACGGTTACGGTACAACCACCACAAACCAACAATCGGCAAGACTAGTGGGATGTATCCATAGCCCTCGCCAAAGCCGCTCCATACCGATGGATGCGCGAAAACTTCGGGATGGGTCAGCGACAAGATGCCCACCACGATAACGCCAACCAATTCAATGCCCACCGCGTACAGCGAGACCAGCCAGGCGCCACGCTTGGCTGAAGACAGTGAGAACGTGGCAACGATATAGATCAATCCGGAAATCAGGGACAAGCTGTAGGCTACCTGCGCCTCATCGAATTTGCTCATGATCTGGTACACCGCCCGCACGGTGGCGGCCAGCGCGAGGATGCCATAGACGGCAATGATCACTCGCCCCAGGCCAGTAGTCCGGCTCGGTTTCGGAGCTTTATCGGCGTTCCGATTCTGCGCGGCCTGCATGATCCGTGAGTTGCGTGGCTTCTCGCCCATCAAAGTACTCCTACTGCCAGATCTGTTCCATGCGGAACAGCATTACGAAGGTGACGGCGGCTGATGCGGCCAGCACAGAGTTGGACCAGCGGCTCTTCTCGCTGATAGCCCAGAAGAAGGCCACCGGCGGCATGACCAACGCCGTGATCAGATACCCCCAGAATTCCACCGGATCGCCCTGGACCTGATTACCGCCAATTTGGCGGATGGCAGCCGAGATCCCATAGATAACCAGGAAAAGCTCGGTGGCAGCCGCACCGATGAGCGCCCAGTCATCGGGGTGCTTTCGAATGGCGGTAGCGATAACCGCCACCACCAGTGCCAGCGCGCAGATCACCGCACCGGCGATGAAGAATCCATTCAAGGAAATCAAGCTAGGTCCTTTCAGGATTACTTGGCGGTGAAGACCAAGGCGGTGCGCGCTTTCTCGCCCTTGTCTTCCAACAGGGCAACCAGCACGCCGTTGGGAGCGAAAGCGGCAACGGTCTGGCCTTCAGCAACATCCATGCTCAGGTGCGAGGCAGGGATCGTACGACCGAAGGACAGCTCCACTGCTTCATCGACGCTGACCGTGCGGTTGGGGAACAGCGCAGCTGCGGCCTTTTCAATCGGGAGAATCTCGAATTTCCGAGCCAGCTGCTCCAAGGTACGGGTGAGTTCGATCTTGTACGGACCGACCTCGGTACGGCGCAGGGCGGTGAGGTGTCCGCCAACATTCAACGCCTCGCCCAGATCGCGGGCCAGTGCACGGATGTAGGTTCCCGACGTGCAGGAAACGGTGACATCCACGTCCAGGATCTTGCCGCCGTTTTCGCGGCGCACTTCATGGATCTCGAATCGCGAAATGGTTACCGGCCGGGCCTTGAGCTCCACTTGTTCGCCAGCGCGCACGCGGGCGTACGAGCGCTTGCCATCAACCTTGATCGCCGAGACCGAGCTGGGGATCTGCTCGATGTCGCCGCGCAGCTTTGCTACTTCGCGTTCGATGTCTTCGTCGCTGACCGCAGCAGCAATGCGCTCGGAAATGATCTCGCCTTCGGCATCATCGGTGACGGTGTTCTGTCCCAGACGGATGGTGGCGGTGTAGGTCTTGTCGTGTCCGACGATGTAGGTAAGGAGCCGGGTTGCCTTGTTTACGCCGATAACCAGCACGCCGGTGGCCATCGGGTCCAGGGTACCTGCGTGGCCCACTTTTCGGGTCCCGGCAAGCCTGCGGATGCGGCCCACCACATCGTGGGACGTCATTCCCTGGTCTTTGTCGACTAATACGAGGCCTGAGGCCTGCTCTTCAGTGTTCTGCCCGGCTTTACTCACGCCTTCCAGTATATGGGCTGTACCGGAAATTAGCCTGCCCGCTGGAACAAGCGTGGCAGATCCCACTCGCTGCCCATTCCCACCGGCCGGCAACGCTCCGGCCTTCGCCCAGAATGCGGGCTTCAAGTGCCCGAGACCCGGTTCGCCAGCAAGCAGTTCCTGCGGTTTTCTCGGGTTTTCGGCAGGAAGCAAAAATATTTTCAAAAGAATCCAATCCGTGGAGCATCCAGCCCCGAATGCTCATTGACAACCTGATCCGCACGGACAGGAAAAGGACCGACGACATCAGTCGCGGCGAAGCAAGGAGAAAATCATGAAGCGCACATACAGCAAAGTCGCTGGAGCATTCGGGCTCATCGCAGTCGCCGCCATGGGACTGAGCGCCTGCTCGACCGGTTCGGAAACCATGGAATCACCCACCGCCTCCGCATCGGAAAGCAGCTCGCCGATGGCAAGCAAATCTGCAATGGATCCGGCAAGCAATCTCGTGGGCAGCGGCTGCGCCGCCTACGCCGAAGCAGTGCCAACCGGTGAGGGTTCGGTAGCAGGCATGGCCAAGGATCCAGTGGCCGTTGCAGCTTCCAACAACCCGCTGCTCACCACGCTGACTTCCGCAGTTTCCGGAAAGCTGAACCCGGACGTTGACCTGGTCGACACCCTCAATGGCGACGAATTCACCGTCTTCGCTCCGGTTGATGACGCATTCGCCGCAATCCCGAAGGATGACCTGGCCGCTGTGGCCAAGGATGCGGACACCCTGAGCAGCATCCTGACCTACCATGTGATTCCCGGCCAGATCGCACCAGATGATCTTCCCGGAACCCATGCAACCGTCCAGGGCGAGGATGTAGAAGTCACCGGCAGCGGCGACGACCTCGAGGTCAATGGCGCTTCGGTCATCTGCGGTGGCGTGCAGACCGCCAACGCTACCGTGTACCTGGTGGACACCGTCCTGATGCCGCCAGCCAAGAAGTAGCATCAGCAGAATCGCAAGGCCGCCGGCATGAAGGTGATGCGTGGAGTCTAATCCAGGCATCACCTTCGCTGGTGCAATGAGTGATTGATTCCCGAGGCTGGACTTTTCGCGAAACGCCACGCCTGAGCAAACAACCCGATTGACACCGATGCGTGAGACTCTAGGATTCATGAGTTCAAATAGACTCGACGCCATGGAAGACGATTCCGTTCGAACACCAGACGCCCTGATGCAACAGGTCGCGTTGGGAGAAGAGTCTGCCTTCGAATTGCTCTACGATGCCATGGCTTCCCGAGTTTTCGGACTCGTGCTACGGGTGCTTCGCGACAGGGCACAGAGTGAAGAAGTCACCCAGGAAGTTTTCGTCGAAGCCTGGCAACAGGCCCGGCGATTTGATCCGGCAAGAGGCACCGCCGCTTCGTGGCTACTGACCATTGCCCACCGCCGGGCCGTGGACCGGGTGCGTTCGAGCCAAGCAAGCCAGGCACGGGATTTGCGCATTGGAATCAAGGACTTCGAAGACAGTTACGATGACGTGGAAGAAAACGCCATCCTGCAAGATGAAGCCCAGCGCGTCTCCCAAGCACTGCAACGGCTCACCGTACCGCAGCGCGAGGCCATACACCTGGCTTACTTTGGCGGATATACCCACCTGGAAGTCGCCGAGATGCTGAAAATACCGGTGGGAACCGCCAAAACGCGAATACGCGATGGAATGAGCAAACTTCGAGACCTGATGGGAGTGGCGTAATGGACAAGCATGAGAACGAGCGGACCGATACCTTCGCCCTGGATGCTTTGGGAGAACATGAACGCGAAGAGCTGAACCAGTATCCTGATTCCGCCCCGGCTCGCCACGAGCTCGATGCCCTGCAGGAAACTGCTGGGCTGCTAGGCCTTGATGCACAGCCGATCGCTCCTCCGGCACGGCTGAAGAGCAGCGTTATGGCCGCCATCCGCACCACCGAGCAGTTGCCTCCCGCTGAGGACCAGGAGCCTGCCACGGACAGCGCCCCCGTGAGCGCTCCAACTAGTGACGCTGAAATTGAATCCGGTTCCCCGGTGCAACCTCCGGCCCCGCAGGCAGGATCAGGACGCGGTACGCAACGCTTCTTCGCCTTGGCAGCAGGCGTGCTGCTGCTAGCAGCGGTGGCCTTGGGCGGATTAGCTATTAACCAAACCTCCCAGCAGCGCGAGCTTGAAAACAAGTTGGCTGCCATGGCCTCGCATCAAGAAGAGCTCACCAAGATCCTCAGCGCTCCCGATGCCAAGTCGAAAACCCAGACACTGGATGACGGGGCTCGCATCACATTGTCCTACTCCGCTGCTGAGGGCCTGATGGCAGTATCCACTTCTGGCATGCCCGAGCTGTCGAGCGACAAAGGCTACGAGCTGTGGCTGATTTCGTCCGATGGGGCGATTCCTGCGGGTATGCTCGCTGGTGGCGATGCCGACGGCATGATCATGCTTTCAGATCCCATGCAGGGAGTCACGCACTTCGGGATCACTGTCGAGCCGGCCACCGGCTCCCCTGCCCCGACAACAGATCCCATCATGGTCCAGTCGCTGTAAATCTGCACAATTTCTTGTAGCCCATTCCAATCCGCAGCGCTGCCTGTTCCGAAAACACTATGAGTGGTTGTTCCCCTGTATTCCGCAGGGGAACATGGATCGCAACGCATGAGGTGAGTGGCAGTGGGCATTTCCAAGAAACGCAACAGCAGAGTTCTCGTATTCCACGCGGTGGCTGGATTCTGTGCAGCGGCAGTCATGTTCGCTGTCGCCCAATTCGCCTCGGCATTTTTCAACAGCGCCTCATCACCATTTTTCGCCCTCGGCTCGGCCATCATCGATCTGACTCCTCCATGGCTCAAGGACTTCGCCATTGCAACTTTCGGCACCAACGACAAGCTGGCGCTGTTCATTTCCATAGGTGTGGTGGCAACGGTACTGTCCGTGTTGGTCGGGCTTCTGGCCAAGCGAAGTTTCGCATTGGCCTGCGCCGCCATTATCGGTCTAGCCGTGGTAATGGCAAGCGCTGTGGTCGCTCGTGCCTCCACCAGCCTGATCGATGTCCTGCCGACGGTGCTCGGCGCGGTTGCCGGCATGGGTGTTCTGCAGTGGCTCAACCGGATGGCCTCAGCCACTGCAGCACGTCCAGGCGAAGATGCCGGCAGCCACGGCCCTAGCCGCAGAACTTTCTTGCTCAGCTCAGCCTTGTCGCTGGCTGCCGCTGCCATTGCTACCGGCGTTTCGACATCCCTCTCCGCTTCGCGCAACATGGCCGATGCTGCACGAAAGGCATTACGCTTGCCTGCAGCCCGAACCAAGGCAAAGGCCCTGCCCGCTGGGGTTCAGATTGATGAGGCAAATATGCCCCGATTCGTGACTCCGAACCAGAATTTCTACCGAATCGATACCGCCCTTTCGGTACCGCAAATCGACCCGGCACAGTGGTCCTTGCGAATTCACGGCATGGTGGAGAACGAATTCACCATGAGCTTCGACGAACTGCTGAACCAAGAGCTGGTGGAAACCTATCTGACGCTGACTTGCGTCTCGAATCCTGTTGGCGGCGATCTAGTAGGCAATGCCAAGTGGCTGGGCTATCCGTTGCGCAAATTGCTTGAGCGTGCGGTGCCGCAGGACGGGGCTGACATGGTTCTCTCGACCTCGCATGACGGCTTCAGTGCTTCCACTCCGATCCAGGCCCTGACCGATGACCGGATGGCGCTGCTGGCCATCGGCATGAACGGCGAACCGTTGCCCTTTGAGCACGGGTTCCCGGTGCGCATGGTGGTTCCGGGCCTGTATGGCTATGTTTCGGCCACCAAATGGGTGGTGGATTTGGAAGTCACCCGATTCCAGGACAAGGCTGCCTACTGGACTACCCGTGGCTGGTCCGAGCGCGGTCCAATCAAGATGTCCTCCCGGATCGACACGCCCCGCCCGTTCGCCAAGGTCCCTGCCGGCGAGGTGGTGCTGGGCGGAACCGCGTGGGCGCAGACCCGGGGCATCTCGCGCGTTCAGGTGCAGATCGATGACTCTCCGTGGGAAGATGCCGAGCTGGCAGCCGAGGCCTCGGTGGATACCTGGCGGCAGTGGCGGTTCGCGTGGAAAGATGCTGCCCCCGGCATGCATTCAGCCACAGTGCGGGCCTATGACGCGCAAGGACAGCTGCAGACCAGCGAAAAAGCCAACCCGGTACCCAATGGCGCCAGCGGCTGGCAGCGTCTGCAGTTCACGGTGCAGTGAGCATACCGGCAACTCGTTCCACTGCCGTTGCGCTAGGCAGAATGCCGCTGGCGTTTAAGCCACATCTGCCGGGCCAGCTCCACGCCGGCTCCTTCCAGCTGGTCCCAGCGAGGTGCTCTTCCAGCGCGCAGCATGACCAGTTCAGCAATCGGCCCGGAGATTTCTTCACCGGTGCCCTGGCTGTATTGGACGTCAGTTGCGCTCATGCGCACCCTCTTGAGGATTGCTCGGCTGCCCAGCATTATTCCGGTGCGGGCAAGCCGGTGGGCCACTTCGGTGGCTGCCTCCGGTGGCATGCTGTGCTCGATTGACAGCGGACGCACGATGTCCTGGATATGCACCAGCGTATCGGTCAGGGTCTCCCGTGAACCCACCATGGCCGGCCCGCGCGCAATGCTTGCAAAGCGGTCGAACTGCTCAAGGATGGATGGCACACCTGCTTGTCCCCTGCGCTGCCCATCGCGCAAGGTCATTCCGTTGTATCCATGGCGCAGCAACGCTGGCATCAGTTTCAGCATGGCACCGCCGGTTAGCTGCGGGGAACTGATGACATGTGCCGCAATGTCTTGCACCGTCCACCCATCGCACAGCGATGGACTTCCCTATTGTTCCGGACCCAGCGTCCGCAGTATTTCTGCCAGCTGCAGGCGCTGCTCAATAATGGCCTCCCAGATCTGTTCTTCGTTCATCGCCCACACATCCTCCAAAGCAGTCAGTGACTCTGACTAAATAGTCAGGTATTCTGACTACTATGTCAATGGATCCCCCTCAACAACTTTCGGTCGGAACTTTGTTGTTCATTGCCCAGCGTGCTTTCGAAGAGGAAATCGCCACAGCCCTGCACGAACAAGGCTTCCAATTCACCTTGGCGCAGGGCCGACTGGCAGCGCGCATTGCCCAGCAGGGCAGCCGGCTCACGGAACTGGCAGACGCCGCTGGAATCACGAAGCAAAGCGCGGCCTATCTGCTCAAGGAGCTCGAAAGATCCGGCCTGGTGCTGCGGCAGCCGGACCCCAGCGATGCGCGCGCCCAACGCGTACTGCTGACTACTCGAGGACTGGCCGCCCAGCAGGCCGCTCGCGGTATTGAACAGGGCATCGAACGCCGCTGGGCGCAGTTGATCGGCGCCGCAAATTTCGCGCGGCTTAAAAGCGCCCTGGAAGACCTGCGTCCGCATCTGGATCGGCATCAGGGCGATTCAGACTAGGCATCTGCGTGTTCCACGGGATTAGCTCTGGTACCGCCTGCAGCTCACGATGCCACCGACGCTGACCCAACGCGACAGCGCTGTCTTCGTTCTCCCCTTGAGATAGTTCTGTCCGGTGAGTTTTGAGCAAAACTTAGTCCACAGAAAACTGATATCTCGCTAACGCCATGAGACAGCACGAACGCTCAACTGCTAAGTGAACCCAATTATGATCCTTCGGTTCGGTCGTATACCCGCACTTCGAACGGAACGTACCTCACTTCAATCAACGAGGGTCAGAGGTGGTCCTAGCCAGGCTGTTCCCCGATTACTGACCGTGGCAGGGCGCAGCAATGCCCCGCTAGGCGAACCTGGCAGGGCTTTGCTGTTGCCTATGCGGCGTCTTCCAAATCTGGTTGTGTAATTCAATATCCGGAAGCTTCTTCATTTTCAAAGCGGGCAGTTCAATCAGCCAGCTTCAAGTCGCATTCTCACCAGCGACAGAACCCATTATTGAGGGCAGCGGCTTCTTTACCGCTGCTTACTAATCTCGTGTATCTTCCCCTATATTCGTGCGAAGCGTCTTGATGACTTTCTCCACCCGGCGCGTTCTGGTGTCCTCGCCACGGGCCGAAATGATGGGATCCACATGGCCTCGCTGCTTGCTGTAGGACAGCTGGTTCCACGCATCGAGCAGTTCCGGCTCGGCGGCGAGCAGCACCGCTAGCGGTTCGGGCACTTCGACGGTGCGCGGCTCTTCGTCCAGTTCGAGTTTCACACTGATTTCATCGCCGGCGCCCTTGCCGGTGGCCGTCCGCGTCTCGGCGTTGAATGAAATCAGAAACTGCCCGTGCATGGAAGAAATGGTGTTGCGGTAGGTGTAGTCCCCGTCGATGCAGACCGTGACCGGCACGCGCTTGCCGCGGCCAAACCCGAACACGATGTCATCAGGAACGATGATGCCCACGTTGTTCCCGACAACAGCGCTGAGCGTGGTGGTGAATTCTGGCATTGACTGCACCTTTGATCGGATCCGATGGTTTCTGCTCACGCTATCCCACCGTGGACGCGGCGACCAGAGTACGGCAAGGATTAGCGCTTCGCTGTGAGGGGAACCGGGATTAATGTACAACGCCCCGGCCAGCACGCAGTGCGTGCTGGCCGGGGCGTAGTTCCAGGCAGAGGCCGGCTTCACAAGCCCTTAGGCTTCTTCGGCGTCCTCGTCCTTCTTGTACGGGTCCTGGTCACCGGCGAAGTCCTTGCCTTCGCGTAGGGCTGCAACCTCGGCGTCCTTCTCACGGGCCTTGGCCAGCAGTTCCTCCAGGTGCGATGCACCCTCTGGGATCTCATCGGCTACGAAAGCCAACGTCGGGGTCAGGCGGATGGTCAAGTTGCGGCCCAATTCCTTGCGCAGGGCACCGCCACGCTTTTCCAGCATGGTTGCGATGTCCTTCTTCATCTCGTCATCGCCAAAGACGGTGTAGTACACCGTAGCGTGCTGCAGGTCGTTGGTGACGCGGGCGTCGGTCACGGTGACGTTGTCGATGCGCTCGTCCTTGATGACGGTGCGCAACGACTGGGCCATGAGGACCTGTACGCGCTTAGCCAGGCGTGCGGCGCGGGCTGAATCAGCCATGGTTTTCTCCTAATGGTTCAAAATTCGTGGGCGCTTGACCAAAGCTTATCGGTCAAACGCCCACGAATCAGTGAGTCACACTGCTAATTGCTTGTCGGCAATTAGTCGCGTGGCTTTTCGCGCATCTCGAAGGTCTCGATGATGTCGCCTTCCTTGATGTCGTTGAACGACCCCAGGCCGATACCACATTCGAAGCCTTCGCGGACCTCGGTGACATCGTCCTTTTCGCGGCGTAGCGAGTCGATCGCCAGGTTGTCGCCCACGACGTTGCCGTCGCGTACCAGGCGAGCCTTGGTGTTGCGCTTGATGGTGCCCGAGCGGATGATCGAGCCGGCAATGTTGCCGAACTTCGACGAGCGGAAGACCATGCGGATCTCGGCGGTGCCGAGGGCCACTTCTTCGTACTCTGGCTTGAGCATGCCCTTGAGCGCATTCTCGATGTCGTCGATGGCGGAGTAGATGACCGAGTAGAAGCGCATGTCAACGCCTTCCTTATCGGCCAGTTCTGCCACACGCTCGGCTGGGCGGACGTTGAAGCCAATGATGATGGCGTTGTCCACGGTAGCCAAGTTGACGTCGTTCTGGGTGATCGCACCGACACCGCGGTGGATCACGCGCAGCTGCACGTCGTCGCCAACCTCGATCTTCATCAGCGAGTCTTCCAGTGCCTCGACAGCACCGGAAGCGTCACCCTTGAGGATCAGGTTCAGGGTATCGATCTTGCCGTCTGCAACTGCCTTATCGAAGTCTTCCAGCGTGATGCGCTTACGGCGCTTGGCCAGCATTGCATTGCGCTCTGCGGTTTCGCGCTTGTCAGCGATCTGACGAGCGGTGCGCTCGTCTTCGGTGATCAAGAAGCCGTCGCCTGCACGTGGGACCGAGGACATGCCCAGGACCTGTACCGGACGCGATGGCAGTGCCACGTCGAGGTTTTCGCCGTTCTCGTTGAACATTGCACGCACGCGGCCGTGGGCGGTGCCCACAACCATGGTGTCGCCAACGCAGAGGGTACCGGACTGGACCAGGACGGTAACAACCGAACCGCGGCCCTTATCCAGGTTCGCTTCAATGGCAACGCCGCGAGCGGACTTGTCTGGGTTGGCCTTCAGCTCCAGGACGTCGGAGGTCAGCAGGACAGCGTCCAGCAGCTCGTCGATACCCAGCTTCTGCAGTGCCGAAACCTTCACGAACATGGTGTCGCCACCGTATTCCTCGGGAACCAAGCCGTATTCGGTCAGCTGGCCCATGACCTTGTCAGGGTTGGCGCCTTCCTTATCGACCTTGTTCACTGCGACGATGATTGGCACGCCAGCAGCCTGAGCGTGGTTCAGTGCTTCCACGGTCTGTGGCATGACGCCATCATCGGCTGCAACAACCAGCACGGCCACGTCGGTGACCTCGGCACCACGGGCACGCATGGCGGTGAACGCCTCGTGGCCCGGGGTATCGATGAAGGTCATTGCGCGTTCGCGGCCTTCGTGCTCGTGGGTGATCTGGTAAGCACCGATGTGCTGGGTGATGCCGCCGTGCTCGCCCTCGATAACGTTCGACTTGCGGATAGCATCCAGCAGTCGGGTCTTACCGTGGTCAACGTGGCCCATGATGGTGATCACTGGGGCGCGCTCTTCAAGCACATCTTCGCCTTCAGCCTCAAGTTCGGCTTCCAGGTCCAGGCCGAAGCCTTCGAGCAGTTCCTTGTCTTCGTCCTCTGGGGAGACGACAAGTACCTTGTAGCCCAGCTCTTCGCCCAGGACCTCGAAGGTTGCCTCGTCAAGCGACTGGGTAGCGGTAGCCATTTCACCAAGGTGGAACAGTACGGTTACCAGTGCTGCCGGGTTGGCACCAATCTTGTCAGCGAAGTCGGTGATCGACGCGCCACGGCGCAGACGGATCTCGGTGTCACCGGTGCCGCGTGGAACATTCACGCCGCCCAATGACGGAGCACTCATCTGCTCCAATTCCTGGCGCTTTGCGCGCTTGGACTTGCGCTGCTTGCCGCGACCGGCGCCTCCCTTGCCGAAAGCACCGCCAACGCCACCGCGACCGCGTGGTGCACCTGGGCGGAAGCCGCCACCGGTACCGCCGCCGTTGCCGCCACCTGGGCGTCCACGGCCACCGGCACCTGCACCTGGACGTCCGCCACCTGCTGGCGCTGGACGATCGGTGCGGTTAGGCATCATGCGTGGGGTTGCAGTGGTTCCTGCACCGGCACCTGGGCGTGGACCGCCGGCACCAGCTGGACGTGGGCCGCCTGCGCCGGCTGGGCGTGGTGCGCCCTGGCCTGCTGGACGTGGGCCACCTGCACCTGCTGGGCGTGGACCGCGCTGGCCGTCACGTGGTGGGCGTGGACCGCCCTGGCCGTCACGTGCTGGACGTGGGCCGCCTGCGCCGGCTGGGCGTGGGCTGCGCTGGCCGTCGCGTGGTGGGCGAGGACCGCCCTGGCCACCTTCGCCGCGCATGCCCTGCTGCGATGAGAATGGGTTGTTGCCCGGGCGTGGACCGCCTGGACGTGGTGCGCCTGGACGTGGGGCACGACCGCCTTCGCGGTTGCCTCCGCCACGGCGTTCGCCGGACTCAGCGCCGCGCATGCCCTGCTGGGACGAGAACGGGCTGTTGCCTGGGCGTGGTGCACCTGGCTTTGGAGCTGGCTTGGCGCCTGGCTTCGGTGCTGGGGCTGCGCCCGGCAATGGTGCACCGGGGGTTGCCTTCGCGGTTGGAGCTGCTGGAGCAGCTGGCGCAGCTGGAGCTGGTGCTGCAGGGGCTGCTGGCGCGGCCGGAGCTGGCTTGGAGCCAGGCTTCGGAGCCGAGGCAGCTGGCTTGGAAGCAGGCTTTGGTGCTCCAGGGGTTGCTGGCTTGGCAGCGGCTGGCTTCGCAGCTGCTGGCTTAGCGGCGCCGTTGGAACCTGGGAATGCATCGCGCAGCTTGCGCGCTACTGGTGGTTCAACGGTCGAGGATGCCGAGCGAACGAATTCGCCCATGTCCTGCAGTTTGGTTAGTGCTTCTTTTGAAGTGATTCCGAGCTCTTTCGCGAGCTCGTGAACGCGGGGTTTAGCCACATCTCTCCTGTGTCGATGTGATCTGCTCAAACCCCGGTATCAAAAGATAAATCTTAGGATCAGCGGTCTGGCAGATCAGCTGTGTAATTCGTGAAATTCTTCCGTCGCACGGTGGATCACGCAGAACTGATTGTTCATCGTTGTGCGCTCAGCATTGCCGACTCATCGGGTTGCCATCAGATTTCTGACCCGCTTTCATCATGTTTGCCAGATAGCTGGTTTCCTGCCAGCTGATCTTCGTATGCAGTGAATTCCTGCAGTACCTGCGAATCGTCTACCGCGGACCTGAAAGCCCGCGCGAACGCTCGACGCTGCACTGCTTGCTGCACACACTTTTGTGTTCCATGGGTCCAAGTGCCCCGCCCGGAGGCGGAACCTTGTTGGTCCAGGCTCACCGCGCGCAGCGGTGCACCTTCTTTCAAGACCCAACGGATCAGCTCATTTTTACTGGTTACGGTTCGACAGCCAATGCACGTGCGTTGCTGATGCAGCTTCATGCGAGCGCCGTCCCCACCTTCCCAAGTTATTACGAGCCAACTACTAGTCTAGCGCGTTTGAACGCCATAGCACGCATGAGTTGTGGCTCACACGAAGCTAGGCGTCCAATACGCTGAACTGGATTTATACCACGAGCTCCTTAGAGCTGTGGTTCCTTGCCGCCGGACGCAGCGAGAATGTCGATGCGCCAGCCGGTGAGCTTCGCGGCCAGGCGGGCGTTCTGCCCTTCCTTGCCGATGGCCAGCGAGAGCTGGGAGTCAGGAACAACCACGCGGGCACGGCGTTCTTCTGCATCCAGGATCTCTACCGAGATGACCTTCGATGGGGACAAGGCAGCTGCGATGAACTTCGCTGGATCCTCGTTGTAGTCAACGATGTCGATCTTCTCGTCGTTCAGTTCATTCATCACTGCACGAACTCGGGTTCCCATTTCGCCAATGCAAGCGCCCTTGGCGTTAACGCCGGCCTTGGTTGCATGCACGGCAATCTTGGTACGGTGGCCAGCTTCGCGTGCCAGTGCTTCAACTGCAACGGTGCCGTCAGCAATTTCTGGAACTTCCATTTCGAAGAGCAGGCGAACCAGGTTCGGGTGCGAGCGGGACAGGGTCACTGCCGGGCCCTTGTTGCCGCGTTCTGCGGACACAACGTAGGCGCGCAGGCGGTTGCCGTGCTGGTACTTCTCACCCGGGGACTGCTCCACTGGTGGCAGCAGTGCTTCCAGATCACCGATTTTGACCTGCACCATGTGCGAAGAGTAGCCCTGCTGGATTACACCGGAAATCAAGGTGCCAACGCGGGCTGCGTATTCGCCAACAACCTGTGCGTCTTCTGCTTCACGCAAACGCTGCATGATTACCTGGCGGGCGGTCGATGCCGCGATACGGCCAAAGCCGTGCGGGGTGTCGTCGAATTCGCCCAGCAGCACGCCTGCATTGTCACGGTCCTCAACCAGGATCGCTACGTGTCCGTTGCTGCGCTCAATGTGTGCGCGGGCACCGGGCATTGCACCTTCGGTTTTGTTGTAAGCCAGCAGCAGGGCCGACTCGATGGTTGGAATCAGGACATCCATTGGGATGTCTCGGTCTTTTTCCAGGATGCGCAGCGCATTCAGATCAATATCCACGCTTAGCCCTCCAAATCTTCAGTATCGATGGTGTCTAATAGTGCGTCATCGAAGTTCAGTTCTGGATCGACAACAGCTTTACGGATATTTTCAAAGGCATGGGTGGCAGGATCAAGCACCTTGACCTTCATGCCCTTTTTGGCCGGCTCGCGGTGTTCAGCAACCAAAACGTCGCTGTCGTTGACCTCAAGCAGGCGTCCACGAAGCTTCGTGCCGTCGGCCAGCGAAATCTTGACCATGCGGTTGATGGCGCGGATCCAGTGGCGCTGGGCGGTCAACGGGCGGGAAAGACCTGGGGAACTAACTTCGAGCTCATATGGAGCGGCCGACGCGTAGACGGCATCCTTGTCCAGGGCGTTGGAGATGGTGGTGGTAACTTCACCGAGTTCATCGAGGTTCAGCGATTCATGTCCGTCGGCCTTGTCGACAATGATCTGCACGATCATCTGCTTGCCGGAGGGACGCAGGCTCACTTCTTCTAAGAGAAGCCCGTGGGATTCTACTTCCTTGGAGAGCAATGCAGTCAGGCGCTGCGCTTCCTGTTCGGTATCGGCCGGCATTCCGGTCATGGATATCCTCCCACGCTATTCGATGTTGTCCGTTAAGCCTATATTGCGTTGCGCTCATTGAGAACATCTAAACGGTCTCAGGTGAAGGAACTCACGCCCAATTTCCCTTCATCGTGGCGCGCAGCACCGTACTTGCCCCATTTCTGCGCATTGAGCATGGCATGATCGAATCGCTATGACTGAAAAATCGCCGCATTCGCCTTCTCGCACCACAACGTCTGTACGCCGCGCTCCAGGCTGGATCGCTCCAGTTTTGTCCGGGGTGCTAGTCGTGGCAGTGACTTGGGGCATCGGCAGCACAGTCTTTCGCGGTGCGTTGGTTGAGCGTGGACTGCCCGAGACTGTCAACGAGGCCAGCGACGATGAACGCACGATGTGGGAGCTGGGCGCACAGCTGGAGGATCTGGCTTCCCAAGCCCGGAAATTAGCCGAATTGGCTCCGGGGGAATCCGCGTCGAGCGTGGCTGCGTTGGCAAGTTCCCTATCTCAGGGTTCGGCTCTGCTGGGCCAGTTGCGCTTCGATGATCAGCAGCCCGTGGCACTTGCGCAAAGCTACTCCCCCGAAGCAGTGGTTGAGCTTGCTTCGAAGGTCAGTGCCGTGTCCGCTTCGATGCCTGATTTTTCCCAGGCCGAGCTTGGCAGGGACTCGATGCTGGCTCAGATAGCTTTCCAAATCAATCTCGATGCGCGCGGCACCGTCGCCGCCCTTGGCGAAGAACAGGATCTCGGCTTGGCCTTGCCGCTGAGCGAGGTCTCGGGTGAAGCAGATCAGAATGATCAACCGGTAGCATGCCTGCCCGATGCCGCTTTGCTGGATCCGGCGAAGAAGATCACCGAAGCGCAGAACATCGAGCCAACGGCAGTAGCCCGGGCTTTGGATCGTGGCTACGCACTTGATTTCCTGTTGCAGCTCAAGGCCGCCCGCGGGGCGGATGCAGCCAAGGATGCCATTGAGGCTCGACGTAGTGAATTGGGCCGGCAGCTTCACGCTCTGCGTAGCATTGTTGATGGACAGTGCGCGGATCTACGTGAACCTGCCTATGCCCTGCCGGAAGATGGTTTAGCCAATTTAGCTGCGCTAGCCCAGGGCGCCGAGCAGGATTTCGCTGATGCGCTGGTCATCGCGGCAGGAAATACCGATGGAGAGGCCGGAACACAGATCTCCGCTACAGCCTTTAGCGTCATTCAAGCTCTGCACAGCTCCGATCCAGCGAACCGCATACTGGAAAACGCCGCCGCCGGAGAATAAACCCGAAGCGACCGGCCTTGAATGCTTAGTGGTCACAGAAAATTATTACAAAATAATCACAAGGACTATTTATCCACCGGGGAATCAGTCCAATTTTCAAAGCTGCCACGAAGTTCCAAGGTCCATGGGATGCTTTTCCTGCTCATGCAGTCCCATCTCCGAAGATTCGTAAAACTGGTATTTCACATGCGTATATTAGGATTCGGAAACGAACTTAAATTTTAGGGGATAAATTTCCACTCCTTATTTCAATGACTGCAGCGATAAATGAATGACGCTCCAATTTCCCTGCCCTCGAAATTCTCAGGGAAAAGGTTTATCGTGAATTACAAGTGCTCGAGGTTTGGTTTTCAATCCGAAGATTCGGATTGCAATTCTCCGCTTCCCGCCACTTTATTGAGGAACTATCAATATGCAGCTAGGTCGTCAATTGGAGGTTGGATAATGCCAGGTCGATTCATGCGTTCGAAGATAGCTGAACTGGTTAGCGAAGCAATCGGTTCGCGCCAGGGCCGCGAGCAACTCAGCGCGCACGGGTGGGTACAGGGAATGCCGATTGTGATCGCGCAACCCGAAGAAATCGTCAAAGATGTGATGTCGCTTGTGGCCGCACACCAGCCACCGGTGCTTGTTGCTACGTTCAATCCCGAAGACAACGAGTTGTGGTTCTTGTACGTTGCCATTGGTTGCACGGCGTTGAAGGTCGAAGATCCGCTAGAAGAGCACACCAGCATCGGAGAACTCTATAAAATGGCCGTGGGCTCCAGCTTCTTGGCCTTCAGGATTGCCCAGATGCCAACAAGTTCAGTGGTCCATGCAATGGAACCGCAGCGGGTCAGGCACCATGCCGGTTACCGGCCCGTCAATATTTCCGCAGTCAACGGCCGCTAGCTACGCGCGGCCGGCCAGAATCAAGTCCGAGCCGAGTTTGAGGATCAGACCGGAAACGACAATTACAAAGACTATGCGGATGAAGGCGCTGCCCTTGGAAATTGCCATGCGTGCGCCCAGATAGCCGCCGAGCATGTTCATCACGCCCATGGCAAGCCCCAGCCCCACCAGCACGTGCCCCGTCGGGACAAAGAGCAGCAGCGCACCCATATTGGTGCACAGATTCACGATCTTGGCCTTGGCTGAGGACTGCAGGAAGTTGTACCCCAGTACGGTGACCATCGCGATGATCAAGAATGAACCGGTGCCCGGTCCGATCATGCCGTCGTATCCGCCGATGACCAGGCCAATCATGATCGCCCGCAGGTAATGCGCACGGCCGGTGTAGCGCAGCCGGGACAGCTCCCCCGCCTTGGGCTTGAGAATGGTGAAAAGCAGCACCGCGATCAATGCCGCGATGATAATCGGCTGGATGGCTTCAGCCGGCAGGATCGTGGCCAACGCGGCTCCGCCGAAGGCTCCTGCCATCGCAGTTATGGCCATTGGGATAGCGGTCTTCAGATCCGGACTGGTGCGCCGATAGTAGGTCACGGCACTGGTCGTGGTGCCGAAAATGGACCCCAGCTTATTGGTTGCCAACGCCTGGACCGGGGTAACACCGGGAAATAGAAGCAGCGCGGGCAATTGGATCAGGCCGCCTCCGCCAACCACCGCGTCGATCCATCCCGCACCCAAGGCCGCCAAAAGCAGGAGGACCAAGGGCCAGATGGAGACGGGTTCGCCGTTGACGGAGAGGAATTCCAAGATCTCTTGCACCGCGCTGCTCCCTATTCAGTTGTGTGCTGTTTCGGCCTAGGCGGTCAGTTCAGCAACGACGTTCTCGACGTTGACGTCACGGCGTTCGCCGGTGGCGCGGTCCTTGACCTCGACGACACCGTCAGCCAGGCCGCGGCCCACAACGACAATAGTTGGAATACCGATCAGTTCTGCGTCTGAGAACTTCACGCCGGCCGAGACCTTCGGACGGTCATCGAGGATGACTTCCCTGCCGGCGGCTTCGAACTGGCCAGCCAGCTTCTCGGCAGCTTCCAGCAGCTCCGGGCCCTTGCCGGTAACCACGATGTGGATGTCGGCAGGGGCGACCTGCTTTGGCCAGGCCAGGCCGTTCTCGTCGTGGTATGCCTCAGCCAGCGCTGCGACCGCACGGGTTACGCCAATGCCGTAGGAGCCCATGGTCACCACGGTCTGCTTGCCGTTCTGATCCAGGACCTTCAGGTTCAGCGCTTCAGCGTACTTGCGTCCAAGCTGGAAGATGTGTCCCATCTCGATGCCGCGCTCGGTGCGCAGCGGGCCGGAACCATCCGGTGCTGGATCGCCAGCAACCACGTTGACCGACTCGATGGTGCCATCGAAGCTGAAGTCGCGTTCTGCCACCAGACCGAAGACGTGCTTGCCCTTTTCGTTGGCGCCGGTGATCCACGAGCTGCCCGAAACCACGCGAGGATCAACCAGGTAGGTGATGCCGCTGGTGCCTTCGGTACCCAGGACAGCGTTATCCAGGCCGTTGCCTGGGCCGATGTACCCGGCAACCAGTTCTGGGTGCTTGGCCAGATCTGCGGCGTTCGCTGCCTCGACGATGACTTCACCGGTGATGTCCAGTGCAATGCCAACCGTTGCTTCAACGCGCTTGAGGTCGACCTGGCGGTCACCTGGTACACCGATAACGGCCAGCTGGCGGTTGCCTTCTGGATCGATGACAGCCAGAACCACGTTCTTCAAGGTGTCCTTGGCTTCCCAAGCACCGGATTCGCGTGGACGCAGCGAATTGGCTGCTGCGACCAGGGTCTCGATGGTTGGGGTATCAGGGGTATCGAGTACCTCAAACGCCGGTGCGCTGGTGTAGTCGATAGCCTCTGGCACCACGGTGGTGACGGCTTCCACGTTGGCAGCATAGCCGCCTGGCGAACGCACGAATGTGTCCTCGCCGATAGCGGTAGGGTGCAGGAATTCTTCGGACTTGGATCCTCCCATGGCACCTGCCTGAGCGAACACTGGAACAACTTCCAGGCCCAAGCGCTCGAAGATCTTCAGGTACGCACCGCGGTGGGCCATGTAGGCCTCATCCAGACCTTCATCATCGATGTTAAAGGAGTAGGAATCCTTCATGATGAATTCACGGCCGCGCAGCAGGCCAGCGCGTGGGCGTGCTTCGTCGCGGTACTTGTTCTGGATCTGGTACAGGTAAACCGGCAGGTCCTTGTACGAGTTGTACAGGTCCTTAACCAGCAGCGTGAACATTTCCTCGTGGGTTGGAGCCAGGAGGTAGTCCGCATCCTTGCGGTCCTTGAGGCGGAACAGGCCATCGCCGTATTCAGCCCAACGTCCGGTCTGCTCATAAGGTTCACGTGGCAGCAGTGCCGGGAAGTGAACTTCCTGTGCACCAATAGCGTTCATTTCCTCGCGAACGATAGCTTCAACTCGCGCAAGGACCTTCAAACCCAACGGCAACCAGGTATAAATACCCGGGGCCGCACGACGGATGTAACCAGCGCGTACCAGCAACTTATGGCTGGCGACTTCGGCGTCAACCGGATCTTCACGCAAGGTGCGCAAGAAGGTAGTGGAAAGCTTCAAAACCACTCGGGGTGTCCTTTTCCGTCCGTCGACTCCCGAATCGTTTTCGGGTGCCGACTAGCTATGCAAAATCAAATGGGTTTTGGCCGCAAAGCCGGCCTGGATCAATGCTACCGCTTCCCACGACTTCCCAATAAATTCAAGGGCATTAGCGGGATCGTGTTGCGATAGTTCAGGTGCTTTCGCAACGTGGAATTCGTGGCCTTGGCTACATGGAGGC
Source organism: Glutamicibacter sp. MCAF14 (assembly GCF_052114325.1). Taxonomy (NCBI): domain Bacteria; kingdom Bacillati; phylum Actinomycetota; class Actinomycetes; order Micrococcales; family Micrococcaceae; genus Glutamicibacter; species Glutamicibacter sp. MCAF14. The sequence continues at coordinate 142,174 of NZ_JBFREO010000003.1, forward strand.
CGCCCTGAATCCCGCTACCACAGGGAGTCTCTTCGTGCATTGCTGCCCCAGCGACGCGGTTTCTTCCTGTTCAGCCCCGGGATTGCAACAGATATGGCTGATATTCCGGTCTCTGGGATTCGAGCCAATGCGACTGATCCTGCAGCCTCTCGGGGTGCTGGCCGTTGAGACGGATTCAACAAAAAGCTGATCGCATGATGTGGAATTTTCCCGCCCACTTGGCCGAAACCCGATTCCTTGCTCCCCATGCAGCCGGTGCACGCGCGCTGTCCGCGAGGGATCGCGCCGCCCACGGCGTGATCAACCGATGACCTTGGAGCGCAGGGAGCCTTTGGAGCAGAAGTCAGAGCAGGCCGAACATTGCCGGCCGGAGCATCCGCCCCAAGGCTGAAGGCAACGATCGCTGAATTCACCGGCAGTGCGCGCATTTTCATTGAATTCATTTCAAGTTGGGAGAGGTATTCAGGCCACTCTATTTCAAAAGAATTTCGAGATAAAGCCTTGTGGCCACCACGCGGCTGATGCACAGCGGACCCGGAGGATCTGCAAAGTTGCATGATCTTCCGGGTCCGCTAGTGCCATTGCTCGCCAAGCAGCGGCCTGGTTAGGCGCGATGGTGGGTTTCGGCGAGCGCGTAGACCGGTGTCGGGACTCCTTCAAACCGGGCTTTGAGCTGCAGCCCCAAATACTTGGAATAGTGCCGGGACTGGTGCAGGTTCCCTCCGTGGAACCACAGGTTCTTGACCTTGGTGGGCTTCCACATGTTGCGCAGTTCACCTTGCCATGGGCCGGGGTCCTTGGCGGTGTCAGATCCCAAGCCCCAGCATTTGCCCACTTCGTCTGCGACTTCTTGCGAAATCAGCTTCGCAGCCCATCCGTTCATCGACCCATAGCCGGTCGCGTAGACCACCGCATCGGCCGGCAGCTGCGTGCCATTTGCCAGGACGACGGAGCTCTCGGTCAAATGGGAGACCTCGCCCTTGGCCAGGGCGATGGATCCGTCGGCTACCAGCTCGCTGGCTCCGATATTGATGTAGTAGCCCGAGCCTCTGCGCAGGTACTTGAGGAACAGCCCGGAGTCGTCGTCTCCAAAGTCCAGGTCGAATCCTGCATTCTCCAAGGACTGATAGAACCCAGCGTCTTGCTCGCGGATCTGTGCAAAGGCGGGTTTGTGGAACTCGGGCAGGACTTTGTACGGGATCGACGCGAAGATCAAATCTGCCTTGTTGTGGTCGATTCCGGAGGCGAGCGCTTCTTCGGAATACAGTCCGCCAAGCACGTGCTTCATCAGCGATTCAGAACGCACAATGTGCGTGCTGGAGCGCTGGACCATGGTGGGATGGGCCCCGTTTTGCACCAGGTCGGCGCAAATGTCGTGTGCGGAATTGTTTGCGCCGATCACCACGACGTTCTTGCCTGCGTAGCGTTCACCGCCCGGATGCGTCGAAGAGTGGTTCTGCTCCCCGGTGAACTGTTCGGCACCGGGGTACTGCGGGATGTTGGGAATTCCGGACATGCCGGTGGCGAGGACCAATTGCGTAGGGCGCAGGGTCAACGGGACGCCATCTCGTTGAACCTCAACGATCCACCCGTCGCTTTCTGGATCCTGGCGGGCGCTGGTAGCCTCGGTCAGCGGCCAATAGTCCAGCTCCATGAGCTTGGTGTAGCTTTCGAGCCAATCCCCCATTTTGTCCTTGGGCGTGAAGACTGGCCAGTGGTCGGGAAATTCGATGTACGGCATATGGTCGTACCAGACCGGATCGTGCAGGGCCAGGGAGTGGTAGCGCGAACGCCATTGGTCGCCCGGGCGCGGATGCTTGTCAATGACCAGCGCGGGCACTCCCATGCGCTTGAGCCGAGCCGCCAGACCGATGCCGCCTTGACCGCCGCCGATAATCAGCGTGTAGGGCTGCTCGGTAATGCCCAACGATTGCTGCTGCGCAATGCGCCGGTCCAGCCAGTTTTCCTTGCTCATTGACGAACCGTGCTCCGCGCCGAGTTCGCGCCGGGGCCCGGCTGGTTCCGGGAACTCGCGCAGCCCTTGTGCGGTACTGAGCAGGGTCCAGCACTTGTTATCGCGCAGCCGGAAGAGCCCTAGCCCTTCCATCCGGTCGTTTTCGAAACTAAACCAGGCCTCAATGACCCCGTCAGCATCTGCCGCGCCGGTCACCTGGATGTTCCTGGGCCAAGCGCCCCGCTCTATGCCCAGAAGCATCTTGGCAATGTCCTCTTTGCCTTCGCTGGTGTGCAAGTTCCATGTCAGTGCGGTCAGATCCCGCCAATAGCATTCATCACCAAAGAGCTCGGTTGCACTTTGCACGTCACCCACCTCCAAGGCTTGCTGCAACTGGGTGGCCCATGCTTGGGCATGGGCTTGTGCTTGTAGTTCATTGCTGGACATGCTCATCACTTCACTTCATCGCCGGAGGAGAATCTATGCGACGGTAGGCCGCCTGAAAGCAATACTATGATCCACGCCACAAATAAGAAGCGTTGCAAAACGTTGCACTCCAGATGGGATTAAGTCACCACCGGCACAACCAGACGATAGGGGCGGGAAGCGATCAGCCCATGGAGTTTAGAGCGCAGCCGGGAGATCTCAGCGCGAATGGTGACGTTGGGCGTTCCAGCTGGCCACAGCTGTTGCAATTCCTGCAGCGCTACCCCAGACGGGCAGGAAGCGAGCAAAGCCAGGATCTGCCAATGCTTTGCACTGAGCGGAATGCGAGTTGTCCCGCTGGGCGAATGCACCACGGCCTGCGGATTTGTTCCAGCGATCAATTCCAAACTGGCATCCTCTTGGGTTCGCAGCAGCACCCAGCCTCCAGCGGTGCTGCGCGCATCGACCAGTCCCACTCCTGGGATCCAGTTCTGCCCTTCGCTCATGGACCGCGGCAAGCTAACGCGGGAACCGACGCTATACCCATGGGCAGCGGCCACTGATCCCTGTGCATCGACCAGCAGGTATTCGCCCTTCGGCACTGCGGTATTCAGCTCCAGAAGCTGCATTTTCAATGCATGTGCGGCGCGCAGCATGGATTCGGCCTCTCGGGCCACGGATGTGGCCAGGGCCAGCGAATGCGGGTGCGCTGTGCGGAAAGATCCTGCCAGGGTAATCGTGCCAACCAAGCCCGTCGTGCAAGGATTGATGACCGGCGCAGAGGTGCAGACCCATGAATGCTGTTCTTCGCGGGCATGTTCGGGACCAAAGATCTGGACTGGCGCCCTTTCGGCCATGGCGGCACCGATTCCATTGGTTCCAACATCGGCTTCGCGCCATCGGGCCCCGGGAATGAATCCAATGCCGTCGCTGCGGCGCCGTACCGTCGAGGGGCCATGGACCCACAGCACATAGCCCTGCTGGTCAGATATCACCAGTTGGTTTCCGGCTTGCGTGGCCAAGGAGAGCAAACGGTCCCGGAAGAGCCCTACCAGTCCGTTGAGTTCTTGATTGGACTCCCTGCGTTGGCCGATGGCCGCAGAGTCCAGCGGCACGATGCCTTTTCCTAGCGAACCTGCACGCGACCATGAGCGGGCCACTACGGGCCGTACCAGTTCCGGGATGCTAGCGCCCTGAGCCCAATGCTGATACAGGTTCCTGAGACTGCGCGCTTTGCTTGCCGGGTCTTCGCCGGCGGTCAAGGCAGCTTGTATGGGCTCGCGCGTTATCCCATGTTCCAGAGTCATTTACTGAGAATGCCACGGCTTGCGCTTCTTTGGGAAGCGTTCTGCTGTTCAAAGACGTCAAAGCCCTTCCGGTTCTGCGAACAGGAAGGGCTTTGATTGACTATTGAGTTCTTACTTGGCCGCGGCTTTGACCTCTTCAACAGCCTTATTCAGTTTTTCAACGAGAGTCTTCACGGCTTCATCGTCGCCTTGTTCGGCAGTTATGGTCTGCGAAACGGAAACTACGTTCTCGCCTACAACACCCTGAATCTGGTACGAACCACCAGGCACTTCAGTTCCGTTCATCACCACAGCCGTGTGCGTCGCGATGGTCGAGTCAGCATCGGAGTCGGCCTCAAGGATCTGGGCGGAAGCGGAAACCTCTTGGCCCGCAACGCTCATCGCGAACTCATCGCACCCCTGCAAGTCCTTGGCATCAATCATCTTCTTGACCGTATCCAACTTGGAAGCATCCTCGTAGCCGGCCACGGAGTAGCTGTTGCTCTCACCAGTTGCATTCACCTCGATCGCTACAGCCATGTTGATACCCTCAAGATCCTGGGTTCCTTGCTGGGAGACGTACTCAGCGCATTTTTCAGGCTTGATCTCCATCTGATCAATCAGGCCCTTGGCACTTTCTAACGAGCCGCTGAGCGCTTCGCTATCCAATACCTGTACATTCTCGCCCTCGCCGCCCAAAGTCTTGGCAACTGCAGCGGCCTGCTCAGCGCTCAATGCCGGGAGGCCAGTGCTTTCCTGCTGCTGAGGAGCTTCGGACGAGCCGGTTTCTGCTTCGGTTCCTGCGTTAGAGCCGCAACCGGCCAAGACAAAGGCAGCTGCAACAGGCAGCACCCAGAATGAACGCTTCTTCATGGTGTTTTCCTCACGTTGTGGTTGGATAGCCAGTTATAGCATTTCACAATATGTTGGAAATAAAAGCACTACCAAGGAGTGTTACAGCGAATTGAATAGTACCAACTTTAAATTTGAAGGGTCAAAAGTTTAGCCCCTTGTACAGAGCCCCAGAAATCCACCAGTCAAACGAGATTCTTCCCCCTGCGCGCAGAAAAATCCCCGACGGGTTGGAAATGATTCCATCGCCGGGGATTTTATTATGGCTAGAAGAGCCTTGATTCGAATGGCCGCGGTACTGCTACCTGTTGCTAAACCACCGCGTACTCAGGGGAACTGCTGTCATCGGATAGAAGCTACTGTGCCGCTTCAAGCTCAGCGAATGCCTGATCAGTCAGCTGAACTGCCTGGGCGGCCAGCTCGGCTGCTTGCTGTGTTCCGGTCTGCAAGGTAACCAACACGAATTTGTCACCCTTCAAGGCCTGCACAGCTACCGAAGTCAAAGTTTGTCCACCGCCTGCATCCATCGAGGTAGACATGGTCAACGACTGGTCGGCTTTGACATCCAGTGGCAGGATCTGTCGTTCAGCTTCGATCTGCTCGCCACCGAGCTGCAACTTAACTTTTTCACAGCCCTCCAGATCATCAAGCTTCAAGGCCTTCGAGATGTTGTGGCGGGTAGCTTCATCGGTCAAAGCGAATATCTGCACAACTTTACCGACGGCTTGCGAGGAACTGGTTGCCGTTGCCGATACCGATGCAGTCAAATCGGTCACCGTGTACTTGGCGTTCAGCTCAGCACATTTTTCCGGCTTGATTCCGCTGGGCTGATCCGCTTCCTTGGCGATTTTCAGTTGTTGCTGCATTTGCGCGTTGCCAATGACCTGTACTGCTTGGTCTCCGTCGAGAAGATTTTTGGCGATGGCTTCAATCTGCTCCCCCGACAATTTTCCGGCCTTGCCTTCTCTCTCCGGTGGGGATGCTTTTTGCGACTGTGCTTGCCCGCTTGCACTATCAGTGCTTTCCGAACTTTGTTCTGCAGAGCAGCCGGTTACAGCCAGCATGAAGGCAATCGGCAAAGCCCATAGGGTCAAACGCTTAGTCATATCGGTCTTTCTGTTGTTTTCTCCGGGGCTTACATTGGGAGGTTGGCGCCGGTCACCGATTGAGTTGGCCCAGGAGAGTTTGCACCGCCACGGTTGCTGATGAAACTTGTTCGGCAGCTGTCCCGGATTTCCGCTTCTCTTGCAGCCCGATAAGAACGTTCGAGTTGGCCGAACGAACGATAAGTTGCTGTTCTGTAGTTGAGCCGTCGCTGCTGGTCACTACATAGCTTTCGTTCAGCGCGGCCTGGGTATCTACAGGTTGCTTAGCCAGGTGGTAGGCGCGGGATTCATCTCCGGATTTCACCGTATAGCGGGAGCAGCCTGAACTTTCTTCGCTCTTTGCCTGCCATTGTTCCTTCAGGACTTCTTCGTCCTTGAATAGGGCAACGGTCAGGTAACCGCCGGGATATTCAATAGCGCCCATGGTGGCATTTTCCAGTTGCTCGGCAATAGGCGCGGCAAAAGTAACGCCGCATTTGCTGGGATTCACTTCAATGTTTTCCATCCAGTCCTGTGCAGCTGGAATGCTGGAACGCAACGCTTTGTCCCCGAATACCTTGGCCTCAGGCATGGATTCAGCGAACTCCTGCAATTCAGTCTCCAACTGCTTTGCATCCAGCACTACCGCCGTGGAATTACTGTTGTTGCCTTTGATGGGACCATCTTCTGAGCAGGAAGCCAAGAGCAGTACGGAGAATACGCAGGACACCGCCATGATCTTCTTGCCGGTAAATACTGCTGGCACAATTCTCCCTGCCTGTGGTTGCAATACCTACGAGTCTAAGAGATCCTGACGCACTTCACGCAAATTAAGAAAACTTCGAGACAATCACCCGGAGGGCAAGTGCTAGAACAGGATCGTGGCGAAGGTGCCGACCTGCTCGAAACCGATGCGCTGATAAGTCTTGATTGCCGCGGTATTGTAATCGTTGACGTACAGGCTCACAATTGGGGCGAACTGCTTGGCATAGTCCACGGTGGCAGCCATATAGCCGGCGGCGAGGCCCTGCCGGCGGTATTTCGGGTTAACCCAGACACCCTGGATCTGGACTGCTTTGTCAGTGACAGTGCCTAGATCAGCCTTGAAAATAATGTTGCCCCGCTGATCGCAGTCGATCAGGGTATGCCCATCACGGATGAGCTGCCGGACTCGGTTTCGGTAAAAGCTTCCGCCGTTTTCCAACGGCGAGTAGCCAAGTTCTTCTTCAAACATCGCAGCACTGGCCGGCAGCACCAGATCGAATTCTTGAACTTGCGCTGGGCGAAGCTGGTTACGGCGAATACTCGCCGGGCATTCCGTGATCGCCATCAACGGCTGATTATCACGGACGTCGAAAATTTCTAGCTGACCGCCTTGCAAAACGTCATGCATCGCCAAAACGGTTTCTGCCGGCCCGAAGACCGAGGCGAAACGCTGCCGGGATTCAAGGGCATGCGCCGCATACCTCTTGGCGTCTTCGGCCGGCATGGCGGTGGGCGCCAAATTGGCGCCCACCCAGCATGCCGATTCAAGACCATCATCGCCGTCTAGCCCAATGATGTGGGAGAACCCATCTGGTACGGCTGAACGGTGCAGGCTCACCTGGGAACGGGTGAAGATATTGGCGACGGGGTCGCGATCGAGCAGCTCAATGAGGGCTGTCGTATCACGACGGCTCAAGGTGCGCGGCTCCCCCTCGGCGCTTCGCCGGCTGATTCTAGCTGACGGAGACCACGGGAGAACCCGAGGAAGGATTCTCGTCATTGTCCAGTCCCATTTCTGCTGCCAAACGGTTGGCTTCTTCAATCAAAGTCTCGACAATCTGGTCTTCGGGAACAGTCTTGATGACTTCACCCTTGACGAAGATCTGTCCCTTGCCGTTGCCCGAGGCGACGCCGAGGTCGGCATCGCGTGCTTCGCCCGGACCATTGACAACGCAACCCATGACGGCCACGCGCAGTGGTGCCTTCATCCCTTCCAGACCAGCGGTGACCTGCTCGGCCAACGTGTACACATCAACCTGGGCACGACCGCATGACGGGCAGGAAACGATGTCCAGCTTGCGCGGACGCAGGTTCAGCGACTCCAGAATCTGGTTGCCGACCTTGACCTCTTCAACCGGAGGAGCCGACAGCGATACGCGGATGGTGTCGCCGATGCCCTTGGAGAGCAAAGCGCCGAATGCGGTAGCTGACTTGATGGTGCCCTGGAATGCTGGACCAGCTTCGGTCACGCCCAGGTGCAGTGGCCAGTCGCCACGTTCTGCGAGCATCTCATATGCGCGAACCATGATCACCGGATCATTGTGCTTCACCGAGATCTTGAAGTCATGGAAGCCATGCTCTTCAAACAGGGAGGCTTCCCAAACGGCTGATTCAACCAGCGCTTCAGGAGTGGCCTTGCCGTACTTGGCCAGCAGGCGGCGGTCCAGCGAACCGGCGTTAACGCCGATCCGGATGGAAGTGCCATGATCCTTGGCAGCCTGGGCGATTTCCTTGACCTGGTCATCGAACTGGCGGATATTGCCCGGGTTCACGCGCACCGCGCCACAGCCGGCCTCGATGGCGGCGTAGACGTACTTTGGTTGGAAATGGATATCGGCAATGACCGGGATCTGCGACTTCATCGCAATGATCTTCAGCGCTTCCGCATCCTTATCAGTTGGGCACGCAACACGAACAATGTCGCAGCCTGCAGCGGTCAGCTCAGCGATCTGCTGCAAGGTGGCGTTGATGTCGTAGGTCTTGGTGGTAGTCATCGACTGAACCGAAATCGGCGAGTCGGAGCCGACACCTACGGATCCAACCTGGAACTGGCGAGTCTTACGACGTGGTGCGAGTACCGGCGGTGGGCCTGCCGGCATGCCTAGGCTGACCGAAGTCAATGGACGCCTCCGAATAGATTGTGGGTATTTCTCTAGTCCAAGTATGTCACCGTATCGCGGTGAGCGGGTACTCATGCGAGATAGGCCACGGGGTTACCGTGGCCTATCTCGCACTATTTAGCAGTTGGTGCCGCCAAAGCCTAGTTGGCTTCCGCGATTTCCTGGATGCTCTTGAGCACGCCAGAAACCTGCTCAACAACCTCAGCGTCATCCTTTGGGTGCAGTTCGGCGAAGCGCACTACCGAGTTAGGGATGGCCAGCTTGACGTTTTCCAGCACGTTTGCGCCGGCGATGTTCAGGGCCTTGCGGGCTTCATCCTGGGCCCAGACGCCGCCATACTGGCCGAAAGCGGTGCCGACAACTACGGTTGGCATGTCCTTCAGCGCGCCAGCGCCGAAAGGACGGGACAGCCAGTCGATGGCGTTCTTCAAGACGGCCGGCATGGTGCCGTTGTACTCAGGGGTGACCAACATCAATGCGTCGGCGTCGCCAGCTGCATCGCGCAGGGCCTGGGCGGCAGCAGGTACGCCGCCCTCAACGTCATGGTCCTCGTTGTAGAAAGGAATGTTCTCCAGCCCGCTGAACACGGCCACCTCAACACCTTCAGGTGCGTTACGGGAGCCGGCCTCTGCCAGCTGCTGGTTAGTCGATCCCTCGCGCAGGGAACCGACGAGAGTGAGGACCTTGGTGGCCATTGGCGTTCTCCTAAGATTAGAAAGCATAGAAAGCTGACGCTTCACCTACTTTCAACCACCATGCCAGTCCAATGCATTCCACCATTTCAAGTGACATGGGACACGGTGGGGTGCTAGGAGTTTATTCCATCCCGGGCTTGCGGCGCAGTGCCTTCGTAGCCGAGCGATTGGCCTTGGAGCTCAACCGCCGCCGTTGCGAACCGCGTGTAGGCTTCGTCGCCTTGCGCACCGGCGCATCAGAGGCCAGCGCCCGCTGGATGAGGTGCGCCAATTTTTCTTGGGCGATCTGGCGGTTGCGCCATTGCGATCGTTCTTCAGCCGCGGTTACGACGAGCGCTCCGGCCACCAGCTTGGAGCCGAGCATGCTCAGTAGCCGCTGGCGCTGCCAGTCAGACAGGACCCGTGAAGCGCCAATGACCCAGGAAAGCTCCACACGGGAGTCAGTAGTATTCACATGCTGCCCGCCGGGGCCGGAGGAACGGGAGAACTGCCAGTTCAGCTCTGCCGCAGGGATCGCCAGCGTAGCGGTGATCTGAACATCCATGGTGTTTCCCACTTCCTCTCCCCTATCATTCTGAGCCATGAACGCTGGTTAACGCAGCTGGCCTCCGTTGTTCTCCCGGGAGAACAACGAAGGCCAGCGCACCGCACTGAGCTTTTAGGAAGCGAATTCGTTCAGCAAGCCCATCACTGGGTTCCATTCGGTGACAGTAGCCTTGCCGACACCGCCAACCTTCTTGAATGGATCGTTCAGGAGCACTTCGTTCAGCGCTTCTGGTGATTCTGCCGCAAAGATCAGCAGTGCGCCGTCATTGACCGGGGTTGGACCCGAAGCCAGCAGGCGTACAGCGCCTTCGCCCAAGAAGCCGCCGAGGTATTCCCGGTGCGCTGGACGATGTTCGTTGCGCAGCTCGGTCGAGTTCTCAGCGTATGCGTATTCAACAGCAAAAACAGTCATGCCTACATGATATTTCTCTACGCTTAGAACAGCTGTATTGGCTTGAAGATATCTGCATATATTAAGAGCCCGCCCATGACCAGCATTGCCACCACGACCACGTAAGTCAGCGGCAAGAGCTTGACCGTATCAACGGGTTTGATCTTCTTGATCTTGAAAATCCTCGCGACCATGCGCTTGAGTCCTTCATAGAGCGCGCCTACGACGTGGCCGCCATCAAGTGGCAAGAGCGGAATCAAGTTGAAAGCGAACAGGGCCAGGTTCAACCCGCCGACCAGTGAAAGCAAGGTTGCGAACTTGTCGGCGACCGAAATGGACCCCTCGGCGCTGATCTCGCCTGCGATGCGTCCTACGCCCACAATGGACACCGGACCGTTGGGGTCGCGTTCCTCGCTGCCAAACGCGGCTTGGGCGACATCCACCATGCGCTGCGGCAGATGCAAGATGACATCGCCAATTTTCAGCAGCTGATCCCCAATCACTCCGGGAACCGCGCTCAAGGGCTGGGTCAGGTCCTGCTGCAAGGATCCCATGCCAACGAAACCGACCTTGGTCATAATGTACTCGCCCTGCTCATCGAGCAGTGCGTAACCATTTTCGTCAGTGGCCGGGCGCTCGGTCAGATACGGAGTCAGCTCTGTAGAGTGGCTCTGCCCGTCGCGGACGTAGTCAAGGGTGATGGGTTCTCCAGGATGATCCCGGATGACGTCGGTGAGCTTGTTCCATTCAGCCTGTGCGACGGCGGCGCCGTTTACGGCGGTGATCGTATCTCCCGGCAGCAATCCAGCTTCATAGGCTGGTGCCGTGACATCCTCATCGGTGCATTCGGTCTGATTCGCGTTCTGCGCACTGGCGATGCACTGATACACCTCGGCGACCGTGGTGGTCGGCGTAGCCTGGCCAAAGCTTGTCAGCACAATGGCGATGACCACGAACCCGATGATCAGGTTCATGATGGGCCCGCCGAGCATGATGATGATGCGCTTGTAGATTGGCAGCTGGTAGAACAACCGGCCTTCGTCGCTGGGCAGGACGTTTTCATTGGCCTGCGAGCGCGCATCATCAACCATCTGGCCGAAGACCTTTTGGAAGAGGTTCGGCTTCTTGCCCGGTTTCTCGGCGGCTACCTGCTCACGTGGCGGGTACATGCCCACCATCGAAATGTAGCCGCCCAGGGGCAAGGCCTTGATGCCGTATTGGGTTTCTCCGCGCTTGAATGAAACCAGCGTCTTGCCGAAGCCGATCATGTATTGCGGCACGCGCAGCTTGAACAGTTTCGCGGGGACCAAGTGGCCGATCTCGTGCAGGGCAATGGATAGGCCTACGGCCACGACCATGAACAAGACCCCGCCAATGAATAGCAGTGCGCTCACGCCTTGGCCTCCACGATCTTTGCGGCATGGGCTCGGGCCCAACGGTCCGTGTCCATCACCGTTGCTACCGATAGCTCATCGCTGGCCGGAGTGTATTCGTTCAGTACGCGTTCAATGGTTTCCACGATGTCGGTGAAGCCGATCTTTCCGTCATGGAACGCATCCACGGCAACTTCGTTGGCTGCGTTGTAGACGGCCATGTGAGTACCGGAAGCAGAGGCGGCCTGCTTAGCCAGTTTGACGGCGGTGAAGACTTCCTCATCCAACGGTTCGAAAGTCCAGCTTGCCGCGGTGGAGAAATCGCAGGCCTTGGCAGCCCCGGGCACACGGTGGGGCCAATTGATGCCCAAGGCGATTGGCAGGCGCATATCCGGCGGCGAGGCCTGCGCGATGACCGATCCGTCGATGAACTCCACCATGGAATGGATGATGGATTGGCGGTGCACAACAGGTTCAATCTTTTCCAGCGGCACGTCAAAGAGCAGGTGGGCTTCGATGACTTCCAGTGCCTTATTGACCATCGTGGCCGAGTTAGTGGTCACCATGCGTCCCATGTCCCAAGTAGGGTGAGCCAGTGCCTGCGCTGGGGTGACGTTGCGCAGCTGCTCGTAGCTGTAGCCGAAGAACGGGCCACCGGAGGCGGTGACCAGCAACTTGGCTACTTCTTCAGGAGCACCAGAACGCAGCGCCTGGGCCAACGCCGAATGCTCCGAATCCACCGGTGAGATCTGGCCGGGGGCCGCGATCTGCTTGACTACCTGTCCGCCGATAATCAGGGATTCCTTGTTGGCCAGGGCCAGCAAATGCCCTGCTTCCAAAGCTGCGATGGTCGGAGCCAGTCCAATGGCACCGGTAATTCCGTTGAGCACCACATCGGCTTCGGTGTACGCCGCCACCTCTGTGGCAGCGAGCTCGCCGACCGCCAGTTCCGGTGCATAGCCGCTCACGGAAGCCTGTTCTGCAGCCTGCTGGATTGCTCTTGCGAGCTCTTCCTTGGATTCAACAGCACTGCCAACCAAGGCGGGACGGTGCTTGACTGCCTGCTGCGCGAGCAGTTCAAGGTTGTAGCCACCACTGATGGCAGCCACCGTGAAGAGTTCTGGGGCGCCGTCAATGACGTCCAACCCTTGGGTGCCAATGGAACCGGTGGAACCGATCAGGCTGACCCGGCGTGGGTGTCCGGCTGGAATGAAAGTTTTCTGGGAGCTCACCCAATCCATTATGGGCCGTTTTACTGTGAGCGCCCAAAGAGCGCCACGCCCCTAGCCAAAGGGGGATGGCGCTCTTTGAACGGATGGGTCCTAGAGACCCAAGCCGCGGGCGATCAGCATCTGCTGAACCTGTGTGGTGCCTTCGCCAATTTCCAGGATCTTCGAGTCGCGGTAGTGCCGCGCCACCAGCGTTTCGTTCATGAAACCATAGCCGCCAAAGATCTGGGTCGCTTCGCGTGCGTTATCCATGGCCGCTTCGCTGGCGATGAGCTTGGCATGCGCGGCCTCGATCTTGAAATCCTTGCCAGCGACCATCTTTGCTGCAGCGGCGTAGTAGGCCAAACGGGCGGCGTGAGCACGGGACTGCATGCGGGCGATCATGAAGGAGATGCTCTGGTACTGGCCAATGGTCTTGCCGAAGGAAGTACGGGTCTTTGCGTACTTCACCGATTCGTCCACGCAGCCTTGGGCTGCACCTGTTGCCAGGGCGGCGATGGCAATACGTCCCTCATCAAGAATTTCCAGGAAGTAGGCGTAGCCGCGGCCTCGCTCTCCAAGCAGGTTATCCTCGGGAACGCGCGCACCATTGAAACTCAGTGGATGAGTATCGCTGGCATGCCAGCCCACTTTGTTATAGGCCTTTTCAGCAGTGAACCCCTCGGTGCCGGTTGGCACGATAATCGCCGAGATTTCCTTCTTGCCGGTAGCTTCGTCCACTCCGGTCACTGCCGTGGCGGTGACATGGGAAGTGATATCGGTTCCGGAGTTGGTGATGAATTCCTTGGCTCCGTCGATGACCCAATGGCCATCTTCAAGCTTTGCCTTGGTCAAGGCCGCTGAGGCATCAGAACCCGCGCCGGGTTCGGTCAGGCCGAAACCAGCCAAACGTTCACCGGTTGCCAATGCCGGCAGCCACTTCTGCTTCTGCGCTTCATTGCCAAAACGATAGATCGGCATGGCCCCGAGGGACACACCGGCTTCTAAGGTGATGGCCACGGACTGATCTACCTTGCCCAGTTCTTCCAGGGCCAGCGCCAAGTGGAAGTAGTCTCCGCCGGATCCGCCGTGTTCTTCAGAGATCGGCAGGCCGAAGAGACCCATCTGCCCCATCTGCTTGACGATGTCGTAGGGGAAAGTATGGTCTGCATCGTGCTGCGCACTTTGCGGCGCAACAACTTCCTGGGCGAATTCGCGGACCATGTCGACCAGGTCTTGGTGCTGATCATCGAGTTCGAGGTCAATCATGAGGCTCTCTCTTTGTTGATGGACAAACCAACACCCTGCAACTGTTTCTTGGAGATTCCGGTGTAGGTCATTTAAGTCTCGGGACACGTGCTTTTCTTGGAAGCACGGTGCCTGACGAGTATGGTTAATATTTATTAACTGGCTTCTGTTTGCGCGTCTGCAAACAGCTGCATTTTTGACACTAGTGGCAGCCGTCACAGTTGTCCAGAGCAGTGCTTGGCAAACGTAAGGAGATGATGGTGTTGGCGAGTAAATATCAGTCGCTCAACGAACCAACTGATCGTGAGCGCGCCAAAGCTGAACGACGTGAAGCCCTCTTGCGCGAAGCCACTCGGTTGTTCGCTTTGAACGGCTATGCCGGGGTTTCTCTCGAAGATCTGGGCGCTGCGTGCGGTATCTCAGGTCCAGCGGTATACAGGCATTTTGCCGGCAAGCAGGCAGTGCTCATCGCACTGTTAGTGGATATGTCTAAAGACATCTATGCTGGCGGTTGCGCGGCGACCGAAGCTGGCGGCACTCCCTTGGAAATTCTTTCGCGCCTAGTTGATTTCCATACTGATTTCTCGCTGTCCCGCCCGGATATCTTGCAGGTCCAAGACCGCGATTTGAAATCATTGCCGAAGGCCGAATTGGCTTTGGTTCGTAAACTACAGAACTCCTACATTGGGCTCTGGACTACCGAACTGGCCAAATTGCATCCCAGCGGAAGCAAGCAGTCCCACCGATTCCGCGCCCATGCTGTTTTCGGATTGCTGAACTCAACCGCTCATTCCGCCCACTCGCCGAGGACCAAAAAGTCCGGGCTGAAGCCGTTATTGTCCAACATGGCACTCGCGGCGCTCACTTCCCCGGTAGTGTAGGTTTCAAGCCATTGTTTATTGGCGTGCCGAAACCGGCACGCTGCCCCATCAGACTGAAAGGCCTTTATCGTGCAGCTACGTGAAGTCCGCCCTTCCGACTTGGACGCATTCTTCGCTCACCAGCAAGAACCTGAGGCGAACCTCATGGCCGCTTATCAGGCGCGTAACCCAGCCGACCGCGCGGTATTCGACCACCATTGGAATTCGATTCTGAACGATCCAAATATTCTGGTTCGCACCATTGAGCATGAAGGCGATGTTGTTGGCTCCATTTTGGTCTTCGACGGAGACATGCCTGAGATCAATTTCTGGACATCCACCAAGTACTGGGGCAAGGGTCTGACCACCAGCGCCGTAGATGCATTCCTCGCTGAGTACACCAAGCGTCCGCTGACTGCGCACGTGGTCCAGGACAACCTTGGCTCCATCAAGGTACTGGAACGCCGCGGATTCAAAACCGTCGGTACCGAGCAGATTTTCTCCAACGCCCGTGCAGAGGTCGTTACCGAGAACATCATGCAGCTGGACTAGTTTCCAACGAAAAACACCAAGAGCTGGCCCTCAATGAAGAGGGCCAGCTCTTGGTGCGTTAACGCCGAATTATTGTCTTGGGCCGTAGTACCCCTTGCCGTGATCTATATCCTTGAGGGCCTTGCGCAGCGCCCGGGCGGTCTGAGGATCGCGGCCTTCCAAGTCATCTGCGGTGCGATCCAATCCCCTGAATGAGCCGAAGATGAATGGAAGTGCACACAACACGATAATTGCCAGCACAATGAGAATCGAGGCAAGGTCCATTGGCGTTTACTCGCTTTCAGTTCCGTGAGTTCATGCAGCTTTGCAAACCCAGCCCTCGGGCAGCCCTCCACCGTCGAGCAAGCTTTCAAGATGGCTTTGCTCCTCGGGACTCAGGGCGGTATCCATATACGGATAGATAATCGGCTCTTCTTTGGAATTGTGCTGTTCCAGAACGGACAGCAGCTCTTGGCAGCTGGTTTCCAGCTGTTCCGGTGCCGTAGTGGCCTTGAGGGAAGCTTCCAAGGCATTCATCCTGCGCCACAGCTCGCCGTGCTCCCGGTGCATCACCATCAGTGGCATCATCAGCGTATCCTGCGGCAAATGCGGGAAGACGATGGCTTCCTCAAGATAGATATGCCGGCGCAGCGCATCGATGCCGGAGAGAAGGGATTGTGCCCGGGCGTGAGGATCTGCGCTCGCATTCGCGATGTAATTCTCGATGCCCTCATCAATTTGATGATGCTCGCGGGTGAACGCCTGGGCGAGCGGGCCAGCAGCAGTACCGGAGTTCGGTGCGGACATGTCATTCTCTTTTCCCTTGTTGGCTGGCGCCTTCACCCAGCCTCATTTTCAGCTTAGCCCTCGGTAGCCGGAAAATGGAAGGAGCCGTGTATTCGCAGATGATCCTGCGAATACCCGGCTCCTTGGCGACTGCTACTTGGTGCTGTTCAGCACGCGCCAAGCTTCGCGGCGCAATGCCTGCTCATGCGGGTCCGGAACTGGAGCCGCTGCCAACAGGCGCCTGGTGTAGTCGTGCGTTGGTGCGTGCAGCACCGACTCAACCATGCCCTGTTCCACTGCCTTGCCGGACTGCATTACTACGACCGCGTCAGCGAGCATGTCCACCACAGCCAAGTCGTGGCTGACGAACAAGCACGCGAAGTTGAAGTCGCGCTGGAGGTCCTGGAGCATTTCCAAGACAACTGCCTGAACCGAAACGTCCAAAGCACTGGTGGGCTCATCAGCGATCAGCAGCTCCGGATTCAAGGTCAATGCACGCGCAATGCAAACGCGCTGGCGCTGGCCGCCGGAGAGCTCGTGCGGGTAGCGGTTGATCACGTTGCGCGGGAGCTTGACGGCATCAAGCAACTCTTCGGCGCGCTTGATGCGTTCGGCCTTTGTGCCCACCTTATGAACCACCATGGGCTCGGTGATGCAATCGCCAATAGGGAAACGCGGGTTCAGCGATGCGGCAGGGTCCTGGAAGATCACACCGATCTGCTTGCGGACCTTGCGTGCTTCCTTCGGCGAGAGCTTGGGAAGATCATGCCCCTTCACCGACAAGGTACCGCTGGCTACCGGCAGCAGGCCGAGCACGGCTTTGGCGATGGTGGATTTGCCCGAACCGGATTCACCGACAATGCCCAGAACCTCGCCCTTGGCAACATCAAAGCTGACGTTTTCAACGGCACGGAAGATCTTTCCCCGCATGTCGTATTCCAACACCAGGTCCTTGGCTTCCAACACCAATTCCCGTCCTGCCGGTGCAGTTTCGGAGCTGTGCGTTCCTTGCACGGAGGTCACTGCCGGAGCAGATAAGCGCGGAACCGACGACAGCAGTCGCTGGGTGTATGGATGCTCTGGATGCAGCAGCACCTGCTCCACGGTCCCGGTCTCCACGAGGTTTCCCTGGAACATCACCGCGACTTCATCAGCCATATCCGCAACCACACCCATGTTGTGGGTGATCAGCAAGATACCGGTGTTCAAGCGGTCTTTCAGCTCACGCAGCAGGTCAAGGATCTCGGCCTGAACCGTCACGTCCAGTGCGGTGGTCGGCTCATCGGCGATGATCACCTTCGGATCGCAGGAGATCGCCATGGCAATAACGATGCGCTGGCGCTGTCCACCGGAGAACTGGTGCGGATACTGCTTAATGCGCTTGGCCGGATCTGGGATGCCAACCATCTCAAGCAGTTGCACTGCTCGATCGGTTGCCTCTTTGCCGTAGGCGATGTCGTGCAGTTCCAGTGCTTCGGTCAGCTGGCGCTCAATGGTCAGCACCGGATTCAGTGCGGTCATCGGTTCCTGGAAGACCATTGCAATGTCGGTGGCGCGCATCTTGCGCAACTTGCCTTCATCCAGGCCCACCACGTTGACATTGCCGACCTTGGCCACACCCGTAACGTTGGCGTTGCCTGGCAGCAAGCCCATCGCCGCGGTGGAGGTAACCGACTTGCCCGAACCGGACTCGCCTACCAGCGCCACCACCTGTCCGGGGCGCACGGCCAGGGACAAGCCCTTGACGGCGTGGACTTCCGGACCGGAGGTTTCAAAAACAACGTTGAGGTCATCGAAGCTCAGCGCGAAGTCTTCGGAGCCTTGTTCATTCATTGGTGCTGCGTGGCTCATGGCTTCTCCTTGCGGGTTGGCAGGGCAAACATCCCTGCACGACGACGGCGCTTCTTTCCAACCTGGCGCGGGTCAAACGCATCGCGCAGGCCATCGCCTAAGAAGTTCACCGACAGTGCGATCGTAACGATGATCATGCCCGGCCACCAGAACAGGTACGGACGGGTGGTGAAGGCATTCTGGTACTGGCTGATCAGCAGTCCCAGCGAGGACTCTGGTGGTTTCACACCGAAGCCCAGGTAGGACAGCGAGGATTCGAGCAGGATCGCGCCGGCGATTGCGAAGGTCGCGTTCACGATGATCACGCCCATGGTGTTCGGGATCAGGTGCTTGAAAATCACACGGCTCGTTTTCGAACCCATGGCCTGGGCGGCAGCAACGTATTCGCGTTCGCGCAGCGAGAGGATCTCACCGCGCACCAATCGGGCGAGACCGGTCCAGGTGACCAGGCCCAGGACAAGGGCCAGGATGATGATGGAACCGGTGGAAGCGCCGGCCATCTTACCGAGGACAGCTGCCAGAACCAGCAGTGGGATCACGATGAACAGGTCGGTGATGCGCATCAGGATTTCATCAACCCAGCCGCGGAAGTAGCCGGAAACTGCACCGATAACGGTTCCCAGGAAGGTGGCGACCAAGCCGACGACCACACCGATGATGATGGACTTCTGCGTCCCGTTCATGACCAGTGCGAAGTAGTCCTTGCCTACCGAGTCCTGCCCGAAGGGGTGCTCGCCGATGCGGATGCCTTCCCCGCCCAGCCAGGTAGGGACCAGGCTCAAAGTCGGCTTGCCACCGTCAATGACGGCGCCTGCCTGGTAGAAGTTCTGCCCCCACCAGCCCGGTAGCGGCCCCCAGCCGATCGAGCTGAAGGCAAAAACGGTGATGAAGATCAGGATGACCGAGGAAACCATCGCCGGCTTGTGGCTGACAAAGCGCTCAAGAACAATGCGTCCCTGGCTCTTGGGCTTTTCGTGGATCCGGGCGAGCTTGGCGTCTTCCACCTCGGCCACAGATGTCAGGTTCTGCGGCTCGCGCTCGTTCAAGTTCTTATTCGTAGTGCTCATCGCTGGTCCTTAGGGTTGCAGGCATGAAGGAAGTTCATCAGTTCATGCCTCCTAGACTCGGATTCGTGGGTCAAGCAGGGCGTAAACGATATCCGCCAGCAAGTTGAAGAGGATCGCGGCGGTACCGGTAACCAGGAAGAATGCCATCACCGGTGCCGGGTCGACGTGGTCCAGTCCGGTGGCGAACATTTCGCCCATCCCCTTCCAGCCGAAGACGCGCTCGGTGATCACCGCACCGCCGATCAGGCCGGCGAAGTCGAAAGCGGCAATGGTGGCGATGGGGATCATCGCGTTGCGGAATGCGTGGCGGAAGATCACGGTGCGTTCGCTCAGGCCCTTGGAGCGTGCAGTGCGGATGTAGTCCTGGCGTTGCACTTCCAGCATGGAGGAACGGGTGTAGCGGGAGTAGCTGGCTAACGAGATCACTGCGAGCAGGATGGTGGGCATCAGCAGCTGGGTGCCGTTATCCAGGAAGTGATCCCAGAATCCGCCTTCGAGGTTCGCGGTGGAGGAACCGATGGTTGCGATGGGGCGGCCCTTGACATCGAGGAATCCTGGCCAGGCGCGGAACATGTGGTCGATGATGGTCAGGCCTGCACCGACGACGCCGGTGGCGATGGAGACCGACATGGCGGCCTTGCGCAGGCGTCCACCCATGAAGCGGCCGATAGCTGCCGGGATGAGAACTGCAAGGATCAGTCCGAACAGCAGGATCCAGGAGTTCGGTTCCAGAAGCATGTAGAAGGTTGCGTAGTACATGGCCAGGACCAGCACGACGGTGATCAGTGCCGGGTACAGCACGCGCTTTTCCTTCAGGCCAACGCTCATGGTGGTGGCGCTCAGTGCTACCAAAGCGGTCAGTACCACGATGATTGCCGGTCCCATTTGCGGGTAGCGGTAGAAGTTCAGCCACAGGCTGTACTGCAGCACCAGCGGAACAAACACGGCGGCGGCAATGAAGGTGATGCCACGGCGCTTGAGCGAGCCGCCGAGGAACATCTGCAGGGCGAGACCGACAACTATGCCTATGGCTATTGACGTCCCCACCGAAATTTGCGGATCAGCTAACCAGTCGTTGTAGCTGATGGCCAGGTATTCCTTGAGCAGGACTGCTGCCCAGAAAACCGGAAGTGAGAAGAAGAGGAAGGTCATGAACGTCACGATGTAATCTAGGCCAGAGTACTGGCGGATTGCAGTCAAGACACCGATGGCGATACCTAGAACCGCAGCGATGACCGTCGCGAGGACGACCAGGCGCAAAGTGGAGGAAGCGGCGTTGGCCAGCAGCCCGGAGACTTCAACGCCGTTGATATTGCGCCCGAGGTCGCATTGGCCAATCAGGCATTTGCTGGCACCGGTCAGCCAGTCCCAGTAGCGCCCGTACCAAGGCTCGTCCAGGTTCATGTATTCCATACGCTGGGCCATCAGGTACTCGCGGTTATCTGCGTTGCTTTCACGCAGGTCCTTGAGCGGGTCACCTGAATTGATCACCAGTACATAGAGCAAGAGCGAGGCGGCAAACAGCACGGCAATGGCTGAGCCTAATCTCTTGGCGATAAATTTCCACACGGTTCTAATGTCCTACTTTCATCTCACGGAGGTGAGCAGGTCCTTGAGGTTGGGGACCTTTGAACACACTGCGGGGCCCGATTTTTTGATCGGGCCCCACGAGTGCTCACTCACATTGTGCTGGTACGTTGCCTAGTGGCAACTACTCTGCACGTACCCACTGCTCGGCGTTCCAGACGATCTGGTCCTGGGCGGCGGTGTGACGGACATTTTGGATATCCGAACCCGAGGCGCTCAGGCCTGGGTGGGCGAATACCGGGATACCGAACAGGTCATCCCACAGCAGCTTCTCGATCTTCTTGGTTTGCTCTGCGTGGACCGCTGGGTCCAGCGAGGTTGCCAGGGTGTTCCAAGCAGCGTCAACTTCTTCGTTCGAGTACTTGCCGAAGTTCTGCGGCTTGCCCGTTGCGTAGATGTTCTGGCCAGAAGTGATCTGGCCCGAACCTGCCCAAGCGAACAGTGCTACTTCGTAGTCGCCACGATCCTGTGCACCGTTTGGCGAGAAGAAGTCAGATGAGCCTTCGTCGGAGATCTTGAAGCCAGCCTCGTCGCAGGAGGACTTGATCGTTGCGACCTCGTTGGCGCGGCGTTCGTTAGGTGCCGAGTAGCCGATGCGTACTTCGGTGCCAACAGCATCCTGCTCTTCGAGGATCTTCTTGGCGCCTTCGATGTCTACCTCGTCGTAGCGGCCGTCATAGGCTGCATCGACGATTTCCTGGTAGTTTTCCTGGAATGGGAAGACTTCGCGGGCGTTCATCACAACGGCGTCAGGGTTCAGCGGCTTGACCAGGTTGTCCACAATCTGCTGGCGAGGAACACACATGGCGAAGGCCTTGCGCAGTTCCAGGTTGGTCATGGCGTTGCCTTCTGCAAAGTTGAAGTCCAGGTGCTCCCAGGTCAGGGTGTCACCCTTCTGGATTGCTACCGCGTCGCCAAGGTTCTCCAGCTGTGCCAGGGTATCCACCGTTGGCTGCGGGTTGATGACGTCGACGTCCTTGTTCTGCAATGCCTGGACCATGCTTGCGTCTTCAATGAAGCGGAAGGTCAGTTCCTTGGTTGCAGGTGGGGTGCCGTAGTAGTTCTCGTTGGCGACCAGGGTTACCGATTCGCCGGCCTTCCAGCTACCCAGCTTGTATGGGCCGGAAACTGGGGCGATCTTCTCGTCTGGCAAGGTACCTGGATCAGTCATCCAGCCTTCGTTCCAGAACTTGGCAGCCTTCTTCAGCTTCTTGGAATCGCCTTCACGAATCGCGGTGACGAGTTCTTCGGTGCTCAGGCCGCCTTCTTCAGCGACGACGTGCGCAGGATGAAGCATCCAGGACTGCAATGCCCAGTCAGGATCTGGATCGGTGAACTCAACGGTGAATTCCTTGCCATCCCAGTCGCCCTGCGGACCTTCAGGAACGGTGTCGCCCAGGTCAACGGAGACAGAGTTGAACAGTGGCTTATCCTTGGAACCTTCGTTGAGGTTCAGGTTCTGCACAGCCCAAGCCAGTACCGAGTCCGCAACGGTGATCGGAGTGCCATCGGACCACTTGGCTTCTTCGTTGATGGTGTACTTGATGGTCAGAGGATCGTCGCTGATCTTCTCGTAGCTGCCCATGTCTTCATTCGGGTACAGCTTTCCATCGGTGCCGGTGTAGGCGAAGCCGCTGAACATGCGGTCAACGATTGCCGAGTTGTACGTGGAGTAAGTGTTTGGAGTGAAGCCGTTGTAGCTGATGAACTCCACGGCGCCTACGGTGACATTGATGTTGTCTTCAGCAGTTTTGATATCACCGAGATCGGCCTTGCCGCTGTTTGCTGCTTCTGCTGAGCCGTTGCCGGCACCAGCATCCTTGGATGCATCGGCGCCAGTGTCCCCGCCGCCTGGTGCACAGGCCGAAAGGGCCAGGGCCAGAGCGGCGCCTACAGCTACTGCTTTCGAAACGCGCTGAAACCGCATTTCGCCTCCTTGAGTTCTTGAATGATACGAGTTGTGGATCAGAAGATCCTTTGTGGATCAGATCACAGGATCAATCCATTGAGCAATAGACTAACCCGAATTTTCTGGCTTGGATATAGAAAGAAGCGCTTCAGATATTGGGATGTCGACATCCTTGAGAGTCATTCGCAACGCGCTTGTTACCCACCAGTTCACGAGATGTAGCTCACACCCCCGAGATTTCAAGGATTTCTTTCAGATTGGGAAAAATCAATCGGATCCATGTTTCGCGCACGTTGACACGAAGGGTGGTTTATAACATTTTTGCAACGTTTGTTTCAGATTGATTAAATCTGAAATATTCGTTGAATATGACGATCGTTCAACGGAGGTTAAGCGCAAAACGGGCTGGTGGAACCTTTCGGTTCCACCAGCCCATTGCTGGTAATCGCCGGATGCTAGATCAGCGAAGCACCTGGAATCGCAGCCAGCAGATTGCGGGTGTAGGCGCTCTTCGGCGAAGCGAAAATCTCATCCGCCGTTCCCTGCTCAACGATCTTGCCTCGTTCCATCACGCAAACGTTGTCTGCGATCTGGCGTACGACAGCCAAGTCGTGGGTAATGAACAGGTAGGTCAAGCCCATCTCGCGCTGCAGCTCGTCGAGCAGCTCCAGCACCTGGGCCTGCACCAGCACGTCCAGCGCCGAAACCGCCTCGTCGCAAACGATCATTTCCGGCTGCAAAGCCAGAGCGCGCGATGGCGATGCGCTGGCGCTGGCCACCGGAGAGCTCGTTCGGGAAGCGGTGCATGGTTGAAGCCGGCATGGCGACCTGTTCCAGCAGCTCCTTGACCTTCTTCTCGCGCGAAGCTGCGTTGCCAATGCCGTGGATGCGCAGCGGTTCTTCAATGGTGCGGAAGATCGAGTACATCGGATCCAGGGAACCATATGGATCCTGGAAGATCGGTTGCACGCGTCGGCGGTACTTGAACAAGTGCTTCTCGTTCAGATTGCCGATTTGTTCGCCATCGAAAATGATCTCGCCCGCGGTCTTGTCCAGCAGGTTCAGCACCATCTGGGCGATGGTCGACTTGCCCGAACCGGACTCTCCCACCACAGCGGTAGTGGTGCCCTTGGGGATCTCGAAGGAAACGTTGTCCACCGCAGTGAACTTCTCCTTCTTCCCGAAGCCCTTGCGGATGTCGAAGACCTTGGTCAGATTGCTGATCTTCAGCAGGGGCTCGGCCTTGCCAGGCACTACCTCGTCAACGATCGCCTCATGCTTGTCCCCGCGCTGTGCAGAGAGCGAAGGGGCGGAATTGATCAGGCGCTTGGTGTACGGGTGCTGCGGGTTGCGCAGGATTTCCAAGGCCGGGCCGTATTCGACAACGCGTCCCTTGTACATTACGACAACCTTCTCGGCGCGCTCTGCTGCCAAGCCCAGGTCGTGGGTGATCAGCAGCACCGCGGTGCCCAGCTCACTGGTCATGGTGTCCAAGTGATCCAGGATCTGTTGCTGCACGGTGACGTCCAGGGCGCTGGTTGGCTCATCGGCAATCAGCAAGCGCGGACGGCAAGCAAGACCGATGGCGATCAGCGCACGCTGGCGCATGCCGCCGGAGAACTCGTGCGGGTACTGGCGTGCACGCGTCTCAGGATCAGGCAAACCTGCGTCTGCCAGGACCTGGGCCACGCGCTTGTTCGGGTTGTCCCCCGCCAAGCCGTTTGCCTTCAGAGTTTCCTTGACTTGGAAACCGATCTTCCAAACCGGGTTCAGGTTGGACATCGGGTCCTGCGGCACCATGCCGATGTGGTTGCCGCGCAGCTCAACGAAGCGCTTTTCGCTGGCCTTGGAAATGTCTTCGCCGTCAAAGAGGATCTGTCCGGAGGAAACCCTGCCGTTGCCTGCCAGCAATCCGATAGCAGCCAACGCCGAAGTCGACTTGCCCGAGCCGGATTCGCCCACGATGGCCACGGTCTCGCCAGGCATCACGGTGAAGTTGGCGTCGCGCACTGCATGGACCGGGCCGTCAGGAGTGGAGAAGGTAATCGCCAGATCCTTGGCTTCCAGCAGCGGTTTTGGAGTTGCAGTTTCAGTCATTGCTTAGGCTCCCTTCCGGGCCTTGGGATCCAGCGCATCACGCACTGCATCGCCAAGCATGATGAAGCTCAGGACTGTTATCGAAAGGAACAGCGCTGGCCACATCAGCATCGTCGGGTTGTTACGCAGCTGGGTTTGCGCCGAGGAAATATCATTGCCCCAGCTCATGACGTCAGGTGGAAGTCCGACACCGAGGAAGGACAGCGTAGCCTCAGCCACGATGTACACGCCCAGGTTCACGGTGGCAACCACGATGATCGGGGCCAGCGAATTCGGGATGACGTGCTTGACCAGTGCGCTGAACTTGGACAGCCCCAGCGCGCGCGAGGCCTTCACGAAGTCCGCATTGCGGGCCTCGATCACAGCGCCACGGGTAATGCGAGCCAGCTGCGGCCAGCCGAAGATCGACAGCGTGACGATCACAGTCCATACGCTGCGGTTCTCGCGGAATGCAGGAAGCTGCATCACGATGATGGCACCAAGGATGAGAGGCAAAGCGAAGAAGATATCGCCCAGGCGAGCCAGGATGATATCGATCCAGCCGCCGTAGTAGCCGGCCAAGGCGCCGATCGCACCGCCGAGGAGCACCACAATGATGGTGGTGAACAGGCCTACGAGCAGCGAAGCACGCGTGCCGTAGATCGTACGGGCGTAAATGTCGCAGCCTTGCAGGTTGAAGCCCATGAAGTGCCCGGCACGCCCGGGCTCATTGGAGTTTTCCAGCAGGCAGGCCTGATTGCCATTCGGGTCGATGGAGGTGAACAGCTGCGGGAAAGCGGCAACGATGACGACCGCAAGGATCATAACCGTGGAAATGATGAACAGCGGCTGCTTGCGCAGGGAGCGCCATGCTTCGGCCCACATGGACAGCGGCTTGCCGGTTTCCTTCACCGAGTCCACTGCCTGCAGCGGAGTCTCATCCAGCGGAGCAACATAGTGCTCGATCTTGTACTTGGAAACCTTGCCGGCGCGGTTGCTGCGGATGGGCAGACCGTCTTCTGGGTTAAAATTCTGGTTCTCAGGCATAACGGATCCTTGGGTCAAGCAGTGCGTACAGCATATCCACGATGAGGTTGGCGAGCACGAAGACGATCACCAGAACGCCTACGACCGCGACCACCGTAGGGGTTTCGCCCTTTTGGATTGCTTGGTAGAGAAGATGTCCGACGCCAGGGACGTTGAAAATGCCTTCGGTGACGATGGCGCCTCCCATCAACGCGCCCAAGTCTGCACCTAGATAGGTTACGACTGGGATCAATGAGTTGCGCAGGATGTGCACGGTAACGACGCGGTTGCGGCTAAGGCCCTTGGCAGTGGCGGTGCGCACGTAGTCAGCTGTCTTATTCTCGATGACCGAAGTGCGCGTCAGGCGCAAAACGTAGGCCAGCGACACGAGTCCCAGTACCAACGCAGGCAAGATGAGCTCGCCCCAGGTCGCAGCGCCGGAAACGGTGGGCTTGGCCCATTCGAGCTTGACGCCGACAACGAACTGCAGCAAGAAGCCAAGTACGAAGGTTGGAACTGCGATTACCAGCAGCGATGCAACTAACACAGTGGAATCAAACAGCTTGCCCTTGCGCATACCGGCAATAACACCGAAAAGGATACCGAAAACCGATTCGATCAGCAGAGCAAGAATTGCCAGACGAGCGGTTACGGGGAAGGCGCGAGCCAGCAGGTCGCGGACTTCTTGGCCGGAGAACGAGGTTCCCAGGTCCAACGTCACCAGGTTCTTCAGGTAGAGGCCATACTGAACCCAGAATGGCTTATCCAAGTTATATTGCGCGGTCAGTGCGGCCTCGGTTGCCGGACTCATCGGCTTGCCGCCTGACAAGGCGGCAATCGGATTGCCAGGGGTTGCGAAAACCAGGAAGTACACCAGCAATGTTGCGCCGAGGAATACCGGGAACAACTGCACGATTCGCTTCAGGGTAAAACTTAACATGCTTGCATCTCACCTCGAGATACGTGAGGGCACAGGGCCATAATTATCCTCTTTCCGTCGAATAATTAATCGACGTTTATTATTGCGAGGCAGGACAAACACGCCAAAGGGAGACCCTGAGGTGCTCGGGTCTCCCTTGACATGTTTTCAGCCCATTCCCCACCCAGTGAGCAGGGGAGAACCGAAAGAAACTTACTTGCCAGTGATCTCGTTGTACAACGGAACGCCGTTCCAGCCGAACTCGACGTTATCCACGTTTTCGCTCCAACCACCCTGGACCGCCTGGTACCACAGTGGAATAGCTGGCAGATCCTTGAACAGGATCTCCTGGGCTTCGTTGAAGATCTTCGCGCCTTCAGCTGGATCGGTAGCCGCAAGGCCCTCGCTCAGCTTGTTGTCGAATTCTTCGCTGGAGTACTGGCCGTCGTTGGAACCTGCACCGGTGCCGAACAGCGGGCCCAGGAAGTTGTACAGCGATGGGTAGTCAGCCTGCCAACCGGTACGGAACGCACCGGTCATCTTGTGGCTGGTGACCTTCTCGCGCAGTTCCTTGAAGGAAGAGAATGGCTTTGCCACGGCGTTGATGCCGAGGTTGCTCTTCAGCTGGTTCACGACGGCTTCGACGTATTCCTTGTTGCCGGCGCCATCTACGTTGTAGCCGATAGAGAATTCATCGCCGGACTTCCACTCGCTGATTGCGTCTGCTTCGTCCCACAGCTTCTTCGCTGCATCCGCGTCGAAGTCCGTGACTTCCTTGCCTGGGATGTCGGCTTTGTAGCCTTCAAGCACCGGCGCGGTGAAGTCATCAGCCTTGACCTTGCCACCGCTGTACACCTTATCGATGATCAGCTGGCGGTCGATGGCACGGGAGATCGCTGCACGGCGGAGGTTGCCCTCTTCGCCTTGCTTGAAATGATCAAGGTAACCCGGGATGGTGATGGTCGCGTTACCGGCGTAAGGCGAGTTGACGGAGCGATCGCCCAGATCCGTGGCATAGGAAGCCAGCGAGCTAGGCGGGATTTGATCCAGCACGTCGAGGTTATTCGAGAGTAGATCGTTGTATGCCGAATCGGTGGACTGGTAGACCTTGAAGTCGATGCCGCCGTTGGCTGCCTTTCGAGGACCGTCATAGCTCTCGTTGACATCCAGCTTCAGATTGACGTCGTGGTTCCACTCGGTCAGCTTGTATGGTCCGTTACCCACTGGCTTTTCGCCGAAGGCCTTTGGATCCTCGAATGCAGCTTCAGGCAGTGGCATGAAGGCGGTGTAGCCCAGACGCAGCGGGAAGTCCGATTCCGGCTGGGACAGCTCGACGGTGAAGGTGGTGTCATCCACGACCTTCAGGCCTTCCATCTCTTCCTTCTTGGAGCCTTCCTTATTGACCTCGTCGAAGCCCTTGACGGACTCGAAGAAGTACGAGTTCAGCTGTGCGTTCTTCGCGGCTGCACCGAAGTTCCAGGCGTCTACGAACGAAGCAGCGGTTACTGGAGAACCATCGGAGAAGGTCTGATCGGCCTTCAGCTTGATGGTGTAGTTCTGGGAGTCTTCAGTCTCAATGGACTCAGCGAGTTCATTGACTGGTGCACCGTTTGCGTCGTAGCTAACCAGACCGGTGAAGATCAGGTCCATGACACGTCCGCCACCAACTTCGTTGGTGTTAGCCGGCAGAAGGCCATTCTGCGGCTCAGTGGTGTTTGCGGTAACGACGTACGAGCCGTC
Organism: Glutamicibacter sp. MCAF14; assembly: GCF_052114325.1. NCBI lineage: Bacteria > Bacillati > Actinomycetota > Actinomycetes > Micrococcales > Micrococcaceae > Glutamicibacter > Glutamicibacter sp. MCAF14. The sequence continues at coordinate 170,475 of NZ_JBFREO010000003.1, forward strand.
ACCTTCGCCGCCAGCGGTTTCATTGGAACCGCCGCCGCAAGCCGACAGGGTCAACGCCAAGGCTGCGGATAATACGACAGCCTTAGATGCGTGCGAGTATCGCATCCTATTTCTCCTCAACAGATCGTTGCTGCTTCTGCATTTCGCAGAGCCGTGCGTTCAGGCGTGAGCCAGGGCACGTAGTGAATGAGATTACATCAAACAATGCGAAACAACCAATGAATAGTCATGAAAGCAATGCTTGAAATTGGTTTTCTAACCCGACTGAATATATTCCAGCCGGGCCAGCTAGTTGTTATCGTCAAATAAAAATATTCATCATTCTGGGGTCTTCCAGAACGCTCCCGACACCTGCGAGGAACTCGCTTGCTTCCTTCCCGTCGACCACTCTGTGATCGAAAGATAGAGCCAGTGTCATGGTATGGCGAAGAGCCACTTGGTCTTGGTATTCCCAAGGCCTGCGTTTGACTTGGCCTAGAGCCAAGATGCCGGATTGCCCAGGAGGAAGAATTGGAGTTCCGGCATCAACGCCGAAGACTCCCACGTTGGTAATAGAGAAGGTGCCGCCTGTCAGCTGCGCTGGAGACAGAGTCCCTTCACGGCCCTGCAGGATAATCTCGCTCAGTTCCGCTACCAGCACCGGCAACGTCTTGGCCTGAGCATTTTTCAGCACCGGAACCAGCAGGCCGCGGTCACTTGCCACAGCCATGCCCAAATTAACTGACCCGAACTCAATGATTTCGTCAGCTTTTTCATCCCACGTCGAGTTCAACGCCGGATAGGTCTTCAACAACCGCGTCACCACCAAGGCGGCAAACGTAGTGATATTCAGCTTCACGTCCTTGAGCAAGCGGTGCGCGCGCATCCGCTCAACCAAGTCCATGGAGTCGGTAACATCCACGGTCAAGAATTCTGTGGCGTGCGGCGCAGTGAAGGCTGACTGCACCATGGCTTTGGCGGTGGCTCGTCGAACTGCGGTGATCTTCACATGGCGATCGACTTCTTGTGCAGCCAGCGCTGGGGCGGTTGAAGCCGACGAGGCCGGCGCAGCAGCACCGCCTGATTCAATAGCCTGCTCCACGTCGCGCCGCAGAACCAATCCATCTTCACCGCTACCGGACAACGACGAAATATCAATGCCGTGATCACGAGCCAGCTTGCGAACCGGTGGCGTGCAGCGCGTGACAGCACCTCCTGCGGCCTTATGAGCCGCTGGCATCTTCGTTGCTGGTGCCGGGCTTGCTGCCGGAACTGGTGTCGATACCGGGGCCGGGCGCGCGGCTGGCGCGGTACGGGATTTGCGCGTTGGGCGATTCCCGGTGGCCGCAGGTGCACCGTAGCCCACGAGGGTCGGGGTGCGTTCAGCGGTTTTCTGGCCTTCGCCCGGGCTTTGGCTCTCGGCTCCCCCAGGTGCATCATCAAAGGTCACCAGTGCACCGCCAACCTGCACGGTTTCACCTTCGGTGGCGTGCAGCGCCTGGACGAATCCAGCGAAAGGCGAGGGCAGCTCCACCACTGCCTTGGCGGTTTCCACCTCGGCGATGATCTGGTTCAGCGCCACATGCTCGCCAACCTTGATTTTCCAATTCAGCACCTCGGACTCGGTCAACCCTTCGCCGAGGTCTGGGAGTTTGAACGTTTGGGCGGTCATCACTTGGCAGCTCCTTCGGTTGCCTCGTGGTGGCGCATCACGGTGTCCACCGCGTGCATCACTCGATCAAGATCGGGAAGATGATGGCTTTCGAGCCGCGATGGCGGATACGGGATGTCGAATCCGGTCACGCGCAGCGGTGCATGCTCCAGATAGTCGAAGCAGCGTTCGGTGATCTCGGCACAGATTTCGGCGCCAATGCCACTGGTGCGGCTGGCTTCATGGACCACCACCAGCTTGCCGGTGCGCTGCACCGAAGCGGCGACGGTATCAATATCCAGCGGGTCCAGGGTCCGCAGGTCGATGACTTCCATGCTGATCCCCTCATCTTCAGCCGCCATAGCGGCGTCGATCAGGGTGTAGGTGGTCGGACCGTAGCCAACCACGGTGACATCTTCACCTGAACGGATGACCCTGGCCTTGGGCGAACCATCGGGGGCCGGGGCTGCAAGTTCCGCGTCGGTCTTCTCGTGATAGCGGCGCTTGGGCTCGAAGAAGATGACCGGGTCATTGCAGTCGATGGCCTGGCGCAGCATGGTGTAGGCGTCTTCAACGCTGGAGGGCGCGAAAACACGCAGTCCGGCGGTGTGCGCGAAGTAGGCTTCCGGGGATTCAGAGTGGTGTTCAGGCGAACCGATGCCACCGCCATAAGGAATACGTACGGTCACCGGCATCTTTACCCGGCCCTTGGACCGGTAGTGCATCTTGGCCAGCTGGGATACCAGCTGATCGAAGGCAGGGTAGGTGAACCCGTCGAACTGGATCTCCACCACCGGGCGGTAGCCACGGTAGGCCAGGCCAATGGCGCTGCCGACAATGCCGGATTCGGCCAGCGGGGTATCCACGACCCGGTGCTCGCCGAACTTGTTCTTCAGCCCGTCGGTCACGCGGAAGACTCCGCCAAGCGTGCCGATATCCTCGCCGAGCAGGATGACCTTTTCATCCTCGGCCAGTGCGTCATGCAGCGACTTGTTCAGCGCTTTGAGCATGGTGGTTGCCACGGTTATTCTCCACCTTCAAATTCTGCCAAGTAGCCAAGGTAATCCCGGGCTGCGCGTTCGGTTGGTTCATGCTTCTCGGAATAGACGTTGGTAAACAGCTCTTCCACCTTGGGGTCTTCCATGGTGGTGATTGCAGCCCGGAGCTTCGCGGCCAGTTCATCGGCTGCATTCTGTGCCCGCTGCTCGTAGGACTGCACATCGGCACCCATCTCGTGCAGGTATTTCACCAGACGGTCAATGGGGTCCTTGGCCTTCCACTCTTCGAGCTGTTCGTTCTTCCGGTAGCGGGTCGGATCATCGGCGGTAGTGTGCGAACCCATGCGGTAGGTGACCGCCTCGATGAAGGTCGGACCCAAGCCATTGCGGGCGTGATTCAGCGCCGCCTTGGTTGCCGCGTAGACGGCGAGGATGTCATTGCCATCCACTCGCCAGGTCTTCAGCCCGAAACCGTGGGCACGGTCAGCAATCTGAGTGCGGCTTTGCAGGTGCACAGGCTCGGAAATGGCCCACTGGTTGTTCTGGCAGAAGAACAGCACCGGCGCCTGGTAGCTGGCGGCGAAGACCATCGCCTCATTCACATCACCCTGGCTGGTGGCACCGTCGCCGAAGTAGGCCACGGAGACCTGCTTGCCGCCGTCGAATTTGATGCCCATGCCGTAGCCGGCTGCGTGCAGCGCTTGGGAACCAATCACAATTTGCTGGCAGGCGATGTTGACTTCGTTGGGATCCCAACCACTGGCCTGGGCTCCGCGCCAGACGCTGAGCAGGTCCTCGGCCTTCACTCCCCTGGCCCAGGCAACGCCGTGCTCACGATAGGAAGGGAAGATGAAGTCATCATCCTCGGTGGCGCGGACCGAGCCGATTTGCGCGGCTTCCTGTCCCAATAGCGGAGCCCATAGGCCCAGCTGGCCCTGTCGCTGCAGGGCGGTGGCTTCATTATCCATGCGACGCAGGACAACCATGTCGCGCAGGAAATCTGCAAGGTCCGCCTCTTTGAGGTCCTTGAGATAGTGGTCAAGTTCTTCGTCCGGGATTCGTTTCCCGTCGACGTTCAGCAGCTGATGCGTGGGTAGGCATCCGGCGGCTACGTCAATGTGTTGTGTGGACACGATCGGCATCCTTACTCTCACGTAGTCGGTTGCGGGTTTTTATTCACAAACACCGCTTAATGTGATGCTACTCACGCTAGGCAGGATGCACAATGGTGTTTTTAAAATTAGAGCAAAACGCACTGTTTCTGTGGCCCAACCAGTGCTAACGTGCACATTATGCAACTCTTGGACAGTACCGACCGGCGCATCCTGCTCACCCTATCCACGACGGCCAAGCGTACCGGTTCAGCAATCGCCACCGCGTTGAACCTTGGACGCAACACCGTGCAGACACGCATGACCCGTCTGGAGAATGAAGTCCTGGATTCGGTGGACCGCCGCATCCCGCCCGAAGCACTGGGCTATGGGCTGCTTTCCTTTGTCGAGCTGCACGTTGAACAACGCTGCCTCGAAGAGATAGCGGCCAAACTGGAATCCATCCCCGAGGTGCTTGAAGCCCACGGCTTGACCGGCTCGGCCGACATCTTGGTGCGCGTTGCCGCCAAGGACGCCGAGGAGCTGTTCCGGGTTCACGGCCAGCTGCTGCACATTGAAGGGGTGAACCGTGCCGACTCGGCACTGTCCATGGCCGAACTGGTCCCCTACCGCACCACCGCGTTAATCAAGCACTCGCTGTCCACTGACGCCTGATTGGCAGCACAGCACAAAGTCCCGGGAACCAGCCTGATGGCTGGTTCCCGGGACTTTTGCTATGCAGTTTCTGGATTTATCCGCTTAGTGATCGACTGCCTTTTCAGCGCCGACACCGGTGAGCGAACGAACTTCCATTTCCGCCTGCTTGGTGACATCTTCGATGCCCTTATCGGTAACCGAACCCAACCAGCCCAGGAAGAAGGCCAGCGGGATCGAGACGATGCCCGGGTTAGCCAGCGGGAAGATGACCATATCGACGCTCGGGATCATCGCGGTCTCGGAACCGGAGAACACTGGCGAGAAGATGATCAGCAGCAGTGCCGAACCAAGGCCGCCATACATGGACCAGACTGCACCGCGGGTCTTGAAGCCCTTCCAGAACAGCGAGTACAAGATGGTTGGCAGGTTGGCCGATGCGGCCACTGCGAAGGCCAGTGCTACCAGGAAGGCCACGTTCTGGCCCTGGGCACCAATGCCGCCGGCGATAGCGAAGACGCCGATGACCAGTACCGTACGGCGGGCCACCTTCATTTCCTTCTCCGGGGTGGACTTGCCCTTGGCAATCACCGAAGCGTAGACATCGTGTGCGAACGAAGCCGCCGCGGTGATGGTCAAGCCTGCCACCACAGCAAGGATCGTTGCGAAGGCTACTGCCGAGATCAGACCCAGCAGGACGGTGCCGCCCAGTTCGTAGGCCAGCAGTGGTGCAGCCGAGTTCACGCCACCCGGTGCAGCCGCGATCCGGTCTGGACCGATCAGTGCGCCAGCGCCGAAGCCCAGGACCAGGGTGAACAGGTAGAAAGCGCCGATCAGCCAGATGGCCCAGACTACGGACTTGCGGGCTTCCTTCGCGGTAGGCACGGTGTAGAAGCGCATCAGCACGTGCGGCAGGCCTGCGGTACCAAGAACCAGGGCCAACGCCAGCGAGATGAAGTCCAGCTTCGAAGTATCCGAAGCACCGTACTTCATGCCCGGGTTCAGGATCTCAGGGTTGCCGGCAACTTCAGCTGCCTTGCCCAGCAGCTCGGAGAAGTTGAAGCCGAACAGCGCCAGGGTCCACACGGTCATGATCAGCGCGCCGGCGATCAGCAGGCAGGCCTTGATGATCTGCACCCAGGTGGTGCCCTTCATGCCGCCAACCAGTACGTAGAGGATCATCAGCGCACCGACGATCACGATGACCAGCGACTGGCCCAGCTTCTCGTCGATGCCCAGCAGCAGCGAAACCAGCGCACCAGCACCAGCCATCTGCGCCAGCAGGTAGAAGACGCAAACTGCCAGGGTGGAGATTGCCGCCGCGATGCGCACCGGGCGCTGCTTGAGGCGGAAGGAGAGCACATCGGCCATGGTGAACTTGCCGGTGTTGCGCAACAGCTCAGCAACCAGCAGCAGTGCGACCAGCCAAGCGACCAGGAAGCCGATGGAGTACAGGAAGCCGTCGTAGCCGTTGATGGCGATAGCGCCGACAATGCCCAAGAAGGAAGCTGCCGAGAGGTAGTCGCCGGCAATTGCAGTGCCGTTCTGCGTTCCGGTGAAGGAACGGCCGCCAGCGTAGTAGTCCGCTGCGGTCTTGTTGTTCTTTGAAGCGCGGAGCACGATCACCAAGGTGACGCCCACGAAGGCCACGAAGATGGCGATATTCACCAGCGGGTTGCCGACCTGGGTCGATTCGCCGGCAGCCTGGGCCAGGATACTGAGCTGGTTCATCTAGTTCACTCCCTCGCGCTCAAGGCGTTCGCGGATCTTACTCGCCTTGGGGTCGAGCTTCTTATTTGAAAAACTAACGTAGGCCGCGGTGATCGCGAAGGTCGACACGAACTGCAGCAACCCGAGAACAATGCCCATGTTGATGTTGCCCAGGACCTTGATGGACATGAAGTCGTGGGCGTAGTCGGCTAGCAGCACATAGGCGAAATACCAGACGAGGAAGAAGACTGCCATCGGGAAAACGAAGCTGCGATGCGTCTTGCGCAGTTCTTGGAATTCCTCGGATTGGCTCTCCTTGACGAAATCAACGTCAGCTGCGACGTCGTGTTCCGGGTTGGCACTCATGATGCCCTCCTTGAGCGAGTTGTTGGCGTGACTAAACGCACACCGATTTTGTGACTAAGTTCACTATTGGCGATAAATCCATCGGCGACTAGGGGGCATGAACCGTTCATGGCTCAACGGACTACTTTCTGCGCCCAACGGCATTCACTGGCGCGCTGAGCGGTCAGCGGATTTTCCGGGCTCTAAGATGGAGTACATGTCTCCAGCGCTGCAAATCACCTTGATCGCCGCCATTGTGGTGGTCGGTATCGCTCTTGTGGGCTACTTCGGTTTCAAGATCTCCCGTTCTACCAAGGAGATGGGAACGGATATCGAGGAAGCTACCTACAAGACGCTGCACCACATGTCCGTTGCGGTCCCCCACTTGGAACGCGGGCTGACCGAAGACGGTGCGGCAAAGAGCGCCAAGGCGCTGCGCCGGCTGCTGAACTGCCAGGCCTTGCTGATCAGCGACACCACCCATGCACTGGCAACGGATGCAGGGGTCGAGTTCACCGCCGAGTGGGAGGAAGAGGCCACCAAGGTTTCCAAGAGCGCACTGGCCACTGGCAAGACCCAGGTGGAACGTTCTTCGGGGATGGACTTCGTCTCCGCTCCGATCACCGTGGGTGATCAAAGCGTGGGAACGGTAACAGCCCTTTCACGCCGGGCCGGGGCCAGCTTTGTGCGGGCAGTTTCCGAGGTCGCGGTTTTTGTTTCCGCGCAGGTGTCCACCGCGCAGCTCGATGAATCCAAGGCCATGCTGCTCGAAGCGCAGATGCGCGCCCTGCGTGCCCAGATCTCCCCGCACTTCATCTACAACTCGCTGAACGCGATCGCGTCCTTCATCAACACGGATCCGGCTCGCGCCCGGGAACTGGTCATCGAGTTCGCCGACTTCACCCGCTACTCCTTCCGCCGACGCGGAGAATTCACCACGCTGGCCGAAGAGCTGGAAGCCATCGACCGCTACCTGCTACTGGAAAAGGCCCGCTTCGGGGAGCGCATCAAGGTCTCATTGCAGATCGCACCCGAGGTGCTTCCCACCCAAATTCCGTTCCTTGCCTTGCAGCCGCTGGTTGAGAATGCGGTGCGCCATGGGCTGGAGGCACGGCCAGATGGAGGGGTCATCTCCATAACCGCCACCGAAGACGGATTGCACGCAATTATCAGCGTGGAAGATGACGGCATGGGCATGGATCCCGAGCAGCTAGCCAGCGTCCTTGCTGGCAACACCCCAAATATGCACGTTGGCTTGCGCAACGTCGACTTGCGCATGCGCCAGCTCTACGGCAACTCCAATGGGTTGGTCATAGACACCGCCCCGGGGGCCGGAATGCTGATCACTTTGCGGGTTCCAAAGTTCCGGCCTCCCAGCACAATCACCTCGGATGTTTAGAAAATCCCAGTAAACGGTAGAATTTTCGCATGATTAACGTGGTGGTCGCCGATGATGAACTTCCAGCAGTAGAAGAAATCGCTTTTCTGCTCAGCCAGGATTCCCGTATCGGGAAAATTCACCGCGCCACCTCTGGTGCCGCGGCGTTGAAGGCCCTGGAGGAGAATGCGGTTGACGCGCTGTTCCTGGACATCCACATGCCTGCCTTGTCAGGATTGGACATCGCCCGCGTCATCTCCCGATTCACCAATCCCCCGCTGATTGTCTTTGTCACGGCCGATGAAGACCAAGCCTTGCAGGCTTTCGAGCTAGCCGCCATCGACTACGTGCTCAAGCCCATTCGCCCGCAGCGCTTGGCTGAATCGGTCCGCCGTATCTGCGAGCTGGTCGAGGAGTCTCCGGCCAAGCCGGAAATGATCACGGTAGACCAAGGCGGGATCACCAAGCTGATTCCCCGCGCTGACATCGCCTACGTTCAGGCCCAGGGCGACTACGCCCGGCTGCATACCAAGGATTCGAGCTACCTGATCCGGGTTCCGCTCAACGATCTGGAACAGCAGTGGGGCGAGTCCGGGTTCGTCCGGATCCATCGTTCCTACCTGGTTTGCATGGAGAAGATCGAGACGGTCCGCCTGCAGACCGGCAAGGCCGCAGTGGTAGTCAACGGCACCGAGCTTCCAATTTCACGTCGTGCCTTGCCCTACCTGCGCGAACGTCTGGCCGCTAACCGCGTCCGCCCGCTGTAGGAAGCAACTGGACTTCCATGGAGCAACTACCCCAAAGCGAGAGCCTGCACGATCCGCAGGTGCCCGGCCGATTCGCTGAACAGCGTCCGCAACGGGTGCGCGTCCAGGCTCCCCAGGACGCGTCTCTAACAGTCTCCCCTGACCGTCCCGAGCACACGGCCGAGGAATTCTATGTGCGCCAGCTGATCCGTTCCCAGCTGCGCCTGGCCTGTGCCGTCGCAGCGGGCCTGCTGGCACTGCTGGTAGGCATCAGTGCGCTGCTGGTCTTCTGGCCGGTTTTCGAGGACATCCATCTGCTGGGCCTGCCCCTGCCGTGGTGGGTTTTGGGGGTAGGCATGTATCCACTGATCATCGTGGCCGGCATGCTCTACAACAAGGCCGCCGAACGCAATGAAGAACGGTATCGGAGCATCAGCCGTGGCTAACCTGCTTTCCGTCTCCTCGCTGGTCTTGGTCTGCGTGACGACCATGCTGATTGCCTTCCATGGGCTGCGCCTGTCCCGCACCACCTCGGACTTCTACGTTGCCTCGCGCACCGTGCGCCCATGGTGGAACGCCTCGGCGATCGGAGGCGAATACCTCTCGGCAGCCTCCTTTCTGGGTGTTGCCGGGCTGATTGTTTTATCCGGGCAGTCGGGATTGTGGTTCCCCATCGGCTACACCGCAGGCTATTTGATGCTGCTGTTGTTTGTGGCCGCTCCGCTTCGTCGCTCGCGCGCCTATACAATTCCCGATTTCGCGCAGATCCGCTTCGAGGGCTCCACGACGTTGCGGAAAATCACTACCTACCTGGTGGTGGTCATCTGCTGGTTGTATATCGTCCCGCAGATGCACGGTGCTGCGCTCACGCTGTCCATTGCTACCGGCTTCCCCAGCTGGGTTGGTCCGGTCATTGTCGCCTCGGTGGTGTGCGTGACCGTGCTGTCCGGTGGCATGCGCTCGGTAACCTTCGTTCAGGCCTTCCAATACTGGTTCAAGCTTGCGGCGCTGGTGATCCCCACGATCTTCTTGCTCTCCCGGGCCATTCCCGAGCATTCGGCCGCAGAACGTACGCAGTCCTTGTACACGCAGTTGGAGTCCGTCAATGCGATGAACCTCTACGAGACGGTCTCCATCATCCTGGCCCTGCTCTTCGGCACCCTGGGCCTGCCCCATGTGCTGGTGCGCTTCTACACCAATCCCACGGGTCAGGCAGCGCGTACCACCACGGTGATTGTGCTGTGCCTGCTCTCCGCTTTCTACCTTTTGCCGACAACGCTGGGTGTCCTTGGCTTGCTCTATACTCCGGACCTGGGGGCCACCAACGAAACCGACGCCACGATCTTGCTCTTGCCCGCACGGCTCTTCGACGGTTTCCTGGGTGATGCCTTGACCGCCATCGTGGTCGGTGGCGCCTTTGCAGCATTCCTCTCGACCACTTCCGGGTTGGTCGTCTCCCTGGCCGGGGCACTCTCGCAGGAGTTCTTCTCAGGCACTGTGCGGGGCTTCAGGATCTCGACCGTGCTGGCTACCGCACTGCCGGTCTTTGTCGCTGTGGTCACCAACTCACTGGCGTTGGCAGGGGCCATTGGCAATGTCTTTGCTTTCACGGCATCAACGATCTGCCCGCTGCTGCTGCTGGGCATCTGGTGGCGTTCGCTGACCGCACGCGGAGCCATCGCTGGCCTGCTGGCCGGTGGCATCTCCTGCGGACTAGCCCTGATGATCGGGGCTTTCTTGCCGCGCGAGGATGAGATGTGGATCCACCTGCTGCGCCAGCCCGCGGCTTGGACCGTGCCGCTGGCTTTCATGGTGATGATCTTCGTTTCCCGGCGTACCAATCGAAGCGTTCCGGCGAACGTAGAACGGGTCATGGCCTTGCTCCATGTCCCGGATTGGCGCGCAAAGCTCTAGCAAGAGTTCATCGGCTGCCCTGCCGGATCTTTGGCTTCCGCTGCTACGCGTCTGGCCTTAGTGCTGGGCACGGAACGCTTGGTAATCCCCAGCACTACTCCCCCAAGCACAAGACCCATGCCCACCAAGCTTGGGAAGCCGAATCTCTCTGCAGCCAAGAGTGTCCCGAGCAGGACTCCGGTCACTGGATTGAGTAAACCGATAAGGCCCACTGACGCTCCGGGGAGATGACGCAAGCCGGTAAACCATGCAAGGTAGGCAATGGCCGTGGCAACCTGGCTGACATAGCCGAAACCCGCGACTTCCTGCATCTGGAGCATTGGAGGCGCCCCGTGCACGAGCCATGCGCAGGGAACCAGTACCGCACCTCCGACCACCAGCTGCCAGGCCGTCACGTGAACAAGCGGCACTCCCGCAGACCATCGCTTGGTCAAGATGAAGCCGGCGCTTGAGAGGACCATGGCCACCAGTGACCAGGCAATGCCGGATAGCTCCACACCGCCCTGAGGGTCGAACACCATGATGCCTACACCAGCGAATCCCAGCAGTGCTCCGAACAGAGGCCCACGCGTTGGACGCTCGCCGAGCAGCGGCCAGGCCAAGAGCATCAGCACACCGGCCGAAAGTGCCATGGTGGTCGAGGCAATTCCGGATGGCAGCAGCTGCGCTACGACATAGATCAGGGCAAAGAAGGCCGAGATATTCATAATTCCCAAGACCGCAGACTTCCACCACCAGCTGCCGCGCGGCAACTTCCTGGCGATCGCCAGCAACACCAATCCCGCGGGCAATGCACGGATTGCAGCGCCCCACAACGCCACGTCCGCGGGAAGAAATTCCTTGGTGACGTAGTAATTAGAACCCCACGCGATCGGGGCGAGCGCGGTCAGTGCCATCCAGCCCCAGATCTGAAGCCGGGGTCTGCTGAATTCCAATTTATCTTCCATGGAAACTACTTTAGCTTCCATGGAAGATATAATATAGGCATGGAGCCAAAAGACCACGTATCGCGCATTCAGCAGCAATGGGCAAAGCAGCGCCCCGATCTGGACTCATCGCCCCAGGGAATCATCGGCAGGCTGCATCGATTGGCAAATTATCTGACCGAAGAACTTTGCATGGTCTATGCGGCCCACGGACTGACCGAAGCCGAATTTGATGTCCTGGCAACCTTACGACGTGCAGGCCACCCATTTTCGCTCCCCCCAGGCGAACTCGCACTGCAGACAATGGTGACCACCGGTGCCATGACCAAGCGGATCGACAAGCTCGTAGCCAACGGCTGGGTCACCCGTGAGCAGTCGGGCGACGACCGGCGCGGACGGCGCATCAGCTTGACCGCAAGCGGCCGGGAGAAAATCGATCAGGCGTTCACTGCCCACATGGACAATGAAAAGCGCTTGGTCTCCCAGCTCCCAGCGGCCGACCGTCCAGTCATCGAAGCCTTGCTGAAAAACTGGTTGGCGCACTACGAACAGCCGGGCTCTTGAGCTTTAAGCCCGTGACTTCTTCTAAACTAGAAAGCGGATGGCCAAGGGAAATCATTCCCTCGGACATCCGCTTTAAAGCTTGTGTGCTTGCGATATTTGCTAGTCGATGGAAGCCATCAACTCGACCACGCGGTCGAGGAAGGCATCAACCTGCGACTCTTCATAGCCGTCGGTTCCCTGCGCAGAGCGGAACTCCACACGGCGTACGGTGTCCACGGCCATTGGCACATCGTTCTCGAAGTAATCAATGAGCTGGTCGCACAGGCGATCGACGTCTTCGATGTTGTAGCTGGAGGCGTTGGAACGCGAAGGACGGCGGAAACGTTCGCCCTTGGCACGGTGCAGGCGTCCGCGCAAGATGGCAGCCAGACGGCCCACCTGCTGCAGCCAGACTTCCTCACCCTGATGAGCGATCAGGTCATCGCGCTCGCGCTTGGCAAAGACATCTTCCAAGCGATCCAGCGCGCCGTCTACTTCACGAGCTTGGTATCCGCCCTTCTGCGGTGCAAACGTGGTGCGGCGGATCAGGTGGCTGGTGACCACACTGTCGTCGTTTCCTCCGCCGTTGAAGGTGGCTCGGGCACGGCTCAAGAACGCATCAACTTGCTTTGCGTTGTAGCCGAATTCCGAGTCCGGCACGCGGGAAAACGGAGCATCTTGCTGCTGCGACACGACAGTTCCTTTTTCTCTAGAGAGATGTCAGTTGGGCACCGCTGTTAAGCGCTGCTCCTCATATTCTATTGGCTTGAGCCAAAAGTTGGCTTAATGGCCACACCAGCGAGCGTATGCCGGTAAAGGATCACACCCGCTGGCAGGCTATCAAAGTCATTGTCAGAAGACTGCCACTGACCAGGCCAGCACATGGGAAATCATGTAGCCCAGCGGAATCACGAACACGATCGAATCCAATCGGTCCATAATGCCGCCATGGCCTGGCAACAGGTTACTCATGTCCTTGATGCCGAGTTCACGCTTGACCATAGATTCCGAGAAGTCGCCAGTCGTGGCTGCAATGGTGGTGAAGAAGGCCAAGATGACACCGGTCCACCATGGCATATCCATCCAGAAGTGCATTGCACAAGCACCGATAGCCATGGAACCAACCATTGAGCCAGCGAAACCTTCCCAGGACTTCTTCGGGGAGATCTTCGGCGCCATTGGATGCTTGCCGATGAGCACGCCCACGATATAGCCGAAAGTGTCATTGGCGACGGCCAGCAACAACAGCGTGGCAATAAGCCACTGTCCATTCTCGGAATCGAGAATCAACAGGGCGAAGGAAAGCAGCAATGGCACCCAGCTGATGATGAACACACTGCTCATCACCGATGCGACGGCCCCCTTGAGCCCTTCCATGAGCCGGAAGAGCAAAGCTATCAGGATACAGGCGATGTAGCTGAATCCGAGAGCTTCAACCCCGCCCCAGATGGCACTGATGGGGAGCAATGCCGAAGCCAGGTACAACGGCAGCTGCGGCACCGAAGTTTTAGCGTGGGTGGTGGCTCGTGCCACTTCCCAGCAGCCGATCCCGCTGAGCACGATGATCGCGATAACCAGCAAGGGCTGCGACCAAAGCAGGCCAACCAGCACGACGCCCAGCATCAGCAATCCGACACCGATAGCCGCAGGCAGGTTGCGGCCAGCGCGTGACTTCTTAGGTTCCGGAGCTCCTACCAGCAGTTCGACTGGAATATCGGCTTCGGAAGCATCCGGCTCGCCGGTTTCAGCCAAGTCAGAGGAATCAGATACCGGTGGAGCTGGTTCCTGATCTTCTGCCGCTACTGGCTTTGGAGTCGCGGGATCCTTGGCTTGGGCCTGTGGCTCTTTTGTGGAGGCAGCAGCAGGAGCAGATGATTTCTGCGCAGTCTTGGCCTCCGGCTTTGCAGCTTCGTCCTTCGCCGGCGCAGCGGTGCGGCCAGCTACAAGGCTAGGCTTCTTCGCCGTCTGAGGTTCAGCTACCTGTCCTGGCTCAGCTTTCTGCTGGGTCGTGTCGGGTGCGGACGTTGGAACGGCTACAGGCTTGGATGCATCTGCCTTGAACGCTGCCTTGGCGCGCTCTTTGGCTTGTCCAGAATCAACCTTGGTGGTGGCATCCTGCTTGGCTGCAGCTGGCGTTGCCGGACTCGGGTCCGCAGCGGGCACCGTTTGCTTGGATCCGTCGGCTGGCAGAGGAGTCGGCAAAGCATCTGGTGTGCTGGCAGCAGCCTTCGCGTCCGATGCCATCGTTGGCGCTGGTGCTGGAGCAGTGGCAGGCTGTGCCGAAGGGACTTTGGTCTCTTCTTGTATTCCAGTGGCAGGTTCTGGAGTTTCCTTGGCCGCGCGGTTTTTCAGGAAACCGCGTTTTTTCCCCTTGCCGGAAGCCTCGCGCAGGGCGCGAGCTTCGCGTCGGGTCATCGGCTGGGATTCTCCGGATGCCACTGAGGGCACCGCCGAAGCGTTGCCCTCAGTGTTGTCTGTCGAGCCGGGCATTAGACTTCCAGCAGCTCTGCTTCTTTTTTCTTCACGATCTCTTCGACCGAATCAACATGCTTCTTGGTCAGTGCGTCGAGGTCCTTTTCTGCACGGGTACCCTCGTCTTCACCGATTTCGCCATCCTTGACCAGCTTGTCGATGGTGTCCTTGGCCTTGCGGCGGTGGTTGCGCAGTGCGACGCGAGCGTCTTCACCCTTGGCCTTGGCCAGCTTGACGTATTCCTTGCGGCGCTCTTCGGTCAGAACCGGAAGGGTCACGCGGATCATCTTGCCATCCGAGGAAGGATTAGCGCCAACCTCTGGATCGCCCAATGCCTTTTCGATTTCACGCATTGCGGTCACATCGAATGGGGTGATGGTGATGGTGCGTGCTTCTGGCACTGCGAAGGAAGCCAGCTGCTGCAGTGGGGTCGGTGAACCGTAGTAGTCCACCATGACCTTCGCGTACATGCCTGGGTGCGCGCGACCGGTACGGATCGTCGCGAAGTCCTCCTTGGCGGCCTCAATGGTGCGTTCCATCTTTTCGGCGGTTTCCGCCAGCGTTTCGTCAATCACCGGTACTCCTCAAGTACTTCATCTGTGTTTCCGCTACGGGAAATTAAATCTACTTCAATCCTATGCCACGTTCACCGTTTAGACGGTGACGGTGGTGCCAATCCGCTCGCCGCGAATTGCGGCGGATACATTTCCTTCGCCTTCCATGCCGAAGACGAGCATATCGAGCTTGTTGTCCTGGCACATGGTCATGGCGGTCTGGTCCATCACGCGGATGTCGTTGACCAGTGCCTCGCTGTAGGTCAGGGTGTCCAGCTTTTTCGCGGTTGGGTCCTTCTTCGGATCGGCGGTGTATACGCCGTCCACGCCCGACTTGGCCATCAGCACCTCGTCAGCGTCGACTTCCAAGGCACGCTGAGCGGCCACGGTGTCGGTGGAGAAGTACGGCAGGCCGGCGCCGGCGCCGAAGATGACCACGCGGTCCTTTTCCATGTGGCGGATGGCGCGACGTGGAATGTAGTTTTCTGCAACCTGGGCCATGGCGATGGCCGACTGCACGCGGGTTTCGACGCCGCACTGTTCCAGGAAGTCCTGCAGCGCCAAGCAGTTCATGACGGTGCCCAGCATGCCCATGTAGTCCGCACGGGAGCGGTCCATGCCCGAGGCCGAGAGTTCAGCACCGCGGAAGAAGTTGCCGCCGCCGACCACGATTGCGACCTCTACTTCGCCAACGGTTTCAGCGATCTGCTTGGCGATACCGCGGACGGTATCCGGGTCAACGCCGATCTTGCCGCCGCCGAATACTTCACCGGAGAGCTTGAGCAGTACGCGGCGTCGTTTTGTTTCTGGGGTGCTTGGCATGAGGTGTTTTACTCCTGGAGGTCGGAATCAAGCTGTGGGTTGTTCTTCCCAGATCCCAAGTTATCGTGAGATCAGGGCTCAAGAAAAGGGAGGCGAGCCACCGAGTTTTCTCTCGGTGCTCACCTCCCTTTGGTCTTGTGCGCCCAGGTTGCCCTGGATGCGGTTCGCTTAATGCGTACGGCTAGTGCTTAGAGCTTTGAAAGCTTAGGCACCAACGCGGAAGCGTGCGAAAGCAACTGGCTTGGTGCCAGCTTCTTCGAAGACCTTGCCTACGGACTTCTTTGCGTCCTTGGCGAAAGCCTGGTCAACCAGCACGATCTCCTTGAAGAAACCGGTCAGGCGGCCTTCAACGATCTTGGTGAGGGCAGCTTCTGGCTTGCCTTCAGCGCGAGCGGTTTCGTCAGCGATGCGGCGCTCGTCGGCAACCTTGTCAGCTGGAACCTCTTCGCGGCTCAGGTAGGTAGGAGCCATAGCAGCGGTGTGCACTGCAACGTCGTGTGCGACGGTTGCGGCAGCTTCGCTGTCGGCGTCTACAGCCATCAGAACGCCAACCTGTGCAGGCAGGTCCTTGCTGGTCTTGTGCAGGTACGAAGCAACCTTGGCACCCTCGATGCGTGCAACACGGCGGACAACAACCTTTTCGCCGAGGATTGCGCCCTCTTCGATTACGGTGTCGCCAACGGTCTTGCCGTCCAGCTCGTAAGCCAGCAGTGCTTCTGCATCTGCAGCGCCGGAAGCCACAGCGGCATCCAGAACCTTGTTAGCCAGTGCGATGAACTTCTCGTTCTTTGCAACGAAGTCAGTTTCGCAGTTGATCTCGATCATGACGCCGACGTTGCCTTCAACCTTGGCAGCAACCAGGCCTTCAGCGGTCGAACGGCCTTCGCGCTTGGTAGCGCCCTTCAGGCCCTTGACGCGGATGATCTCGATGGCCTTCTCGGCGTCGCCGTTAGCCTCGTCCAGTGCCTTCTTAACGTCCATCATGCCGGCGCCAGTGCGCTCGCGCAGTGCCTTGATATCAGCAGCGGTGTAGTTTGCCACGTGCAATCCCATTCAGCTAGGAGTTTCAAGTTTATTTTGCTTATGGGACGGGTCGGATTCCCGGCCCGTCCCACAAGACTTGGTGAAGCTTGCCTCGCTCAACACGCTAGTGCGTCAAGGCAAACTTCTGGAGTCACGGAAGTGACTACTTGGCTTCTGGAGCCTCAGTTGCAGCATCTGCAGCTGGAGCTTCGGTTGCAGCTTCTGCAGCAGGAGCTTCAGCCTTAGCCTTCTCGCCCTCAAGCAGTTCGCGCTCCCACTCAGCCATTGGCTCAGCAGCACCCTCGGTCTTGCCTGCAGCCTTGTTGTTCTTGGCGATGAGGCCTTCGGCCACAGCGTCAGCAACAACGCGGGTCAGCAGGTTGACGGAGCGGATAGCGTCGTCGTTGCCTGGGATTGGGTAGGTAACCTCATCTGGATCGCAGTTGGTGTCCAAGATGGCCACAACTGGGATACCCAGCTTCTGAGCTTCGTCGATAGCCAAGTGTTCCTTCTTGGTGTCAACGATCCAGATAGCCGATGGGGTGCGGGTCAGGTTGCGGATACCACCGAGGTTGTTCTGCAGCTTGGTCAGCTCGCGCTTCAGCAGCAGCAGTTCCTTCTTGGTGTGGCCCGAACCGGCTACGTCCTCGAAGTTGATCTCTTCCAGTTCCTTCATGCGCTGAACGCGCTTGGAGACGGTCTGGAAGTTGGTCAGCATACCGCCGAGCCAGCGCTGGTTCACGTATGGCTGGCCAACGCGGTTAGCCTGCTCAGCAATGGATTCCTGAGCCTGCTTCTTGGTACCGACGAACAGTACGGTGCCGCCGTGAGCAACAGTCTGCTTCACGAACTCGTAGGCGCGGTCGATGAACGACAGCGACTGCTGCAGGTCGATGATGTAGATGCCGTTGCGCTCGGTGAAGATGAAGCGCTTCATCTTTGGGTTCCAGCGACGGGTCTGGTGGCCGAAGTGGACGCCGCTGTCAAGCAGCTCTCGCATGGTTACGACTGGCATGTCGCAACTCCTTTCAGCAGTGGCGGACCGGGCACAGATGCGCCCGCGGTAACTGCTCTTAGTTGTTCGGGTTGATGCAGATAGCCATTGTGGTCATCTGCCCTAGCATGAGTGCCGAAGATGCTTGGCATCTCGCCTTCGGTCCACCGATTCTCTCGGACCACTGGAACCTCAGGCCACAGCCTTGTTTGGCTGTGGAAGCTCATGCGCGAAGTCAATCTCTTGCCTTGATGCGTCCAATTTTGGACACACCTGTGACAGGAAACTGCTGTTTCAAGTGTACTACAGAGAACTAGAGGCCTAGCACGGCTGATTTGGTGATCTGCAGCCTAATTGCTTACCCACAATTCGCTATTTCATCGCCTTGACTCATCCCCTTTCGGCCCAACCTGATGGAATGAATCTAAAGTTCACTATTGCGACACTGCAGGTCCTCCTTTTGGGCTTGGGCCTGCCCGGGGCTACTGCGCTCGAACGGACACATGCCCGAGTTGAAATGCGTACCGCGCTGACAACCGCCGATGGATGGCAATGGCCTCTAGCCGGCGTTCCGGAGATTCAGGAACCATTCGATAGACCTGCCGAAAAGTGGCTCTCAGGGCATCGCGGCATAGACCTGGCCGCAAGTGCCGGGGACACAGTCCATGCACCGCAGCGCGGACGGGTTTCTTTTGCCTCGGTGATCGTGGATAGGCCGGTTCTCGTAATTGATCACGGCCATGGATTCATAACTAGCCTTGAGCCCGTTGCCGCGGACGTATCCGTAGGAGACTGGGTAGAAACCGGGGCGGTTGTGGGAGAGGTAGCCAGCGGGGCTCACTGTGCAGACCGGTGCATCCACTGGGGTGTGCGTTTGGACGGCGAGTACATCGATCCAGCATTGCTGATCCGCGATATGCGCCCCTCGATTCTCCTGCCGCTGCGCGGCTGAAACCGCCCAAAGGTCCAGTTGCCTCACGCCGCTTGCTTCGAATGCTGCGATACGTCGGAATTAGCAATAACCTCCAGGCAAAGGGGTTCACTTTGGGGAGTTGATTCTCGTGTTCAGTTCCAGAGCCTTGGTTGCGCCAACAGATTGTCCGCTGGGATCCGGTGGTCTCTCCTACGAGGTCATTTGTCTAACTTGTCCAGTGCGTTGCCGTGGACCTTCCCCCTGGGAATCCCAGCCCTAGACTAACTAGGATTAAAGCCTAGGATGGAGCAACTAGGGGCCTGCTGGTTCTGTGTGGCGGCACTAACCGAAATGGGTGAGAAATGAAGAAGGCGTTGGTATTCTCCTGTTGCGTACTGGCTGTAGTCCTGGGCATGGCCTATACGCTCTGGCAGGACGGAACTAAATTTAACTACGGCCTCGTCGCCTATATTCTGTTTGGCCTCGCGCTAGCAATCTGGTTCACCAGACGCTTGTTCCTCGCCCGCAGGGCAGGCCACTCCAGAAATGCATTGACACCACTTCGTGATGCAGGCACTACCTACGAGCGTCTCATTCTCGGTCGGCCCGAAGCGGCACCGACCGAAATAGTTCAAGAAGTTGAGCACTCGCTTCTCTTGGATCCCTTTGCCACCGAAGCCAGTGCCAATCGCCACGGTCCTCGGCGGGCCGGCTAGCCACCCGGTAAGTGCGGAGACCTAGCCATTTAGTAGGACGAGGGTCAGTTCTTGGCCTTTGGAGCCAAATGAGAAAGCCCGGTAACTTGTTCACACAAGTCACCGGGCTATCCAGGTTGGTAGGGAGTATGGGACTTGAACCCATGACCAAGGGATTATGAGTCCCCTGCTCTAACCAACTGAGCTAACTCCCCACATGGGTCATCCACCGCAGCGGAAGTAACCACACTCGAAATATTCTAGGGCATCACTAACCAAAACATCGATTTGACGCACCTTAGGATGACGAAGCGGCTAATGGGTTGAGACTTCTTGGCCGCGGTAAAGGGCCTCGAATGAGTTCATCGTCTTTTCCTGTGCATGGTTCTTCACCTTGTTATGCCCCGCTTCACCCATCTTGGCGCGCTCTTGTTCCTCCATGGACAGAATCCGGTCCAGCTTGTCGGCCAGGTCTTGCCTGTCCCCGGGAGTGAACAAGTACCCGTTGACGCCTTCATCCACCAGATGAGGCAGCGCCATCGCATTAGCAAGGACGACGGGCTTGGAAGCGGAAAGGGCTTCGAGTGTCACCAAGGACTGCAATTCTGCGGTGCCCGGTTGGCAGAACACATCGCAGCGCAGGTAGGCCTGGCGCAACTGCTCATCGCTGACATGTCCAAGGAAACGAACCCGATCGCGCAGTTGCAAATCGTCGGCAATCTTTTCCAGATGCGTGCGTTGCTCTCCCCCACCGACAATTTCGATGATGGCGTTGGGCACCTTGCTCATTAAAGGCAATGCCTCGATGAGTTCGTTGATGTTCTTTTCAACGGCGAGACGGCCGGCGAACAATATCGTGGGGAACTCATTTTTAGTGATTACTTCACCCGCAGCCAGCTCGTAGTTGCCGACCTCGATTCCGTTGGACAGCGGAAGCACTTTGCTTAGCTTGGCACGTTCGCGCATGGCTTTGGCCGCCAGCGGGGTTGGAGTCGTGACAAAGTCCGCACGTCCAAAAATTTTCCCCATGTCTTTCCACGAATTGTGGGCGACAATTCGCTTGAACCATCGCGGGAACGGTAGGAAAGGATCGAGGTTCTCTGGCATGAAGTGATTCGTGGCAACGGACCGCACCTTGTTTTTGCGGGCCCACCCAAGGGTTCGCTGGCCGATCATGTAGTGGCTCTGCGCATGCACGACATCGGGTTTGATATCAGCCAAGAGCTTGTCGATCTGTTGGTTGACTTCCCATGGGAAGACGATGCGGAAGTATTCATGCGTAGGTACCGAATGCGATTCAAGGCGGTGCACCATAGCTTCGTCACAGACCTCGGTATACGTCTTGCCCTTGTCCCCACGTACTGCCAGCACATGCACGCGGTGGCCACGAGCGTGCATCTCAGTGGCCAACCGGTAGCAAAACATCGCCGCACCGTTCACGTCTGGCGGATAGGTGTCAGCAGCAATGACGATGGTCAGCGGTTTTTCCTTGGCCACGGGCATCCTTCGGCGTTCACACGCGTTGTAGTTTTGATAGGAATTCTGAATCTTCAGTTTATTTGGATTCAGGCATGATTTTTCCAGCTTCAGTCTGGTTCCGGCGTTCAATCACGTCCGGGTGATGCCTGGATAATGCGGTCACGCCCACGATGGCCAAGATTGCAGCCACCAGCATCAGCACGGTAACCATCATTGGGACATCAGGACGAAGTTCTCCAAGGATGCCGATTCCAATGGCAATGCCAACAATCGGATCAATCACCGTCAGACCGGCAATCACCAGATCAGGAGGACCCTTTGAGTAGGCCTTCTGGACAAAATACGAACCAAGCAGGCCTGCAACGACAACTGCCAGTCCAGCGAGCCAAGGCAGCTGCATGAAGCTGCTGTCTCCAAGGCCGAGTACGGCAATTGCAATGGTTCGCACCAGCACGGCGACGAACCCGAAAAGCACGCCGGCGCTGAGGATGTAGAAGAAGGCACCCAGCTTCTTATGGAAGAAAATCGTGGCCAATCCCACGATGCCAACGACCACTGCCAGGATCATTTCGATCAAGTGCGCTTCAGCCTCGGACACCGACTGATTGCCGTTGGTCACCGTTACAGCCAAAAGCACRAATCCCACGGAACCGATCATGCAGCTGATGATCGCAAAAACCGTAGGCCGATTCATCGTCAGGTCAGTTTCCTTGGCATTAACCATCGCGGTGATCACCAGCGCAATAGCACCAATTGGCTGCACCACCGTTAATGGGGCGCTGGCCAAGGCAAAAACATTCAAGGCCATCCCCAGGCCCATCAGTCCCAGACCGCTCATCCAGCGTTTGTTGCTAGCTAGTTTCCCGACATTCTTGATTGTCAGGTCCAGGCCACCAACGGCGCTGCGTACGGCTTGCGACTGGAAGTGCGCGCCAAAGGCAAGACAAAAGGCACTGCATAGTGCCGCTGCAATAGCGATCCAAACCATGTCAGTGCCTTTCTAGCCTAAATTTTCATGACGACGGGGCGGGTGCACGCTGGTCTTGGCCAGCGCACCGCCCCGTCGGCAAAAACCTAGGAGCGCTTGAACAATGCGCGGAGAACAGCCGCCAGCGCTACCCCGGAACCGGCCATCACGATATACGGACGGACCTGTTCTAAACGGTTTGAGCCGACTCTGTCAGCCTCCGATTGGTCTTCGGACGACGAAGAGGATGACGGGCGGACAAATCCCTTGGCCTTGGCCGCAGCTCCGGAGAATTTTTCCCCAGCACTCTGGGTGAAGGAACGAACCTTGTCGAT
The DNA here is from genome assembly GCF_052114325.1 of Glutamicibacter sp. MCAF14. Taxonomy (NCBI): domain Bacteria; kingdom Bacillati; phylum Actinomycetota; class Actinomycetes; order Micrococcales; family Micrococcaceae; genus Glutamicibacter; species Glutamicibacter sp. MCAF14. The sequence continues at coordinate 192,664 of NZ_JBFREO010000003.1, forward strand.
CTTGGCCAGCGGTGCCTGGACGCTCTCGCCCAGGTTGTCGCGCAGAGCCTGGATCTGACGACGACGGCGCTTGGTACGCAGCAGCAGTTCGTCAGCGCTTGGTGCCGGTGGCTTCGGTTCCTTCTTCGTATCAGCCTCGTCTTCGTCCTCAGCGGACTTCTTCTTCAGCGGCTCATCAAGAGTGCTGACGTCGAAGGCGCTGCCATCCTTGAGCACGCCCAAGTCGTGGCGCAGGCCACGAATAGCTGCTTCCGGCTTCAACGGCAGTGCCTTCTTGACCTTGGCGTATCCAACTAATCCCAAAATGACAGCAATCAGCAAGAAGAATCCTGCAACGATCAATGCAGCTGCCCAACCTGGCAGCCAAAGAGCCAAAACATTGACCAGTGTTACTACAACGGCAATTACGAAGAGCAGCACTACCAGCAGTGCGGCACCGGCAAGCGCCGCCGCCATGCCAATGCTGATCCCCTTGCCTTTGAGTACAGTAGTCGCGAGTTTGATCTCATCCGAGAGCTGTTGAGGAACAAGCTCCTTGAGTCCATCAACCTGCGCCTTAGCACTCTTGACGCTCGACTTAAGGCTTTCGTCAGCTTGCGTCGATTCAGCTTCAGACATGGTTTCTCCATATTCTCGATCGCTCAGCAACCGGTACATCAAACGCTAACACCCCGGTTGCCGTGGACGACTCAGTCTTCAGGCGTAAAACCCACGGCCTTATCTCATGCTGTGGGTGTATCTGTTCACGGTTCGAAAGTCTATCGTCTAATCACCTGTGGTTATAGGAGATTCGGGCGTTGGTGGGTTTTCGCTTCATTTTTTCCAACAGCGACGATCGTTTTCGGGTAAAACAAAACCTCCCAGCTGCTAATGCAGCTGGGAGGTTTCCTTGGCTCCTCCAACTGGACTTGAACCAGTAACCCTTCGATTAACAGTCGAATGCTCTGCCAATTGAGCTATGGAGGAATGCAACGAGTAATACTTTAGCACTGGCCAAGTCCGGTTTTCAAATCGGGACCAGCACCGCAGAACACCCGTCCCATCCCTTGATTTTCCGCCCTTATCCAGCAGAAACCCGGACCTTGCCAACCAGGCAGCATCGAACTACTTTTTGTGATCTGCCGCATATCTGGCCAAGTCCAGCAGCTGCTGCGCTGACCGCTGCCAGGAGTAGCTCCCGGCTCGTTCTACGGCGCGTTGCGAATACTCCTGCCACGTAGCCTGCTCATCCAAAATGCGTACTTGGTCCGCAAAGCCCTTCGCGTCATCAGCCGATGCATACAGGGCCGCATCCTGGGCAACCTCTTTGAAGATCGGCATGTCGGTGACTACCACCGGGGTGCCCATGCTCATGGCTTCCACCAAAGGCAGCCCATAGCCTTCTTCGCGGGACAGCGTGACCAGTGCAGTGCACTCGCTGAGCAAGTGTTCGTACTCTGCGTCGCTGACACCATTGTGGAAATGGACGCGGTCTGGGGCCGGGACGAGCGCGGCCAACTCGGCATAACGCTGCTCATTGATACCGCTGAGCAGATGCAGCTCATAGTCCGGCAGGTATTCCATGGCACGGATCAAAGTTTCCACATTCTTGTATTCCATGAAGGAGCCCATGTACAGCAGTGTTTTCTTGGGTTTCTTCGCCACATCGCGGCGGGCGAAGTGTCCGGTTGGAGCATTGGACACCAGGCCAATATGCTTCTTGGTCAGTCGATGCTTGCGCATCAAATCTGCGGTGGTGTTGGAAACGGTGGCGACCGCATCGGCACGGTTCAGCAGCAGGCGCTGTGGCCAGTACACCTGGTGGAAGAGGAACCAGCCGGCCCTGATCGGGGCAGGAAGGAATTTCGGCGCATGCGGGTGCGAGTAGTAGATCAAATCGTGCAGCGTCAGGATGACCGGGTACTTGCGTCCCAACGTTCCGATGGTCTGCATCGGCGAGAACACGACATCGGGGTTGAGCTTGTTGATCTGCAAGGCCACCAGCGGTTCCAGCACGCTGGTTGGGCCTGAAATCTTCAGATACGGCACTTCGGGCAGCATCGCCAATTGACGAGCGTCATTGATCAGCATGGTGACATCGGCAAGTTTGCTTGTGGCCTCGATCAGGCCTGCGGTGTAGCGGCTGATTCCATCATGGTGGGTGATGCGGGTGTATCGGGCATCGATAACGAGTTTCACGTGCGCAGTTGCCTTTGGTTCGTCGGGCTTACGCTTTCCAGCCTAGCGGGTCGCAGAGCTGCGCATCAGCAGGAAGCAGAGCACCGCCAAGCTGGTGGCGCAAACCCACCCGATGAGCCCTGCGGTAGTTCCAAAGCTGGATCCCAGCCATCCGCCCAGCAGGCCGCCAAGGGGTACTGCGCCGAAAGTGAATAGCCGCCGGGCGCTGAGCACCCGCCCGAGCAACTCCTCCGGGACAATGTCCACCACCCACGAGGAAGAGGCAATGTTGAACATCAAAGCAGCCACGCCCCAACCCAAAGCTTGGACGATGAGCAGGATCAGGGAGATGGCTTCGGTAGTGAAGGCTGCCAGCAGGACGCAGCCGGCCAGCAGTGCCTGGGCGCTTCCGGTGAATACCAGCAATTTCGCCGGAGAGTAGGCACCGGAAATTCTCCCGGCGAGCGCAGCACCTACAAGGCCGCCGGCGCCGCCAACGGAGGCGAGCAGGCCGTATCCGAGTTCACCGAAACCCAGATCCTTGATGATGAAGATTGCTTCTACCGCGGAGCCGATGGCCAGCCCGAAGTTTGCCAGCGCTACTGCGAGGGTGATTGCCATCAGCGTGCGGTGCTTGGCCAGATATTGCAGTCCGGAGAGTACCTTTGCTTTTTTATTTGGTGCCGCATCGCTTGGTCCAGCACCCAGTTGCTGCCGATAGCTGCGAACCCGCAAGGCCAGCAACAGGCCGAGCACGGCCAGGCCTGCGGCCAGGCCCAGCATTGCGGGGGCTCCCAGGAGCGTAAACCCGGTGCCAGCTACCGCGGGGATGACCACGGTCATGGTCTGGTCTGCGGCACTCAATCGGGCAATGAGCTTGCTGATGCTCGAAGTCCGATGAGCTGGATCTTCTTCGATCAATTGTGGCACTGCGGTGGTTTGCGAGGTTTCGGAGAAGACATTGCAGATACCCAGCAAGGTGCACAGCAGCATTCCCAGCGGGATCGACAGTGTCCCGGTGAACGCCAGCAGTGCCAGACAGATCAACAGCGCAAATTTTGCGCCCAGTCCGATACGCAAGACACGCAGCGCCGAGTACTTGTCCACCAAATGTCCGGCAGGAAGGCTGGCAATGACGAAAGCAAGTGAGCTGAGCATATTGAGCAGCCCCATATGCATGGCGGTGGCGCCCAAGGTGCCGACGAACACGAGGTCAACGGTGATGTCCACCAGTGAGCGTCCCGCGGCATCAATCGCGTTGGACCCCAGCAGTAGGCGCCGGGCACGCTGAATTTTCCCCTGACTTTCGGTGGTCACGTGTCACTCCTTGCTCCAACCGTTTGAGCATACCTTTTTCGAGAGAAAAATCAATCAAACGATTAGCGATAGCTGAAAGCGCCAATAGACGGCGGATCGAACTCCGCTTGAGTAGGCAGTGCGGCACGCTTGTCAACTATCAATGAACAGGTCAGCGCACAATCTACCACAACATTTCCCTGCGTCAGTGGAAAATGGCGAAACTTTTCCATCTTCGGCAGAACCCGGATTACTCGGCTTGCATTAACTAACTTACCTGTGATGTTAATAGATCCTTGTTAGGTGAGCCTGACCAAATTTCAATCGTCTCTATCTGAGGAGCATGCTCATGGGTACCTCACTGCCTACCCTGCAAGTCCCTGATCTCCCCCTTCCGCTTTACGACGATGCCTTGCTGTGTGCAGACACCGCCCGAAGCTACGAAACCGCATCCCATCTGGCGGCATCCCGTGTAGCCCAGCAATTCGCCGCAGTTACTTCGCCAACTACCGGCCCGACCCCGCAACAGCTCGCAGCCAAGATCGACCGAGTCGATCTGCATCAGCCCCTGAGATCCAGCGAAGAGTCTTTTTCCGAATTGCATGAGCTGTATTTCAAGGACGCGGTCTACTTCCACGATCCGAAGTACGCAGCCCACCTCAATTGCCCTGTGGCCATCCCGGCTGTTGTCGCCGAAAACTTCGTCACCAGCATCAACACCTCGATGGACACCTTCGACCAGAGCGCCGGCGCCACCCTGATTGAACGCAAGCTCATCGCCTTCACTGCCGGGCTCATTGGCTTCGATGCCGAACAAGCCGACGGCGTCTTCACCTCGGGCGGAACGCAGTCCAATCTGCAGGCCATGCTCATAGCCCGGAACACCGCCACTGCGAAGCTGCAGGGCTCGCTGCCCGAACGCCTGGCGAACCTGCGCATCTACTGCTCGCAGGATGCCCACTTCTCGATCCGCAATGCCGCCATGCTGCTTGGTTTGGGCTACGACGCCGCCGTCGCCATCCCCACCGACGCACAGCACCGCATGGATGCGCAAGCACTGCGCGACCGCTTGGCCAAAGACCTTGCCGCCGGCCTGGTACCGATGGCCATCTCCGCCACCAGCGGCAATACCGACTTTGGCGCCATTGACCCGCTGCCTGAATTGCGTGCGATCGCCACCGAAGCCGGTGCCTGGTTCCACGTCGATGCCGCCTATGGCTGCGGGCTGCTGATCTCCAACAAGCACCGCCACCGGCTGGACGGCATCGAGCAGGCTGATTCGGTCACCGTGGACTATCACAAGTCCTTCTTCCAGCCCATCGGCTCCAGCTCCCTGGTGGTCCGCAACGCTCCAACCCTTGAATCCATCGCGCACTACGCGGAGTATCTCAACCCGCGTGCCGAGGCCGAAGCCGTCCCCAACCAGGTGGCCAAGTCGTTGCAGACCACCAGGCGCTTCGATGCGCTCAAGCTCTGGGTCACTCTGCGTTCCCTGGGCGCCACCCGGCTCGGCGACATGTTCGATAAGGTCATTGCCCTAGCCGAGGACGCCCAGCAGGAAGTCGCCATGCGCACCCAGCTGCATATGGCCGCCGATGTCCAGCTCAGCACTTTGGTCTTCTCCTTCGGAGATCCGCAGCACCCGCTGGAGCTGGCCGAGCACAATGCGCTGGCCAACCAGATCCGCCATCGCCTGTATGCCAGCGGCGAAGCAATGATTGCCGCCACCACCGTCGCCGGCAAGCGCATGCTCAAGCTCACCTTGCTCAATCCCAACACCACCTTGGCCGATATCAGCCAGATCCTCGACGCGATCTGCCGTATCGGCACCAGCATCTTGGCCGAACGCACCCTTGGAGAGAAGAAATGAATCAACCAGCCGAACACTTCGATGCCATCGCCATCGGCGCGGGTCCCTTCAACCTTGGCTTCGCCGCCCTCACCGACGGTCTCGAAGATCTCAAGGTCGCGATCCTGGATGCCAGCGAGAAGTTCGTCTGGCACCCGGGCATGATGCTGCCCGGAACCCACCTGCAGGTTCCGTTCATGGCTGATCTGGTCACCATGGCCGATCCGACCAGCAAGCACTCATTTTTGAACTACTTGAAGGAACAGGGACGGATCTACCCGTTCTACATCCGCGAGAACTTCTACGCGCTGCGTGAGGAATATTCCAGCTATCTGGCGTGGGCCGCAACGAACATCGACAGCGTGCGCTTCGGGCACCGCGTGCTGGAAGCCGAATACCGCGAGGGCCGCTACCACTTATCGGTGCTCACCGCTTCGGGGCTGAGCAGCTTCAGCGCGGACAAGCTGGTGCTTGGTACCGGCACCCAGCCTTATCTGCCGCCGGTGGTCAGCGACGCAGCTCGCGGCACGGGCAAAGTGGTGCATTCCAGCGACTACATGTTCCACCGCGAGCAGCTGCTGGCCTCACGCGCAGCCGAATCTCGCCCGCAGGTGACCTGTGTAGTGGGCAGCGGCCAGAGCGCCGCGGAAATCTTCCTCGACCTGCTGCGCTGCCTGCCCGACGACGACCACCTGATTTGGGCCACCCGCTCGGAACGCTACTTCCCGCTGGAATACACCAAGCTCACCTTGGAAATGACCTCGCCGGAATACATTGACCATTTCCATGGCCTATCCATGGAACAGCGCGACGTGCTCTCTGCGGAGCAAAAGGGCCTGTACAAGGGCATCAATGCGGATCTGATCAATGAAATCCATGAAGAGCTGTACCAGCGCAGTGTCAACGGAGCGGCCAATGTCCACCTGCGCACCGGGTGCACGGCGACCAGCATCGAGGCCGCAGCCGAACAGCTGGCCGTGACCCTGCGCCATGAACGCACCGCGCAGGATCTGGAATTCGTCACCGACAATCTGGTGATGGCCACCGGCTACCGTGCCGGAACCCCCGACTTCCTGGACGGCATCACCGAGCGCATCAACTACCTGGACGACGGGCGCTTGAACGTGGATCGGGAATACTCCATCGGGCTGGACGAAGACATTTTCGTGCAGAACGCCGAACTGCACACCCACGGCTTCACCGCTCCGGATCTGGGAATGGGAGCCTACCGCAATTCGGTGATCATCAACCGCGTGGCCGGACGCACGGTCTACCCGGTGGAAGCACAAATTGCCTTCCAGCGCTTCGGCGCCGCCGAACTCGCCGGCCTGCCAACCGCCGACACTGCCAACTCCCGCGCCTAAGGATCAAAGCCCAATGACCGATTACACCTTCCGCACCATCTCCCTGCCCGAAGACACCGCGCTGCTGCATTCCTGGATCGCCACCGAGCACGCAGCATTCTGGGGCATGCCCACCGCCAGCGAAACCGATATTGCCGCCGAATACCGTTCACTGCTGGAGACCGATGACTACGAAGTGCTGCTGGGCTTGGACGGCGCCGGCAGCGCGCGCTTCCTCGTGGAGCTCTACAACCCGGCGACCTCTGCCCTCGCTGAAGCCTACAATTACGTGCGCGGCGATCGCGGACTGCACTTCCTGGCCCCTGCCGCCAGCGACCCGCAGCCTGGATTCACCCTCGATGCGCTGAGCGCTGCGGTGCAGCAGGCCTTTTCCCGCCCGGGCACCGAACGCATCATTGTGGAACCTGACCAGCGCAATAAGGCGATTCACGCTCTGAACGCCCGGGTCGGTTTCCGCCCGGTGCGCCCGGTACAGCTGGCTGAACCAGATGGTTCCACCAAGCAGGCTCTGCTCTCGATCTGCACCCGCAACGACTTTGAAACCGCAACCGGTCGCAGCCTGGATTCTTCCTTCCTCAGCCCGGAACGCTGGGAGCGCGCCAACCGCCATGTCTTGGCCAAGGCCTTGGGCGAGTTCTCCCACGAGCGCCTGCTGGAACCGGCCGATCACGGCGAGAACCGCTACTCGGTGCAGAAGGACGGACACCGCTACAGCTTCACCGCCCGCCGCTACCAGTTGAATCACTGGCTGGTTGATCCGCAGTCGCTGGAACACCAGCAGTTCGCCGACGGGATCTGGCACCAAGCCGAAGTTGATGCCATTGATTTCATCACTCTCTTCTACCGGGAGCTGACGCTCTCCGAAGCCCAGCTGCCCACCTACCTCGAAGAGCTCTCCTCTACCCTGTCCAGCCACTGCTACAAGCAGGTCCACGCCACCCATGATGCCGCGCAGCTCGCGCAATTCCCCGGCGATGCAGTGCAGTCCTTCCAGCTCATTGAATCCTCCATGACCGAGGGCCATCCATGCTTCGTTGCGAATAATGGCCGCATGGGCGTGGGCCGCAGCGACTACCTGCGCTATGCACCGGAAACCGGTGCTGCCCTGCGCCTCGGCTGGGCCGCGGCCCACAAGTCCCGGGCGCAGTTCGATGCCATCGACTCCATGGACTACGAATCACTGCTCTCCGGCGAGCTGCACCCGGCAGAACGCCAGCGCCTGGACGACGCGCTGGAGGCTGCCCTGTTCGGCACCGGATTATCTGCAGAAGACTACATCTTCATGCCGGTGCACCCTTGGCAGTGGGAAAACCGCCTCTCGATTACCTTCGCCAACGACATTGCCCGCAAGCAGCTGATCTGGCTGGGCACCAGCGAAGACGAATACCAGGCACAACAATCGATCCGCACCTTCTTCAACCTCTCCAATCCCACCCGGAACTACGTGAAGACCGCCATGTCCATCTTGAACATGGGCTTCATGCGCGGCTTGAGCGCGGAATACATGAAGGTCACACCGGCCATCAACCAATGGCTGGGCGAGCTATTCGAGAATGATCCGGTGCTCTCCAGCCAGCCTGTGGCCTTGCTGCGAGAAATCGCGGCGGTGGGCTACCGGAACCCGCAGTTCGAAGCCGCCACGGACAAGAGCGCGCCGCAGCGAAAGATGTTCGCTGCCCTGTGGCGCGAATCCCCGATCAGCATGCTGGGCAACAACGAGAAGCTGGCCACCATGGCGAGCTTGCTGCATGTCGATGTCCACGGCAAGTCCTTCGCCGGAGCGCTGATCCGGCGCAGTGGCCTGGACCCGCAGACGTGGCTCAACCAATATCTGGATGCCTATCTAATCCCGTTGGTGCATTGCCTGGCAGCATACGATTTGGTGTTCATGCCGCACGGGGAGAACGTCATCATGGTGTTGGAAAACGGTGCCGTCAAGAAGGTGCTGCTCAAGGATCTGGGAGAAGAGATTGCGGTGCTTTCGGACCGGGTGGAACTGCCCGAAGAAATCCGCCGCGTGCGCACCGGCGGCGACCCGGTGCTCTCGGTCTTCACAGATGTCTTCGATTCCTTCTTCCGCTTCCTTGCGCCGCTGCTGGATGCCGAGGGCCTGATAAGCGAGGAAGATTTCTGGAAGTCCGTCGTTGGCCGCTTGCTGGATTACCGTGACCGGCATCCAGAATTCACCGAGCGCTTCGATGAGCTGGGCCTGTTTGCCCAGAGCTTCCCCCTGTCCTGCCTGAACCGCTTGCAGCTGCGCAATAACCAGCAGATGCTTGACCTCACTGACCAGTCCGGCGGACTGCTCTACGCCGGTGATTTGGAGAATCCACTGGCTAGCGCGCTAGCCCCGCTGGGCTAGCCCCTGACAGATCCGCATCGCGCCGCACGGTATTCGTGCGGCGCGATGCTTCTATCTGATGCGTCTCTCAGCCAAGCCGGCGTTGCAGCTCCTGAACGCCGTCACCTTCCAGCTGCGGCAAGCCGTGCCTCCGTCCAGCCAGGACCATGACAATATCCAGCAGCTTGCCACGCACCTCAGGACCGGTTCCAACGGCAAATTCCTGATCGACCGCAACGATTTTCAGACCCTTGGCCAAAGTTTTGCTGTTGACCGCGAAATTATCGGATACGAAGAATTCGGCCACTTCCCTTACTGATTCGGCTCCCGGCTGCAGTGTGATCCCCAGGGGAACCGCGATGTCCTGGCTGTGGACCACCACTTCCCCCAGCAGTGCCGGAACCGAGTTCAGTGCCGCTATGGAGTTGCCGCAAGAATTCTGGAAATTATCGAAGGTCTGGTCAGGGGAGTCGCCAAGGAACTTCTCCAGCAGCCGCGCATTGTGCCGATCGGTATTGAAGCCGCTGCGGAGCATATTGGCCAGCCAGGCCCCGGTGGCCGTAGACCCCGCGGCTGCTATATGGGCAACGATGTGGCGTACCGTCCATGGCGGGCACAGAGATTCTTGCTGCCAGTGGCTCTGGTCCAGGTTTCCCAAGAATTCGCATAGCGTCTCGCGTTCGGCGCGTACCAGCGACCACAGCTGCGTTGTGTCCATCGAGTTACTCGCTTTCCCACTCTTCTCGTTGTTTCTGCCAACCTACCCTCATTCGATTTCTCGGGGCCTCACGTCGCTTCTGATCATTATGTTTCTGCTCAGGATCTGTTGTTCCTCGACCCTGTTTCAGCGCCGGCACGAGGGCACTTGCGGAAAGGTAAAAAGAATTTTCCCAAATATACTTGACGCTTCAACTTTAGTAGGTTTAGTATTTGATTAAAGCTTCAACTAATCAACTCAGGGAGTCCTCATGGTCAACGTCAGCATCATCGGTACCGGCAATATGGGCCAGGCAATTTCATCGGTCCTCAACAAGGGCGGTGCCACCATCCAGATGCTCGGCTCGGGCGACTCGGCTACCGCAGCCTACGGCGACATCATCGTCCTGGCCGTGCCGTACCCAGCTATCGAAAGCATCATCGCCGAACGCGGCGACCAGTTCGCAGGGAAGGTTGTCGTGGACATCACCAACCCGCTGAACTTCGAGACCTTTGACTCGCTCACCGTGCCAGCTGACAGCTCAGCCACGGCCGAAATCGCCAAGGCGCTACCGGAAGCTACGGTCATCAAGGCCTTCAACACCAACTTCGCCGCAACCATCGCCGAAGGCCAGGTCGGTGGCACCCAGACCGCCGTGCTGATCGCCGGTGACGACGAAACGGCCAAGGGCGAGCTGTCCGCACTGGTCACTGCCGGCGGACTGCGCGCCATCGATGCCGGCGCCACCCAGCGCGCTCGCGAACTGGAGGGCATCGGCTTCATGCAGATCTCGCTGGCCGCAGGCGAGAAGATCGAATGGACCGGCGGCTTCGGAATCAACTAGCACCACCCGCGGTACGCGACTCGACTCAAGCCCCTGCATTGAACAATGTTCAATGCAGGGGCTTTTTCGTGTACATTAGTGCCTTAATTGAACACCGTTCAAGTCGAAGTCGCGTCACCTTAGCGGCCAAGGAACCAGGCGAAGGAACCCATGAGCATCTCCCCGCAGCGCAGCACCACGATTGATTGCACCGAACTGGCCACCCGCATCGAGCAGGGCCATGAGCTCAACGCCGAGGAGGCGCTGGAATTATTGTCAATGGATGACGCAGAGGTCTTCCGGCTCGTCGCTGCCGCCGGCATCTTGCGACGCAAGCACTTCGGCAACACCGTCAAGGTCAATTACCTGGTCAATTTGAAATCCGGTCTCTGCCCGGAAGACTGCACCTATTGTTCGCAGCGTTTGGGCTCCAAGGCCGAAATCCTGAAATACACCTGGCTCAAGCCCGAAGAGGCGGTGCACCAGGCCGGCTTGGGCATCGCCGGCGGAGCGTCACGGGTCTGCATGGTCGCCTCGGGCAAAGGCCCGACCGACCGGGATGTCGACCGCGTCGCCGCGATGATCGGAAGCCTGAAGGAAGAACACCCGCAGGTGGAAGTCTGCGCCTGCATCGGCATCCTCAAAGAGGGCCAAGCGCAGCGGCTCAAGGCCGCCGGCGCCGATGCCTACAACCACAATCTGAACACCGCAGAGTCCCTCTACCCGGACATCTGCAGCACCCACAGCTACGCCGAGCGCGTCTCCACCGTGGAAGAATCCAAGTCTGCTGGTCTCTCCCCCTGCTCCGGACTCATCGTCGGGCTAGGCGAAACCGCTGAGCAGCTGGTTGAGGGGATTTTCGCCCTGCGCGCATTGGACGCCGATTCCATCCCGGTCAACTTCCTGATGCCCTTCGACGGCACCCCGCTTCAAGGCACCTGGAACCTGACCCCGTTGGCGTGCCTGCGCATCCTCGCCGTGGTGCGCATGGCCTGCCCGGACAAGGAGATCCGGATGGCAGGCGGACGCGAAATGCACCTGCGTTCCTTGCAGGCCAATGCGCTGGAAGTTGCCAATTCGCTGTTCCTCGGCGATTACCTGACCAGCGAAGGGCAGGATGCGAAAACCGATCTGGCCATGATTGCCGATGCCGGATTCGTTGTGCTGGGCCAAGAGGACCAGGACCCAGCCAGCATCGCCCGCGCCCTGGGCGAAGCCGCCGCGCATGCCGCGCGCCAGCCGGAAGATGCGGGCAACGCCGGGGCCAATGGATGCAGCGGATCGTGCTGCTCTTCGGATGCTTCCCCTGCCTGCGGCAGCGGGTCCTCGGGCTGCGGCCCCGCCGCCTCCCAGCCGCTTCTGCGCCGTCGCGGCGCCGGGACCCGGGAAACCCCCAACGCATGATCGCCACCGGTTCGAAGCTGCTCGCCCGGGATGCCGGGCTGCTCTGGCACCCCTATGCACCGCTGGATGACGGGGCCCGCTACGCGGTCACCGCAGCACGCGGTACCCGGCTGTCCCTGGAAGACGCCGGGGGCGAACGCCACGAGGTCTTCGATGGCATGTCCTCATGGTGGTCCGCGGTGCACGGATACCGCCATCCTGCGCTGGATGCCGCCGCGCGTGGCCAGCTGGAGCGCTTCAGCCACGTGATGTTCGGCGGGCTGACCCACCGCTCGGCGATCGAGCTGGCCGAACGACTGGTCACCCTGGCCCCCGAGGGGTTGAGCCATGTGTTCCTGGCCGATTCCGGGTCGATCAGCGTCGAAGTGGCGCTCAAGCTCGCTTTGCAATACCAGGATGCCAAGGGCCGGACCGGACGCAGCCGTTTCGCGGCGCTGCGCGGCGGCTACCACGGGGACACCTTCGCCACCATGGGCATCTGCGACCCGGTGGATGGCATGCATTCAGCTTTCGCGCCGCTGTCCGCCGCACAGGTGTTCTTGCCCAAGCCTCCTGTGGCACGCCGCACCGAGCAAGGTAGCTGGGAGCAGAGCGAATCCGGGATGCAGCAGTGGGAGCAGGCAACCCGCCGGCTGCTGGCGGCGCACGCACCTGAATTAGCCGGGATCGTGTGCGAGCCCGTGCTCCAGGGCGCGGGCGGCATGCACGTCTACCCACCGGAGGTGCTGCGGATCCTGCGCGAGCTGGCCGATGACTACGACCTGGTGCTGATCGCCGACGAGATCGCCACCGGTTTCGGGCGCACCGGGGAACTGTTCGCGGTGCAACATGCCGGGATCGTTCCGGACATCATGTGCGTGGGCAAGGCACTGACTGGAGGCTACCTCACGCTGGCCGCGATGCTCTGCACCACCAGAATCGCCTCGGCCCTGGCCAGCGGCCGCGGTGGGACCGGGTCCGCTCTGTTGCATGGTCCCACCTTCATGGGCAACCCGCTGGCCTGCGCGGTGGCCTGCGCCTCGCTCGATCTGCTCACCGGCGCTCCCGGGACCGGTTCCCCAGCCCAGTGGCCGTGGCGCGCTCAAGTCTCCGCCCTGGAAGCCGGGTTGCGCGCCGCACTGGCACCCGCCGCGCAGCTTGGCCGCGTTATCGATGTGCGGGTACTCGGCGGGGTGGGGGCCATCGAACTCGACGGACCGGTGGACGTAACGGCGCTAACCCGGGCCGCGGTGGACCGCGGGCTGTGGGTGCGGCCCTTCCGGAACCTGGCCTATGTCATGCCTCCGTATACCAGCACCCCCAGCGACATCGCCGCCCTGGGCCAGAGCCTGGTCGGCGCGTTGGAGCAAGTTCATGGCTGAGCCCGCTCCACGCTGGGAGACCTGGCTGGGCACCCGCGCCCGGGTGCGCGAACTGCGCGGCTTGCAGCGCAACGATGCGCCCAGGGGCCGGGTCTTCGATCTGGCATCCAACGACTATCTGGGCTTGGCCGGACACCGGCAGGTACGCCGAGCCGCGGCCGATGCGGCGCTGGAGCACGGCGCGGGAGCCGGTGCCAGCCGGGTGGCCGGCGGGACCTTCGCAGTGCACCGGGAGCTGGAAGCCGGGCTCTGCAGCTACGCCCACCGGCAGTCGGCGCTGGTCTTCTCCAGCGGTTACACCGCCAATCTGGGGGTGCTCGGCGCCCTAGGCGGTCCGGGCAGCCTGTTCATCATCGATGCCCATGCCCACGCCAGCCTGATCGATGGGGCCAAGCTTTCGGCATCCGCGGTGGCTACCGCGGCGCACAATGATCTGGAGGATGTCGCCCGCCTGCTGCATGCCAACCGCGAAGATCCGCAGGGCAAGCCGCGGGTGCTGGTGGTGGTCGAATCCATCTATTCGGTCTTCGGGGATGCCGCGGCGCTGCCGAAGCTGGCAGCATTGTGCGCGCAGTACGGGGCGCTGCTGCTGGTGGACGAAGCCCATTCGCTGGGTGCCGTGCCCCGGGGTTCGGCGGTGCATGCGGCCGGGCTGGCCGGTGCTTCGCATGTGCTGTCTACCGCCACGTTGTCCAAGGCGCTGGGTTCCCAGGGCGGTGCCGTGCTCCTGGGCGGATCCGGCGCCCAGGCGCTGCGTGAGCAGCTGGTCAACGCGTCACGCACCTTCATCTTCGACACGGGGCTGTCCCCTGTGGCCGCGGTCGCGGCACTGGCCGCACTGCGCTTGGCCACCCCGGAGCGGCTAGCTGCCCTGCAGTCCAATGCGCGGCTGGTTTTCGAGCAGTTGCGCAGTTATTCGCATCTGGCTGACCGCGTAGACGCCGGGGCTGGAGCGGTCCACTCGGTGCGGATGTCCAGTTCCGCCGCGGCATTCAGGGCAACGGCCAAGCTGGCGGCCGCGGGCATTGCTGTGGCCTGCTTCCGCCCGCCCAGCGTGCCCGACTCGATTTCCCGGTTGAGGCTCACGGCCCATGCCCAGCACCAGGGACCGGAACTTGAAATTGCCATCCATACGGTGGCCCGAACCATCGCCGAGGAGGATTGATGAACTGCCCCTATGCCGCCACGGCGAGCGCCCTGGACCAGGCCCCGCTGGCAGGTGACTTGCCGGCCGCCTACCCGGCCGCCATCAACCGGCGCTACCGGAGTATCGAGGACCCTGCGACGGTGCGCGCCATCCTGGCCCGACCCGAGCACTTCTCCCCCGCCAATGCGCTGGCCACCGCGGTGCCCCTTGCCCCGGCGGCACTGCGCATCCTGAGCCGGGTGAAATTCGCGTTGCCCGAGGTGCTGGCCAGTGCCTCGGGACCGGAGCATCTGGCGGTGCGGCGGATTACCGCCGGGTTCTTCAGCCCGGCCAAGGTCCGCGCCCAACGCGAGCAGGTCCGGGCCCGGGTGCGCGAAATCTGCGCAGGCTTGGATACCCGGCTGCGCCGAGGCGAGGTACTGGACCTGGGCACCGAGCTGGCAGCGGTGGTCCCGGTAGAAATCATGGCGCGGATGACCGGCTTCCCGGTGCCGCCGCGCAGCAGCCTGAAGGCCTGGAGCCAGAATTCGCTGGAGCTGTTCTGGGGCTGGCCCGATGAGCCTCGACAGCTGGAGCTGGCCCGCAGCGCAGCCCAATACTATGCCTGGCTGGACGGTGCCGTGCATGAGGCGGTGCATCGCGATGACGAAAATCTCTGCGTTCAGCTGCACCGGGCCGGGATTGGCGAGCGGCAATTGCGCTCCCTGGCCTATTTCCTGGGCATCGCCGGGCAGGAAACCACTTCCATGCTCATTTCCACCGCGTTGCACGCAGGCCTTCGCGATCATCGATGGAGCGCCTTGGCCCACCGGGACACGGGTATGGCTGCCGCACGGCAGCTGGTGGGCGAAGTGCTTTCCCGCGCTTCCTCGGTGCCGACCTGGCGGCGGATTGCCACTAGCGCCATCCGGCTCGGTGACCAGGAGTTCCAGGCCGGGGACGAACTGGTCTTGCGCCTGTCCGGAGGAGAGCTGGGCACTGCCGCTGATGCCTCGCTGGCCTTCGGACACGGCATCCACCGTTGCCTGGGCGCGGGGTTGGCACGGATGGAAGCTGAACTGGTCCTCGCCGAAACTGCTCGGCTGCTGCCGACGCTGGCAGCCGACCCGAAAGCCGTGCGTTTCGGCTACTCGTTATCTTTCCAAGCCCCGGATGCGGTGTTCTGCCGCTACCAGAATGAATCGAGGCACCCATGATCCACGTCATCACCGGAACCGACACCGAAGTCGGCAAAACCGTATCCACCGCCGTGCTGGCCGCCAGGGCGCTGCAGTTGGGACAAAGCGTGGCCATCTACAAGCCGGCCCAAACAGGGGTGCAGGGCCAAGAACCCGGCGATGCGCAGGATGCGGCCCGCTGGCTGGGGCATCCCGAGAGGCTGACGGCTTCCGAGGGCGTGCGCCTAGCCGAACCCATGGCACCGGCGGACGCGGCCCTATGCGCCGGATTGGATCCTGTTCTAGCCCTGCCGAGTCTGGACAACCATGTGCAGCGGATCCGCGAATTGGCCGCAAGGCACGATGCGGTGCTCGTCGAGGGTGCCGGCGGGCTGCTGGTGGAGCTGACCGCGCAGGGGCAGAACATTGCGGATCTCGCCGCAACGCTCAGTGCCGAGCTGGTGGTGGTGGCCCGGCCGGATCTGGGTACATTGAACCACAGCGCGCTCACTTTGGAGGCCTGCCTTGCGCGCGGCTTTGATCGCGGGACACTGCTGCTGGGCAGCTATCCGGCACAGCCCTCGGTCCTGCATGCCCGGAATCTGGATAACTTGCGGCAGCTGGCGGCAGGCCGAGGCTGGCACTTCGCCGGGGCGCTGCCCGCGAACCTGGTGGCGGATCCCGCCGGCAGCCGCGGCGCATTGCACCGGGCCGCCGGCTCCTTGGAATGGCGGCAAGCAGCCGCCCCGGTCACCGCGACTTAGGCCAACGGGCCACTGGGCAGGGTGAGAATCTCCGCTCCGGTCTCGGTGATCGCAATGGTGTGCTCGGTGTGTGCGGTGCGGCAGCCGGTGGCGCTGCGCAGGGTCCAACCGTCGCCGTCGGTCACCAGCTTGTTGGTATCGGCCATGACCCATGGTTCGATAGCCAGCAGCAGACCAGGGCGCAGCGTGTAGCCTCGGCCCTGGCGCCCATCGTTGGAGACATGCGGGTCCTGATGCATGGTGCTGCCGATGCCGTGGCCACCGAATTCCATGTTGACCTTGTATCCTTCGGCGGTGAGCACCGACCCGATGGCGAAGGACAGGTCACCGACCTTGGCTCCGGGACGCGCCTGGGCAATGGCCGCATCCAAGGCGCGCTGAGTGGTTTCGATCATTTTCAGGTCTTCTGCACGCGCAGCGGTGCCAACGATGAAGCTGATGGCCGCATCGGAGGCGATGCCCTTCAAGGTGACGGCCAGATCCAGGGTAAGCAGGTCGCCATCGGCCAGCTGGTAGTCGCGAGGCAAGCCATGAAGTACGGCATCATTGACGCCGGTGCAGATGTAATGGCCAAAGGGCCCGCTGCCGAAAGACGGGGCGTAGTCGACATAGCAGGATTCCGCTCCTGCTTCTTCGATCATTTCCTTGGTCCAGGCGTCGATCTCCAGAAGGTTGGTGCCGACCTGCACGCGGTGCTTGAGCGTATTGAGGATGTTTCCGACAAGGCGTCCGGTCTCGCGGGCGCGCTCTACTTCGCTGGCTGTGAGAATCTCAATCATTCCAATTACTATACCGGTATTTTAATACCGGTATAATGGTCTCATTATGGTTAGACTGCCGCTTACCGCCCGGGAAATCGAACAGGGCAAGAACCTCGGCGCGTTGCTTCGAGAGGCACGCGGCGAACGAACCATCCTTGATGTCGCGATCCAAGCCGGCCTCTCCCCCGAAACCCTGCGGAAAATAGAGACCGGACGTGTAGCCACTCCCGCTTTTTCCACCATCGCCGCCGTCGCGGCCGTACTCGGCCTCTCCCTTGACGCGATCTGGTCCGCACTGGACGAGACCAAAGAGTCGAACCGGCCCGAAAGCCCCATCCTGTCGCATTGATTGCCTGAAATCCCTGGCGGCGGAATATCCTCCCGAGATTACTTGTTGCCTCAAGCATGAAGAACATCGGATTTTTGTCCTTCGGCCATTGGACCGACCACCCCCAGTCAGGCACCCGCAGCGCGTCGGACGCCCTGCTGCAGGCCATCGACCTGGCGGTCGCCGCCGAGGAGCTCGGCGCGGACGGCGCCTACTTCCGCGTTCACCATTTCGCCCAGCAGTACGCCTCCCCCTTCCCCCTTTTGGCTGCCATCGGCGCGCGAACCAGCCGCATCGAGATCGGCACCGGCGTGATCGACATGCGCTACGAGAACCCGCTGTACAT
Source organism: Glutamicibacter sp. MCAF14 (assembly GCF_052114325.1). Lineage (NCBI taxonomy): Bacteria > Bacillati > Actinomycetota > Actinomycetes > Micrococcales > Micrococcaceae > Glutamicibacter > Glutamicibacter sp. MCAF14. Next base: position 210,459 of record NZ_JBFREO010000003.1, read on the forward strand.
GGCTGAGGATGCAGGCTCCGCCGACCTGATTTCCAATCGCCGCCTGCAGCTGGGCATCAGCCGTGGTTCGCCCGAGCAGGTCATTGACGGCTGGCGCCACTTCGGCTTCGAGCCGCGCGAGGGCGAATCGGATGCCGATATGGGCCGCCGGCATACCGAGCGCCTGCTCGAGGTGCTCTCCGGAGAGGGCTTCGCCGAGCCTAGCCCGAACCCGATGTTCCCCAATCCCCCGGGCCTGCTGCGCGTCGAGCCGCATTCGGACACCTTGCGCGAACGCATCTGGTGGGGTTCCGGATCCAATGCCACGGCCGTGTGGGCCGCGAAGCTGGGCATGAACCTGCAGAGCTCCACGCTCAAGGACGACGAATCGGGCAAGCCCTTCCACGTACAGCAGGCCGAACAGATCCAGCTCTACCGCGATGCATGGAAGGAAGCAGGCCACGCGCGCGAACCACGCGTCTCGGTCAGCCGCAGTATCTTCGCGCTGACCGACGAGCGCGACTGGCAGTACTTCGGACGCGACCGCTACAGCTCGGACCAGGTCGGCAACATCGATGCCAAGACCCGTGCGGTCTTCGGCAAGTCCTATGCCGGGGAGCCAGATGAACTAGCCAAGAAACTCGCCGAGGACGAGGCCATCGCCGCGGCGGATACGTTGCTGCTGACTGTCCCGAACCAACTCGGCGTGGACTACAACGCCCACGTCATCGAATCAGTGCTCAAGCACGTGGCCCCGCTGATGGGCTGGCGCTGAACCGGCTCATTCGTTACGCGGATCCCTTCCCCCATTTATTCCATTGAGACCCACGCCACTAGGCTGGATCAAAAGACTTAGACATTTGCACGCAGAATCAGGGAGCAACTCATGAGCAAGCCATTGAACGTCGCCTTCATCAAGGCCAGCTGGCATGCGGATATCGTCGACCAGGCCCTGGCCGGCTTCAAGGCCGAGATGGATTCTTCCGGGCAGGAATACACCATCAATGTCGTCAGCGTACCCGGCGCCTACGAAATGCCGTTGCAGGCCCAGCGCCTGGCGAAGACCGGCAAGTACGATGCCGTGGTAGCCGCAGCTCTCGTGGTTGACGGCGGCATCTACCGCCACGACTTCGTTGCCCAGGCGGTAGTAGACGGCTTGATGCGGGTCCAGCTGGATACCGAAGTACCTACTTTCTCGGTCAGCCTGACCCCGCACCACTTCCACTCGAACGACGAGCACCAGGGCTTCTACTTCGAGCATTTCCTCAAGAAGGGCGCCGAGGCTGCCCGCGCGGTTCAGGCCGTAGCAGCTATCGAGCTCTAGGGAATACGCGAAAAACAGGCGTGCCGCCGTGAACGCCGTTGTCAACGGCCAAGGCAGCACGCCTGTTCCTATTCAGGGCCAAGCCCTAGGCGCGATCTACAAATGCCTTATTTCGCGCTTTCCTTGCTTCCATAATGCAATATCCAAAATTCGTAATAACGACAAATGAGGTTGGCCGGCCTCAGCCCTGATCGCTCTGAGCTTGTCTACAAATTCCGCGGCCTCGGAAGAACCGTCGTGGAAGGCGGAGTACCAAACGATCCATTGTTCTCCACTGCCTTCGATCCCGGCAACTGCTTTGACAACCGAATCGTAAACCGGAATCAAGTCCGGCCGCTTGCGAGCCATGATCTTGCTTGCCGTGGTTTGGCCGACCTTCCAAGGGTCTTCATGTTGCCGTAGAAGCGACCACAATTTATCCGCAGGCGATCCCTCATCGAGATATTTCTCGAATAATTCTGGCGTCAAATTCTCGAACTTCAAGTCCTGCGGAATCTGGGACAGCAATTCGCTGATTTGCTCGGCTAGCGTTTCGAGGATTCCCAAGGAAGCCTGCGCTGGCACGTCAACGGAGAGCATCGATACCGCCACCAAGTCGGTCGCAGTGATTCGATGTGGATCAGTATCGACACCTTCACCAAGAGTTTCAAAGCGCGATCCAGAATACTTGGGCCGACCGTTTCCCATGGTCCCGAAATAGTCCCTTACATCTTCTACCGCAGTGCTGAAGTCTACTTTTGATCGAAGTTGCATTTACGCTGACCCCCATTGTTGGTTGAAGATTTGATTATTTCACCGTACCTGAAAGTACCGACAAGTTGGGCTCTCAGCCATGATTCGGGAAATCAGTCGTCGCCTATTTGTCCCTCATCCTTCGTACGCTCTTTACATGATTGATTTCAATAATTCCTCTGTCTTCAAATTGGGCCCATGGGACCTTTCACAAGTCGCACCGGAGATCGTACCCATGATGGTCACTGGCGAAGAGCTACTAAGCGCTTTCAAGGGTGCACGCGACTACGTGGTCTTCAGCAACAAGAGACTCATCGCCGTCAATGTGCAAGGCATGACCGGCAAAAAGCGGGATTACACCTCGTTACCGTATTCGAAAGTCCAGTCGTTCTCCGTTGAAACAGCTGGAACCTTCGATCTGGATGCGGAGCTGGACCTGTGGTTCAGCGGGTTGGGCAAAGTTCGTCTGGAGTTCAAGGGCAAAGTTGATGTCCGGGCCCTCTCTCAGCTCATCGCCTCCTACGTGCTCTAGCAAGACAGCACGCCTGTTCCTATTCAGGGCGAGTCCGCTGGCTGCTACCAAGCCTCGCGCGGGCTGAGCCGGGCTGCTGCCATTGATGCACCCAGAATGATGGTGCGCATGAAGCGTTCGGCCGCTTCGATCAGCAGCCGTTCCCCGTCATCCACTGCTTCTTGCAGCGTCATCGGGATCGGCATGATCGAGGCAATGGCGTCAATTCCGATATCGTGCACGTCTCGGCAGCCGCGGCCCAGAGTTCCTGCCAGGGCCACTACCGGCACCCCATGCAGCGCCGCGCGCCGCGCTACCTCCGCCGGCACCTTGCCCTTGGGCGTCTGGAAGTCGATGGCGCCTTCTGCGGTGATGACCAGATCCGCTCCGCGCAGCATCGAGTCCAGATCGATGCCGGCCAAGCCCGAGTCCAGGATCGCCTGGAAGCGAGGCAAGAGCACCGCCCCCACCGCCGCCAAGCCAGCGCCCAGCCCGCCCGAAGCACCCGTCCCCGGGGCCAAAGCGAAATCCGTGGAGCGCGAGGACTCCAGCGCATCGCGCCGCAGGATCGAGGCCCAGCGTTCGAAACCTGCTGACATGATTTCGACCTGTTCCGGAGTTGCCCCCTTCTGCGGACCGAAAACGCGGGCCACTCCGCGCGGGCCGGTCAGCACATTGTGCGGGTTCAGCGCCATGGTGATCCGGACATTCCCGGCAGCCAGGGCCGGGTGCAGGCCGGACAGATCCAACCGGTCCACCGATCCGAGGTAGTTGCCGCCGGCCTTGACCTCATGGCCGTTGGCATCAAGGATTCGTGCACCCAGCGCCTGCAATGCCCCCATGCCGCCATCCGAGGTACCCGAATCGCCGCAGCCCACGAGGATCTTGGAGGCCCCGGCATCAATGGCGGCCGCGATCAGCTCGCCCACACCGTAGCTGGTGGTGGTTCCCGGATCCCGCTGGTCGCGGGGAACCAGCCGCAGGCCCGCAGCGGCGGCCATTTCGACGACTGCCGTTCCGGCCGCTTCGCCACCGAGCATGGCGTAGTGGGACTCGACTTGCTGTCCGACCGGACCGGTGACTGCCATTGGCACCAGGTGGCCGCCGGTAGCGCACGCCAAGGTTTCTGCGGTGCCTTCGCCGCCATCGGCGATGGGCACTGCCTTGACCGTGGCTCCGGGCAAGGCCCGGCGAACCCCGGCGCCGATGGCCGCCGCGACTGCCGCCGCGTCGAGGGATTCCTTGAATCCGGAAGGGGCGACCAGGATGCGTTGTGGAAGTGCGTGTGCCATGATTCGTTGTCCTTTTCAGTGAGGATGAATGCGATGAGATGTGAAGCTACGAGGTGGTTCAGAGAAACAGCGGCAGTCCCATGGCCGGCCAGATCCAGAAGGCGAAGACCAGGACCAGCAGGACCATGAGCGGTCCGAGCACCGCGCTCAGGCGCAGCAGGTCTGCCGGCTTATAGGTTTCGATGCCCTCGATCTCGGAGAACAGGTTCACCGGCTTCGAGCTGCTGGTCAGTGTGTGGCAGAAACCGGCAGCGGCGGTGGAAGCCAGGGCAATGGCTACCGCGTTGACCCCGACGCCCGGGGCCAGCGAGACCACCAGCGGAATCAGCACCGCTGAGCGGGCCGAACGGGACTGGATGACCAGATGCGCCGCGGCAGAGACCACCACCACGAGGACGGTGAAGACCCAGGGTGCGGCAGCGCCGAGCTGCTCGACGGGGCCAAGCACCTTGCGGGCCAGCCATTCGGCGGCTCCGCTTCCGGCGAGCGCCGTGCCCAGGGTGAGGGTCGCGGCCATGAAGATGAGCATCGACCACGGCACCGCCTTCAATGCCTTGGCCAGGCCTACAGAGCCATATCCCGGGCTGGCTACCAGCAATGAACCAAGCAGGGCCACGATGGCGGGATGGAGCTGGTGCAGGGGCTCGGTGCACCAGAGCACCACCACAGCCGAGACCAGCAGCGCTGCCCTGGATTGCCCCACCGTGAGCGGGCCCGAGAGCGGCACCGGCGAATACTGCTGCAGCCGCTCGATGCCCACCGCCAGCGGTTCTGCGCGGTCCTCCTTGCGGGTGAACATCCACAGCACCAGCTCGGCGCACAGATGGGAGGAAACGAAAGCCAGCGGCAATCCGTAGACCAGCCAGCCGGCGAAGGAGAATCCTTCATGGCCCGCGGTGGCGAGGATCTGGCTGGTGATCAGGTGCGCTCCGGCGCCCAGATAGGATGCCACTGCCGAAAGCAGGATAACCGAGGGGAAAACCAGGGACAGGGCCAGGACGATGCGGCGGCGATCCGCCAGCGCCTTGGCCAGGGCAAGGAAGACCGGAATGGCCAGGGCCGCGCGCCCGGAAGTGGACGGCACCGCGAATGCGGTAGCCACCAGCACGCCGGTAGTCAGGTGGATCAGCTGCCGCGGGGTGTTCGCCCCTGCGGCTATCCATGCTGCGGCGCGGGTAGCCAGTCCCGTGGCGGTGATCCCCGCCGCGATCACGAAGGCGGCCAGCAAGAGCCAAATGGTGTCTTCTCCCAGCGAGGAGAACAGGTCGGCTTCGGGCAGCACGCCCATGAGCACCAGCACCACTGCTGCGCCCAAGGCGATAAAGGTATCGCCTACTGGCGAGAAGACCCAGAGCCAGATGGCCAAGGCGAAGACCGCCAGGGTCAGGGCCCCTTGGGCTGGCAATGCCTGCACTGTCCCCGCATCTGGGCCGAAGGCTCCATAGGCGCACCAGCCGAGAAAGCCCAGTAAGACCAGTGCGGCGATGATTCGCGCTGCGTTCTGCTTGCTCCAGCGGCTTCGTGCCGCACCGGCGTTGCCCTGTTCCGCGGCCTGGTCCATGGACCGCTGGGCGGTGTAGCGGAATCCCGAGCGTGGCGCAGTTGGCTTGATGCTCATGACTCACCGCCCAGGCTGCTGGCCATGGATTGGGCGAATTCTTCTTCGCAGCGGATGCCTTGTCCGGCATCAGCTTGCGGGAGGGAAAATCCGAAACTGGTCCCGTTGCCGTTTCCGGATTCCACCCAGGCCGTGCCGCCGTGGGCTTGCGCGACCGCTTTCACCACGGCCAAGCCCAAGCCCATGCCGGATCCCTGCTGGCCGGCTTCCGGGGCACTGCGATAGTTTTCCAGCAGGGCACGGGCCTGGTCCGGGTCCAACGCCGGTCCATCGTTGGCAACCCAGAAGCTGGCCATGCCCTTTGCTGCGGCAGAACCGATCCGGATGCTTTCTCCATCCTCGGTATGCGCGACGGCATTTTGGATCAGTTGGTGCATGGCCTGGGCAACGCGCAGCGGATCAAGCCACGCCTGGGCCTTGGCAGACTCGGCTATGCGGAATCGGCGGTCCGGGTAGGCGCCCGGGCGGGCGGCTGCCGCGGCAACGTCCGCCGTGACTTCGCCGACGGGCACCATTCGGCGCTGGATGAAGTCCGGGTCCGAGCTTTGCGCCAGCAATTCCAGGTCGGCAAGCGTCTGCCCCATCAGTGAAATGTGCGCCTGCGCGGTGCTGATGATCCTGCCGCGTTGCTTCCGGGGCACCTCTTCCTCGTTGAGCTTCTGCAAGGCAGCTGCCATCTTGCGTTGCGGGCTTCCCAGGTGCTCTCGTGCTTCGGCGATGAAGTGGCGTTGGGCCAGATGCGAAGCTTCAACCCGGTCAAGCATCGCATTCAGTGTCCTGGCCAGCTGCGCCAAGTCGTCGCGTCCTTCGACCGGAATGCGGGCCGAGAGGTCATTGGCGCTAATCGAAGCGGCGGTTTCGCTCATGGTGCGGATGGGACGCATGATCTGCCCAGCTGCCAACCAGGCGATTCCCGCGGTCAAGGCCAGTCCCCCGGCGGCCACGCCGAAGAGCATGGTTGCCTGCCGGTTGGCTTCTTCCTGGGCCCCGCCAATGAAGTGCGCGACGACCAGATGGGCTTGGTGCCCCGCCCCGCTGGCTCCGGAGGCATCCTTGGCCTCGGCCTTCGCCCAGCGAACCGTCCCGTGGTTGCTCTCCAGGATTCCGGAGGTCTTCGCGTCATCGAGAATACGGCCCAGGAGCACGGGATCATCAGCCAGCCAGGTCCCGGCCTGGTTGGCTGCGGTGCCTGCGGTGAGCACCCGTCCATTGGCCTGCGCGAGAATCGCTTCGCCGGCCATCGGCTGCTGGCGGGCCAGATAGCGTTCCATCAATTCACCGATTGAGGAAAACGGGCGAGCTGTCTTCGGGTCCAGTCCCTCGGCGGCGAAGGTCCGGAACTCCTCGATTTCCTGCGCGATGCCCACGTTGGCAGCTTCGGCTACTTGGCCGGACATGATCGAACGCATCGAAACCGTTACGGCCAGCAGGGCCAGTGCAGTAGTGAGCACGATCCACCCGACAATGCGCAACCGTGCCGACACCGTTGATCCCTGGTGCTCATGGATATCAGCCATTGGCGATCAGCTCCTCAGCTTGCGCTTGTGCAGCAGCGGGCTCGGGAGCCGGTGAGAGCTGGACAATGATTGGCTGCTGATGCGGGATGGGCGGATTGGCCTTGTCGGCAAGTGCCTGGCTGGCGCCGGCCAGTCCCGCTGGCACGGCCAACACCATGAGGATGAGAAGTATGCGGCGATTCATGCTTTGAACATTAAAAGACCCTTGTGAGGAGCGCATTAGGCGGTGGTGAGAGGATTATGGCGCGTCCATGAGAAGCAAATGAGAGCGAGCGAATTGCCCCGGGTTCTCGCGTATTTCCGAGATCCGGCAGCGCGGGGAATTCCTTGAAAATTTTCCCGATCTTCCTATTTTCGGTGTTCATGTTGTGGTCGCAATCCGCGAGCTGCGGGCTTCCTCGCCGCCAGGGCAAAAGAAAAGAGGTTCCGCCACCCCTGATGGGATAGCGGAACCTCTGCGAATTCGAGCTACTTCGCAGCCCAGAGCACCGAGTCGTCAGTGAACGAGAGCGTTTCGCTCATGCGGATTTTCGCGTCTGCCACGGCCTCGGCCGGCACGTCGAAGACCACCTGGTAGCTTCCCTTCCCGCCCTTGGCCAAGGTAGGAACGTGCATGCCCGGCTTGGCGGTGATCGCAGTCGCGCTGCTGGTGCTGTAGATGCTTGCATCCGAGCCCACCAGCTCTGGATTAAGGTCCAGCCATGCGTCGCCTTCTTCTTCTCCGTTGTAGACAACAGAAAGGTCCACGAGGACATACTGGCCTTCGGCCTCCTGGTTGAACTCATTTGCCTTGGCGATCTGTGCGCCGGCATCCAGGTTCACCGCACTGACGTTGACCGAATACTCGCCAACAGCAGCGGCCTGCCCCAAGGCCAATACCTGTGTTTCGTCTTCGGCTTGCTCGATGATCTCAGCCGGTGCCGCCACTTCGCCGTCGGAAGCGTCGGCAATGCCGTTGGCGACCTCGTCGATCGCCTTCACATAGGCTGCCTGGGTGGCGAACACAAGAACGATGGCTACGATGGCGATGATGCTCGATGCAACGCCCAAGCCCTTGCTGCCACGGCGCTTGGAAGCGACAATGAGCGAGACGATGCCCAGTACCAGAGCAATGAAACCGAGCACGGCGGCAAAGTTGTTGACGTTCGGTACCCAGCACAGGGCCAATGCAACGATGGCCACGACCAGGGCCGCAATGCCCAGGCCCTTGCCAGCTGAGCTCTTGGCAGGCGGTGCCGGTGGCACCATGTTCGGATCGACCGGATTTTGTACAGACATGAAAGCTTCCTTCGAGTGAAGACGGCGCCACGCTGGCGCCGAGGCGGATATCAGCCCAAGCGGATGAGGACTTCGGCCGAAAAGAGTCTTTGCTGACTCTTCAAGAATCAGGCCAGTGCCTACCGACAATTTAGCTTGCCCCGGATTCGGCTCCAGCCGAGCTGCCCAAGGCAGCTGCAGTTTCCGGAAGCCAAGTGCGGGCGATTGACGTGCGCCATTCAGGTGTTCCAGCAGGTGCATCTGGCCCGCGGACCGATGCCTGCGATTCTCCCGGGAATTTCCCTGCGCTAGGCGGGCCCGTTGGCAAAACCTGGGCGATTCATTACAGAATGCACTTATGGCCACTTCCCTTGAACACTCCCCGGGCCGCAGTACATTGCGCTATGTGCGCCTCATGCTGCTCGCGGTGCCCCTGCTCCTTGTCGTTGCCATCGTCATCTATGGCATTGCCAACCAGCGCATTGAAGACTCCCTGAGTTCCTATTACCTGGGTCCGGCACGGGACTTGTTCGTTGCGATGCTGGTGACTACCGGGGTACTGCTGGTGGTTTACACCGGAGACGAGCTGGAGGACTATGCACTGAATTTGGCCGGCTTCTACGCCATGTTCGTCGCCTTGGTTCCCACCAAGCTGGGTGAAACGCTGGCGCAGCTGCACCTGGGCGAGCAGAGGCGGCTCATCTTCTCCGTGCAGGTATCGGTTATTGCGGTTCTCGTCGTCAGCTCGGTATTCATCTGGCTGGGAATCAGGACTAGCCGCGCTCCGCATCGCGCGCTGTTCCACAGCACCGCGACCAAAGCGCTCGGTTTGCTGAGCACCCTGCTCCTGGTCGGCTTTGTCCTGCTGCTGCTGTGGCGAACCGTGGAAGGCAAGCAGTTCGCGGGCGTGCATGCCAGCGCAGCATTCCTGCTGATCTTCTCCATGGGCATCGCCATTGCCAGCCATCTGGACCACAAGCCGCTGTGCGCGATGGACACCAGCGGAGGCAAGAAGCTGCACTACGCAATCATCCTGGTGCTGATGCTCATTGGATTGATTGCCTGGCCGATCCTGCTGGCCGCGGGCATCCAGGAGGCCCTATTCATTGTCGAATGGTTCGAGATCAGCCTTTTCTCGTACTTCTGGTATCTGGAATCCCGGCGCTTGTGGAACCCTGCTGCCTGAATCCGCTAGGCAAAATACCCGCCGCTGGTCCGGCAACTGGCCCCTGCTACCTAACTCGGCTTTTTCCTGGCGAGGCTAGTCAGGGCTAGGTGCCAGAATTCCGGTTTCAGGCGAAAATAAAAGGTTCCGACTCGCGAATGCGAGCCGGAACCTTCTTGCGAGCTCCTCCAACTGGACTTGAACCAGTAACCCTTCGATTAACAGTCGAATGCTCTGCCAATTGAGCTATGGAGGATTGCAACGAGATATAACTTTACCCAAGATTCCCGCGAATGCAAAATCGGGATCCTAGGTTCCGCGAAGGATCCTCCGGCGCATCTCCAGTTCCATCAGTTCCCGGTTGATCTGGGCATATTCTTCGCCTTCTGGTGCCATTTCAGCACGCTGCAAGCGGCCGATCAGCTCAGCCTTGCGGTGTGTGATTTGAAGCTCAATCAAGCCGTTGATGATGTCGGCGCAGTAGCGGTTCAGGCTGTGTTCGTCAGATGCCGGAATGCTGGTCACTGCGAGTTCTGAAACGAAGCTGCGCAACTGCTCGGGGACTTCGTCGCGAATGACTTCAACCCAGGAGGTCGCGGACGCGCCTGCGCTGGACGCGGCCACGATGCCATCATGGACAGCAGAGTGCGCCGGGGCCAGGAAGCGAGCCTCGTAGAATGCCTGCCACTGCTCGCCCTTCAACCGCTGGGGCTGCTGGATCACTACCTCCAGGGCTTGGCGTTCAAGTCGCATTACCGGGTCGCGGTGATCCGGACGCTCGAATGCCGGTGCAGCCGGGAGCGCCTGCTCAGCCTCTCCAGGCTGCGGGCGCTGTGCCTGCGCTTCAGCGTTCTTCGGCAGCCGGGCGCGTTTGATGGAGGCGCCCACCGAGCGGTTGACGTCCTCGTTGTTCATTCCGAGCCAGCCAGCCAATTCACGGGCATAGGCCGGGCGGATGGCCGAGTCCTTGATCTGGGCGACGATCGGGGCGGTCTGGCGCAGTGCCTGCACTCGACCCTCAACGGTGTTCAGATTGAATTTCTTCAGCTCTGCACGAATGGCGAATTCAAACAGTGGCCGCTTGAGTTCGATCAGTTCGCGGACCGCTTCATCTCCACGATGCAGCCGCAGATCGCAAGGGTCAGCGCCGCTTGGTTCAACACAGACATAGGTCTGGGCAATAAAGCGCTGGTCCTCTTCGAAGGCGCGCAGCGCGGCTTTCTGGCCTGCAGCATCGCCGTCGAAGGTGAAAATCACTTCTCCCCCGGTGCCATCATCTTGCAGCAGCCGTCGGGCGATCTTGATGTGGTCGGTACCGAAGGCGGTGCCGCAGGTCGCCACCGCAGTGGTGATGCCGGCCAAATGGCAGGCCATCACGTCGGTGTAGCCTTCCACCACGACAATCTGGCGGTTCTTGGAGATCTGCTTCTTGGCCAGGTCCAGGCCGTAGAGCACCTGCGATTTCTTGTACAAGGAGGTCTCGGGGGTGTTCAGGTACTTCGGGCCCTGGTCATCTTCGTAGAGCTTGCGTGCACCGAAACCGATGGTGGCACCGGACAGGTCGCGGATCGGCCACATCACTCGTCCGCGGAAGCGGTCATAGATTCCCCGGTTGCCCTCGGAGAACATGCCGGTCAGCTTCAACTCATCATCGGCAAAGCCCTTGGACCGCAGGTGCTTGAGCAGCGCGTCCCAGCCCTTGGGTGCATAGCCCACGGAGAATTGGGCGGTCACTTCCGGGTCGAAACCGCGGCCGGCCAAAAACTCGCGTCCAGCGGATCCTTCCTCGGTAGCCAGCTGGGCGCGGAAGAATTCCTCGGCGACCTTGTGCGCATCGACCAGACGCTGGCGCTTGCCGTAGTCCTCGCGGCGCGGGCCCGGTCCCCCATCCTCATAATGCAGTTCGTAGTTGATGCGTGCGGCCAGCAGTTCCACGGTCTCGGTGAATGAGGAGTGGTCCATTTTCTGGATGAAGGCGATCACGTCGCCGGACTCGCCGCAGCCGAAGCAGTGGAAGGTTCCCAGCTGCGGACGGATGTGGAAAGAAGGACTGCGCTCATCATGGAAAGGGCACAGGCCTTTATACGAGCCGATGCCCGCGGATTTGAGCGTGACATAGGATTCGACGACCTCGCGCAGGTCTACCCGGTTGCGCACCTCGTCGATGTCTTCACGCTTGATCAGCCCTGCCATGATTCCCTTCTAGAACAACTTGGTCTCTGGGGCTTCGCCCTTGACCAGATACGAATGCCATTCGGTGGCTGAAATGTCAGTCAGCGAGGCGACCTGGTCGATCACCACGCGAAGCTGGGCGGCCTCATCGGCTGCGTCATCCCAATCCGCGGCGAAGATCGGCTCCAGATTGTCCCTGCCGGTCTCGAAGAGCAGCTCTACCAGTTCAGCCAGCAGCGTGCGCTGATCCGCGTAGAGAGGCTGGCGCACCTCGTCGGTCATCACATAGCTGGCCGCGATGCCCTTCATCACTGCAATCTCATGCTCGGTCTCTTCGGGCACGATCAGGCTCGCGTTGTACCTGGTCAGATTCCCTTCGCCAAAGCGCGCCCGCGTGGCATCCATTGCCGCCGAGGCGAACCGGCCAATGAATTGGCTGGTCATGTCCTTCAGGGCCGCCATCGACCGGCGCGACCCGTCGTAATGCGCCACCCATTCTTCGCTGGCTTCCAGCCGGCGCAAGGCAGCGTCGATATCTGCCTCGTCGATGCCGGGCAGGTACCACTCCTGGGTGACCTGCACCGCGCGTTCGCGCTGCAGCTGCTGGTTGAGCCAGCGCAGCTGCAGCTTGCCTCCGACAATTGCATCTTCCACGTCGTGAACCGAGTAGGAAATATCATCAGCCAAGTCCATGACCTGGCCTTCCATGCAAACAGTCCCGGCGGTGGCTTCAGGAACATTGCGCAGCCAGTTGAAGACGATCGCGTCATCTTCATAGACACCGAACTTCTTGGTTTTCTTGCCGTTGACCTCTGGCGCATCGGCTTTGAGCCACGGGTACTTGCACGCTGCATCCAGTGAAGCGCGCGAGAGGTTCAGCCCGGCAGAATGCCCGTTATGCCGGAAGGTCTTGGTTTCCAAGCGAGTGAGCAAACGCAGGGTCTGCGCATTTCCCTCAAACCCGCCAATGTCCTTGGCGGCCTTGTCCAATGCCTTCTCGCCATTGTGGCCAAAGGGCGGATGACCCAGGTCGTGCGCCAAGCAGGCGGTGTCGACAACATCCGGATCACAGCCAAGTGCCGCACCGAGCTCGCGGCCCACCTGGGCCACTTCCAAGGAGTGGGTGAGCCGGTTGCGCACGAAGTCATTCTGGTTCGGCGCCACAACCTGGGTCTTGGCACTCAAACGGCGCAAGGCCGAAGAGTGCAGCACGCGGGCGCGGTCACGCTCAAAGGCAGTACGGTAAGACTTCTTTGCTGGTTCAGGCACCCACCGCTGCTGGTCGGCTTCGGTATATCCGGGGATCTGAGTCATAGTTCCTAGTCTAGTAACTCTTTGCCAGCATTGAGGAGTTATCCACTAGTGGCGTAGCCGTGATTATCCGGCGTTGGCTAGCCGCCGGAGATATCCAGCTCGGCGGCCTTGATCATTTCACGGTGGGCATCGGACATCACGCGGTTATCCAGCCAGCCATCGGGCACGTGGGTCTTCTTCGGATGCCCGGCACGGCCACGGGTGCCTTCAGCGGCTTCGCCCGGGTACGGCAGGTCCAAGTCGAGCTGGTCCAGCAGCTCGCGCAGGACGGCCAAGGATGGGACCTGGGCCAGCTGCGAGCGGATTTCGCCGCCTACCGGGTAGCCCTTGAAGTACCAGGCGATGTGCTTGCGGATATCGCGCATGCCCTTGCCCTCGTCTTCGAAGAACTCGGTGAGCAGTTCGCCGTGGCGGTAGACGGTATCGGCGACCTTGCGCACGCCCGGGCGGAAACGGTCCTCGCGGCCCTCGAAGGCGGCCTGCAGATCGCCGAAGATCCATGGGCGGCCCTGGCAGCCGCGGCCCACCATGACCCCGGCGGCACCGGTCTGCTCCACCATTTCAATGGCGTCCTCGGCGCTGAAGATATCGCCGTTGCCCAGCACCGGCATGTCATCCATGGCCTCGCGCAGAGTCGTGATGGCGTCCCAGTCGGAGTGTCCCGCGTAGTACTGCCCGGCGGTGCGCGCATGCAAGGTAACTGCCGCGGCGCCGTGGTCGCGGGCAATCTTGGCGGACTCCAAGTAGGTCAGGTGGTCCTTGTCGATGCCGATGCGCATCTTCACGGTCAGCGGGATATCGCCCTTGGCCGCCTCTGAGGTCGCTGCCTCGATGATCGAGGTGTACAGGTCTGATTTCCAAGGCAGGGCCGAGCCGCCGCCCTTGCGGGTGACCTTGGGGACCGGACAGCCGAAGTTCAAGTCAACGTGGTCGGCAAGGTTCTCATCAACCACCATGCGTACCGCAGCGCGCACAGTTCCAGGATCCACGCCGTAGATCTGGATGGAGCGGATTTCCTCGTCGGGATCGTGCGAGATGATGCGCAATGATTCAGGGTTGCGTTCCACCAGCGCGCGGGCGGTGACCATTTCGGTCACGTACAGCCCGCCGCCGTATTCGCGGCACAGGCGGCGGAAGGCGCGGTTGGTCACCCCAGCCATCGGAGCAAGAACCACCGGGGTATCAATGGTCAGCTTGCCCAGCTGCAACGGTGGCAGCTTGAGGGTCGGAGTGTTGGTTGGCGCATCAGTCAGGGTCGTCACCCATCCATTATCCCGCATGAACGCAAATCAGTAACTGAGATCTTCATCAAACCTTGATGTCCCGGCACTGGATTATTATCCTCCGGTGGCTCAAAATAGTGCAATGACAAGTAAATTTTCGGCGGCTCGGGCTGTCCTGCTCGCCCTGGCTGCCGCCATTGTGGCTTTGGTTATAGCCGCGTTGCTCGTAGTGTCCCTGCGCTCTGCCCCGCAGCCCTACGAGGAAAGCACCCCCGAAGGAGTGGTGCAAAGATATCTAATTGCCTTTGAGGCCGAGAATATGCAGACTATGCAGGACTACACCATTGATGGCCAGTCCCGGTCCTTATGCAATCCAGAACCCTACAACACCCAGCCCCTTGACGTGCAGCTGCTGCGCAGCTCGGTCGGGACGAACAGCGCAACCGTCCATGTACGGTTCGATACCCGGGACAGCCAATTCCTTCCCTTGCCGGATCTGTCCGCCTACGACGATGTCTTCGAACTGCGCAAGATTAATGGAACTTGGTTGATTGAGCGCATGCCGTGGCAGGTCGGGCTGTGCACCGAGAAGGAGATGGGTTACTGATGGCCACCAACGCCCCGGTACTTAACGCGCAAAGCAGCAGCATGCTGCGTCCGGTAATCCTGCACAGCTTGCTGTTCGTGCTGCTCATGGTCACAGCCACCGGTCTATCCGCCCTCTTCACTGCTGTCTTCCATGGGTTCAATGCGCAACAGGTGAGCACCGATCAGCTGGCGATGGCCCTCACCTTCGCCCTGGTCGGCATCCCGTTGGCATGGCTGTTGTGGCGTTCTGTCCGCAAGCGGTTGGCCCGGCCAACGGCCTTCGATTCAGCCATCTGGTCTTTGCAGGCTTCGGCCGTCTATCTTGTCACTCTGGCCGCCAGCAGCTGCGCCCTACTGGGATTGCTGGCGGGATTTGTTTCTTCTTCTCCCAACTATGCGTGGCAGTCGACGCTGGCTGTGGCCTTGGGCTGGGGTGCGGTGTGCCTGTGGCAGCACCGCCAGATCGCTTCTGCGCGAACCGCACCACGGCAGTTCGCGCAGCTGGCGGCCACTGTTGGAAATTACTTCAGCCTGGTGCTCTTTGCGTTGTCGCTGGTGGCGACGCTGAAGGCCTCGCTGGAAATCTTGATCCGGCCGGAAGGCACTCTGGCGGGCCCCACCGGCATGCCGAATCTGCTGGCTGCGCTGATCTGGCTGGCAGGTTCCCTGGGCTTGTGGGTTTGGCATTGGAAGCTGCGCCGAGTCCAGCAGATGGCCGATCTCCTGAACAATATTCTGCTGGTTGTTCTGGGTCTGGCCGCACCGGCCTTGGCATTCTTGCTGATGATCGCGGAGCTGTTTTCCTGGGTCTGGCCGCAAGCGTGGACCGCGCAGGAACGCGCCGGCCTTTTCCACGAGGGCGGCCCCAACCTCTTGGCAATTCTCATAGCCAGCGCGGTTGTATGGATCTACCACCAATCCCAGCTTCATACGGGTTTGCGTTCGCGCGCGGTAATCAGTGCTGCGCGGCTGGCGCTGAGTGCCGTCAGCTTGGCCGTGCTGGCCACCGGCTTGGGCATGGTGGTCAATGCGCTCTTCGCAGCAATCGGGTCCACCGTCTCGGTGAGCTACTCCGCGGACCTGCTAGGCCATGGCCTCGGATTGCTCGGGTTCGGAACCGCGGCCTGGCTCTGGCATTTCAAGCCTTGGAAACCCTCCCCTGCAGAATCACGCAGCGCCTACCTGGTCCTGTTTTTCGGAGCCAGTTCCCTCGTTGCCCTGATTTCCCTGCTGGTCTTCGGGTACCGGATTTTCGAGTTCTATCTGGAACCCGAATCGCGTCTTGATTCGCTGCTGAACACGGTACGCGCGCCGCTGGGCTGGCTGGTAGCGACCGCAGCCGTGGCCAGCTACCACTTTGCGCTGTGGCGCACGGACAAGGATGCGAAGGCAGGGTCTTCCGGAAAGTCCACCACCACCCGGGACGCTGTAACGCGCCGGGCAGTGGTCATTGTTGCTCCCGCGGCTTCCGAACCGATGGCCGCACAGCTCAAAGCACGCCGAGAGCTGTCGTTAATATGGATTGCTTCGGCCGGCTCCGCGTTGGATGACCGGGCCGAGGTATCGGTGCTGGCCCGAATCGATGAATATCTGGCGTGCGAATCCGGCCCGGTACTGGCCATCGCCAACGAGGACGGGACGGTGCAGTTCACCGAGCTGGCCTAGGCAACCACACCCAGCAGCATTCCCCCGAGCGCCCCGATGGCGACGACAATCCATGGGGCCATCTTCCACGCGGTGAGCAGCACAAAGCAGGCCAAGGCCAGCACGAAGGCGGAAGCGGAAGTAATCGCTGAGGTGAAGACCGGGTTGTACAGCGCGGCAGCGAGCACCCCGACCACTGCCGCATTCGCGCCGCGCATGATGGCCCGCGCTGCAGGCCAGTGGCTCACCCGATTCCAATAAGGCAGAACGCCAAGCAGCAGGAGGAAACCGGGCAGGAAGATCGCCAGCAGGGCAATCAGTGCACCGAGCGCTCCGCCCGGTCCGGATTCGACCAGGACACCGAGGAACGCGGCAAAGGTGAACAGCGGTCCGGGCACAGCCTGGGCTGCACCATATCCGGTGAGGAATTCTTGGGAACTGATCAGCCCGGGATCGACAACTGCACTTTCGAGCAGCGGCAGGACCACGTGCCCGCCGCCAAAGACCAGGGCGCCGGAACGGTAGAACGCGTCAATGAAGGCCACCAGGTCCCAGCCGGTGGCCAAGGCGAGCACCGGCAACCCAAAGAGCAAGACTGCAAACAGCAGCAAGCAGCTGATGCCCAAGGCCTTTGATACTGGAAAGTGCAACGCCGTGGCAGAAGTATTCTCCAAGTCGCGGCACCAGAAATATCCGGCCAGCGCGCCGAGAACAATGGCCAGGATCTGCCCGAAAGTCCCGGCCAAGAGCAGCGCCGATCCGGCGGCCACAACAGCGATGGCAGCGCGTGTGCGATCCGGGGTCAGGTTCTTCGCCATGCCCAATACCGCCTGGGCGATGATGGCAACGGCAACGATCTTCAATCCGGACAGCAGCCCGGTTCCAACGGGTCCGGAAAACAGCGACGCGCCGACAGCAAAGACCGCCAGGACTACCGCTGAAGGCAGGGTGAAGGCCAGGAACGCCGCGAGTGCTCCACGCATTCCGGCTCGATGCAGCCCCAGGCCAAAACCGACCTGGCTGGATGCGGGGCCGGGCAGGAACTGGCTTAGCGCGACCAGCTGGCCGTACTGCTGGTCGTCAAGCCAGCGACGGCGGTCAACCAGTTCGGTGCGGAAGTAACCCAGGTGGGCTATGGGACCGCCAAAAGAGGTCAGGCCGAGCTTGAGGAAGACTTTGAAGACTTCACCGGCCGAGCCCTTTTCCAAGTGCTGTGAGTTCATGGATTCCAGCATAGGTCGCCGAGGAAAACGGAGGGTAAACGGCGAGATCGCGGTGCGCTCTTCGCGTCACGCAGCTGAGCTTTGGGAGTGCACTTTCTTCGCGTTCCGCGCCCCGGAAACCGACGCCAGGCCGACGGCGAGCAACGTCAGCAAGGTGCCCATGACCGTGGCCGTGGTGATGACCGAACCCGGGGCCGGGAAGAACGCGTCCAGCAGCAGCGAACCCACCAGCTGGCCGCCCACGGCAGCCAGGCTGGTGACCAGCACGCCGAGCCGCTTGACCACCATCGCCGTGATGCCAACGAACAGGCAGCCAAGCAGCCCTCCGATGTAGTGCAACCAGGTACTGGGCAGCGGATGCAGCTCTACGCCAGCGGGCAGCCGCACGATCATCACGAGAACCAGGACCACGAAGCCGACCGCGAAGTTCACCAAGGTGGCCGCGGTTGCGCTGCCATAGGCTGCCGCTTGCACGCCATTGGCCGCTCCTTGGAAGCCCATGAGCATCCCGACCGCCATCGACAACGCCATTGGCAGCAGCAACGTGGAAAGCTGGGCATCTGCGCCACGCGGGCTCACAGCCCAAATCACTCCGAGAATGGTCAGCACCACGCCCAGCAGGCGCAAGGCATTGATTTTGCGCGGCGTGGCTCCGCCGAATCCTACTCGGTCCATGAACATGGAACCGATGGACTGGCCGGTGACCAGGCAGACGGTGAACAGCGCGACGCCGATCAGCGGAACTGCTGCGGCCTGGCTGAAGACAATCAAGGCGCCCACCGCTCCGGCCACCAGATACCAGCGCGGGAACCTGCCTTGGGCCAAGGCACGGGGCACTTGCCGTACCGAGCTGCGCACTGCGGGAACAAGGAGGGCCAGCAGGATCAATGCCGCCAGCCCCACACCGAAGCTGATGGTTGAGGCCGCGATGGGATCGCCTAGTTTCGCGCCCAGCGCTCCGTTGATGCGCGACTGCACGCACAGCAGCAAGCCCGAGGCGATTGCCAGCACGGTGAACAGGAACTTTCCGCCGGTACGTACCTGCGCGGTCATGGTGGTGGTAGTCAACGGCGTTCTTTCAAGAAGAGAAGTCTGAGTGGAAATGGCAAAAGACGGGACCCGCTAGGCGAGTCCCGTCTCTGCTTGCACTACTTCGCCGCGTCGCTGGCGAGGATATGCGTGGTGGAAATGACGGTGGCCTGGTCAACCGCTGCCAACGCATCGATCAACGATGAGAGAACGAACATCGACGAGTCGACTTCCAGCTTCACCGGGTACTGGTGGATGAGCATGGCGACCATGTCGCGCACCGCTTCGGCCACTTCGTCATCGCTGAAGGCAGGGTTGTGGCCTACCAGCACGTCGGTCGGGGCGTTCTCACGCGCCGGCACGTAGCTCACGGCGAAGGCCAGCGGAACGCCGCCATCGCGCTTGGGCTTGTCGCGCAGCACCAGCGCGCCCTGCGCACCGGTGTGCTCGTCGAGCAGCATCCTCTGGGCCGAACCCACGGTCATCTTGGCCGGATCCCAATCGGTGTGCACGGCGTTGTAGAAGTCCATGACCAGCTTGGTCAATTCCACGCTGCCGGTGGACAGGTCCTCGATCACCCGGTCATTGGTGTCGAAAACCGGTTCAGCCAAGGCACCCGGTTCCAGGATGACATCGCGTGAGACCTGGATTTCGCCCAGGCCCAGCGATTGGCAGAAGCCTGCCGCCGCGGCCGCCGGATCTCCGGCGGTCACGGTATAGCGGGCCTTGAGCTCCGTAGCCTGGCCCGCAGGGATCTGCTTGCGCAGCTGCTGAACCAGCGCGGTGCCTACGCCGGTGCGGCGCTGTTCGGCAGCCACCTCGACATAGAGCCATAGCCGCTGCGGGTGCAGCGAAGAGGCGAACACCACGCCGGCGCCGATAGCCACTTCATCAATGGTGGCTACCAGCGTGCGGGAGAACGGCGCATCGCTGTTCTCGCGCAGCATGGTGCGGTCCTGGTGGGCCTGCGGCGAGCGCGGGTCACCGAAGATCTGCAGCAGCTGCAGGTCATCCCCGGAGCGCCATGGGCGGAATTCCAGTTCGTTCATCGGGCTCTAGGCTCCGTTCAGACGCTCGGAAAGGTAGGCGGTGACCTGGTCCAGGGACACGCGTTCCTGGGCCATGGTGTCGCGTTCGCGGATGGTCACGGCCTGGTCATCGAGGGTGTCGAAGTCCACGGTGATGCAGAATGGGGTGCCGATCTCATCCTGGCGGCGGTAGCGGCGGCCAATGGCACCGGCGTCATCGAAGTCGATGTTCCAGCGCTTGCGCAGCTCGGCAGCCAAGTCCTTGGCCTTTGGCGAGAGGTTCTCGTTGCGGCTCAGCGGCAGCACGGCGGCCTTGACTGGTGCCAGACGCGGATCCAGCTTCAGCACGGTGCGCTTGTCCACGCCGCCCTTGGTGTTCGGTGCCTCGTCCTCGGTGTAGGCATCGACCAGGAAGGCCATCATGGAACGGGTCAGGCCGAAGGAAGGCTCGATCACGTATGGGGTGTAGCGTTCGCCGGTGGCCTGGTTGAAGTAGGACAGCTCGGCGCCCGAAGCCTTCGCGTGGGACGACAGGTCGTAGTCGGTGCGGTTGGCAACGCCCATCAGCTCGCCCCATTCGGAGCCCTGGAAGCCGAAGCGGTACTCGAAGTCGATGGTGCCGGCCGAGTAGTGTGCTCGCTCGTCTTCTGGCACGTCGAACTGGCGCAGGTTCTCTTCCTTGATGCCAAGGTCAAGGAACCATGCCCAGCAGTCCTTGACCCACTGGTCGAAGAATGCCGGAGCGTCTTCTGGAGCGGTGAAGAACTCGATTTCCATCTGTTCGAATTCGCGGGTGCGGAAGATGAAGTTGCCCGGGGTGATTTCGTTGCGGAAGGCCTTGCCGATCTGGCCGATGCCAAATGGCGGCTTCTTGCGGCTGGCGGTGAGCACGTTGGCGAAGTTCACGAAGATGCCCTGTGCGGTTTCTGGACGCATGAATGCCAGGCCTGCCTCGGAATCCACTGGGCCCAGGAAGGTCTTCATCAGACCGGAGAACATCTGTGGTTCGGTGAACTGGCCCTTGGTGCCGCAGTCAGGGCAGGCGATCTCGCTCATGCCATCCTTGGGTGCGCGGCCCTTCTTGGCTTCGAAGGCCTCGATGAGGTGATCCTGGCGGTGGCGCTTGTGGCACTGGATGCACTCGACCAGCGGGTCGGTGAAGGTTGCCACGTGTCCCGAGGCTTCCCACACAGCCTTTGGCAGGATGATCGAGGAATCCAGGCCAACCATGTCTTCACGGCCGCGGACGAAGCTCTGCCACCATTCGCGCTTGATGTTTTCTTTCAGTTCGGTACCCAGGGGACCGTAATCCCATGCGGAACGGGAACCACCGTAGATTTCACCAGCCTGGAATACGAATCCTCGACGCTTTGCGAGGGAAATAACCTGGTCTAGCTTGGACTGTGGCGCCATATCAACTCCAATGGAAATTACGAGGCCGCTGGTTGCGGTCCGTAGAAAAATACATACCTTTCAAGGGTATCGGTTCCATGGCCTGCAAACGAAGCGAAATCAGGTAACGCTGACGTGAACTTCCACGCCTTTGGCCGATATTCGCGTTGCAAGCGGCATATTTAGGGAAGAATGGACGCCATGAGTGCCAATGAAGCTTTTGACCTAGAAATCCGTGACGAGTCCATTCGCTTGGGCCAGCTGCTCAAGCTTGCTTCCCTGGCTGAGGACGGCATCCACGCCAAGGAAATGATTTCCGACGGAATTGTCACCGTCAATGGCCAGGTGGATACCCGCCGCGGGGCGCAGATCCGCCCCGGCGACGTGGTGTGCGTGAACGGTGAATGCGTGAAAGTCACCGCCCAGCAGTAGCTAGTTTTTCTTCAGGACGACCGTGTTGAGGAATTCGGCAACGTCCTGCAGTTCTTCCATGCACACCGAATGGCCAATCTGCGGATAAGTTTCGCTGGTCAGTTCGGTGTGCTTCGGAACCCAAGCCAAGGTGTACTCGATCTTGTCCCGGGTGATTACCGGATCTGCCAAGTCCCGGCCCCAGAACATCGGCAGTGGATATTCCTCCAGCTTCGCATCGTCAAAAATCTCCAATGGCTGCGGATCCACCGCGAATCCCGAAAGTCCCACCACAGCGTCAATGGAATCGCGCTGGTAGCGGGCCAGCGAGGTGGCCATCGCCATGCCTTGGGAGAAACCAAGCAAGGTCACCGAGGAATGCTGTTGGGCCAAAGGCTCTAGCAGGGCCCAGAGCGCTTGGACGCTGTGCGCCACCGCGTCGATGGAGTAGTCGATTTCCTGGGTCAGCGGGAACCAGCTGTAGCCCGGGCCTGCCTGCAGCGGTGCACGGACCGAGAGGTAAGTGAATTCTTCAGGCAAGTGCTGCGAGAGCCCCATGAGGTCTTGCTCGTTCGAACCATAGCCGTGCAGGAACACCAGCAGCGGAGTCCCCAGGCGGGTTTCGTCGTTACGGGAGATGATGGCCACCGGCGCATGTTCTTGGTTAGTCATAGTGACCCAAGACTATCGAAGACCGCGTAATTGGATAAGTGACCTGAAAAGCACTGAGCGCTGGTTCCGCGCACTAAGTTGCCTGGGCTGACTTCCATGCCGCCTCGACGAGATTCTGCAGTTCTTCCAGGACCATTCCCGATTCTTTCGCGCTGGATGCTAATACCCTGGCATCCGATAGCAGCCTTGGTGCCAGCATGTGTCCGGCGTTCACTCGGGTGCCATTGGCACGGCCGGTGCGAACCAGTCCGGCGGCTTCCAGTTCCTTGTAGGCCTTAGCCACCGTGCCGACCGCCACTCGAAGATCGCCGGCCAACTGTCGCACTGTAGGCAACTTCGCGTCTTCTGCCAGTTCACCGCTACGAATCATGGCAGCAAGCTGAGCTCTGATCTGTTCTGAAGGCCCCGCTGGGTGAGCCGATTCCAGCGTGATCATGCCGGCATCTCCCTACCCTTGGATTGGTGCTGGACTTCGGTTCCGTAGGCAGCTGCCATCCACCCAACGAGATGCCCAAGAAGCAGGACGCCAATAATCAAAAGCAACATGCACAGGCCACCCATGGTCCATCCGAGCGTCGCTAGCCAGGGATCGCGGAATATGTCGGCACCCGCGTCAAACCTCTGCCCCACCTCGTAAATGGCGTTATAGGAAGCCCCATAGGTCGAGATGGCGGCCATGGCCAGCAGTGGAACCAATTGGAAACAGAGTAGTGCGCTGAATCCGGTACTGAGCACGTATCCGTTATGGGTACGAACCGCCTTGTCGAATTCGCGCAGCTCCAAGCTGCGCAGGCTAGGCCGCCGGACGTTGCTATTGAGCGCCCACATCGTCAGCATGTACCCGAGCACCACTACCGCTCCCACCGGGATCCCGTAGTACCAGCCCGGGAATGGCCCACTGCTTCCGTACCCAACCAAGTTTTCGGTAACCACCGAATTCGCATCTATTGACGCTCCGCTATGCGTGACGTAGTGCAACTGGCGGTAGAGTCCTCGCTCGTCCGGCGACGAAAAAATGCCACCGAGAAGCAACCCCACGACGGTTATTGCCGAAAGCACGCTTGGAAGAGCAACTCCCCAGCCGGGGCCAAACATCCCCTTGGTTCGCGGCGTCAGGTCTGCACAGATTTGGTCATGCTTCAGCTGCGAGGTGCTTCTGGCTTCATGGGGAAGCGGCCACCACAGAAATACCAGCGTAGAAAGGACCCCCGCCGCCCCAGGCGCGAGAACCAAGGGCAATCCCGCTGCTTTGGTGAAACCCTGATGCACAACGACTGCCAGGACAACGCCAAGAACTGCTGCTCCGACTGCGGTGAGGTTGCGGGTCCTGATTGCCCGGAGTATTCGAAGCACCAGTTCCCTATCAGGTCCCGAGGCTTCCCTGGATTGCAGCGTGAGGGGTGCGCGTCGTTGCGAAAGCACTCCGCGTCGAGTCAACGCGACAAGGACAATTCCGATTCCAACGATCACGATAATCGGCAATAGATTACTCATCGTCGTTCCCTTCGAGATTGGGAAGGCAGGCAGCTTTCCGCTTGTATCACTAGACCAATACAAGCAATATCACCGACTTGTGTCAATAGGGTGACACAAGCGGGCACGATGTAGCATTCACTCCTCGTCACACAAGTTGTTGGAGGATCACACAGTTATGAAGTGACATGTAACAAAATAATAAATCTTCAAAAAATTCCCTAGTTTTTTGAACTTTTCATGCTTAGCTAATCCCATGGCATCACGGCCACTGGAAACGCGCCCGCACCGGACGCGACGAAGTCCGATTGAGAGAAAAGCTCCATGGGAAAAATTGAATACCGCAGCGCACTGCCCGGGCTTGCGCCCGAGGATCTCGAAGACTTCGGGTATATCGAAGAATTCGTATATATCGAACCCGACCTTGGAAACACGTCGTCGCCCTACGAGAGCGCAGACACCGTATTTTCCATCGGGCTTCCCCTGTTCGCCATCCTTTTTGTGGCCGTCCTCGGATTCATCATCTTCGTCAGCGTCCGAAACTACCGCAAGGCCAAGAGTGCCGGCTTCGATCCACTGACGATGGAAACCGAACTGATGGCAAGGGCGGCCAATTCAGCCATGATTGCACCGAAAAAATCCCTTGAAGATAAGCTATCCGAACTTGAATCCCTGCACTCGCGTGGAGTCATTACTCGCGATGAGTACTTGCAGGCTCGCAGGGACGCACTGAGTGAGTAGCGCAGCAGCCCCAGGAATCATCCTTGAGAATGATTGACTAGAAGTTACCCATTGGTAACAATAGATTCGTGCCAAACGAAATTTCTCCTGAATCAACAGAATCCCTAGAAACCCCAGTCCATCCATGGCGCCGCTATGTCGCCATCGGAGACTCCTTCACCGAAGGCATCGGGGACCCGGATCCCGCAAACGTTGGCCGGCATCTTGGCTGGGCCGATCGCTTGGCACATGAACTGAGCAGCACGGTTCCGGACTTCGCATATGCCAATCTCGCGATTCGTGGGCGGCTCATCGGGCAAATCGTTTCCGAGCAGCTTGATCCTTGCATTGAGCTGAAGCCTGATCTGATCTCCCTCTGCGCCGGCGGCAACGACGTACTGCGCCCTGGCGGCGACCCCGACAAGATTGCCGACATCCTCGATAACGCGGTAGCCAGGCTCACCTCCACCGGCGCCACGCTCCTGCTGTTCACCGGACCCGATATCCGCGACACCCCGGTCCTTGGAAGCATCCGCGGCAAAGTGGCAATCTACAACGAAAACGTGCGCACCGTAGCCGCACGCCATGACGCCATCGTTGCGGACATGTGGGCTCTGCAGGAGCTGCACCAGTCCCAGATGTGGGCACCGGACCGCCTGCACTTCTCCCCTATCGGCCACCAGCGCATTGCCGCCATGGCCTTGGACTCGCTGAATGTCCCGCATCAGCTGGATACCGAAATCGCCCCGGTTGTCGAGCAGCGCAGCTGGCGAGAAGCCCGCAAGGAAGATCTGCAGTGGGCACGCGAGCATCTGGCGCCGTGGGTATTGCGCCGTTTGCGCCACCAGTCCTCCGGCGATGGCATCACCGCGAAACGTCCTTCGGCTGCACCATTTGCGAACACCATGCCCAATGATTCCCTCGGTGCAGGCGACAGCGCAAATTAGCTAGTAAAAGCCAGAAGCAGTTCCACCGATAACTGGTGGAACTGCTTCTGGCTTTACAAGCGATCCGGCTACGCGGCCGATGATCAGTCTCCGAATACCAACGTCCGAAGGACCCCATCGAGCTGCTTGGCATCGGTCAGGAAGCCATCATGTCCGATGGGCGAATCAATGTAGTGCACAGGTTTCGGCTTAGCCAGCGACGAAGCCAGTTTCACCGACTGCTCTGGGAAGTACAGGCGGTCACTGGTCACCGCTGCAACTACCACGTTGACTTTCGCCAAGCGGGCCAACGCAGCTTCCAAGGATTCATGGCCGCGAGCCACATCGTGGCTCATCAGCGCTTCGGTGAGCACGAGATAGCTGTTGGCATCAAAGCGATTCACCAGCTTGCTGGCTTGGTGATCCAAATAGCTTTCCACCTGGTAGCGCCCACGCGCTCCGTCGAGCTGGCCCGTTGGCTTCTCGCCTTCCTGCGGGTTGCGCGAGAAACGGGTTTCGAGCTCGGCTTCAGAACGATAGGTGATGTGGGCCAGGCGGCGGGCCAAACCCAGACCAGCGTCCGGGCGGGCCTCATTGCCGTAGTAATCGCCATTGCAGAAGTGCGGATCCAAGCGGATGGACTGGGTCTGCACCTGGGCGAAGGCGATTTGCTCGGCAGTTGCCTGCGCGCTGGATGCCATCACCACCAGATTCTTCACCTGCTGCGGGAACTGCACCGCGTACTCCAGAGCACGCGCCCCGCCCATCGAACCACCGATGACCGCATGCCAGGAATCAATTCCCAGCTGCTTGGCCAGACGCGCTTCGAGGCGCACCGAGTCCTTGATGGTCACGAACGGGAAGCGCGAACCGTAGGGCACGCCTTGCTCATCCAGGGACGCCGGGCCGGTGGATCCATTGCAACCGCCCACCATGTTGATGGACACGACGAAGTACTCATTGGTGTCAATCGTGGCGCCAGGGCCCACGAAACCTTCCCACCAGCCGTCGCTTTGCGAATCGCCCTGGGCAACGTGCGCGTCACCGGTCAGTGCATGCATCACCAGTACCGCGTTGGAACCGTCGGCAGCTAGGGTTCCCCAGGTTTCAAAGCCCAGCTCCACCTCGGGAAGGTATCCGCCAAATTCAAAGCAGTGCTCCCCCACGGAACTACGACGCAAAATGCCGTCTTGTCCGCCAGCGAGCTCTTCGGCGCGAAGAGTATCTTCAGTAGTCACAATGGATGCCATGCCTAGAGAGTTTCCTGCAGTTCCTTGTTCTCAAGGGCGCCGACAGCTGCGAAGCCCAGTTCCAAATCGGCCAGAATGTCCTTGATGTTCTCCAGCCCAACGCTCAGGCGCACCAGTCCCGGGCTGACGCCAGCGGCAACCTGCTCGGCCTCGGAAAGCTGCGCGTGGGTCGTGGAGGCCGGGTGGATGACCAAGGAGCGCACGTCGCCGATATTCGCCACGTTGGAGTGCAGCACCAGCGCGTCGACGAAGGCCTGGCCTGCTTCTGAGCCGCCTTCCAATTCGAAGGCGATGACCGAGCCAGCGCCCTGGTCGCTGTACTTCTGCGCACGCTCGTACCAAGGCGAGGACTTCAGGCCTGCGTAAGCGACCTTGCGCACTTCGCCGCGGGCTTCGAGCCAGTTGGCAACCTCGACGGCGTTCTGGCCGTGGCGCTCAATGCGCAGCGACAAGGTTTCCAGCCCCTGGGCGATCAGGAAAGCATTGAACGGTGCAACCGAGGCGCCCAAGTCGCGCAGCAGCTGCACACGGGCCTTGAGGATGTAGGCCAGATTCGCGCCCAGGATGCCATTGACACCCAGGTCGCGGGCGAAGACCAGGCCGTTGTAGGACTCATCCGGGGTGTTGAATCCTGGGAAGCGTTCCGCATCCTTGCCGAAGTCGAATTTGCCCGAATCCACGATGACGCCTGCGATGGCATTTCCGTGGCCGCCAAGGAATTTGGTGGCCGAATGGATCACGATATCCGCGCCCCACTCGATCGGGCGGATCAGGTACGGGGTGGCCAGGGTGTTGTCCACCAGCAGCGGCACGCCGGCTTCGTGGGCGATGGCCGAAATGTCCTCGATATTCAGGACATCCTGACGCGGATTGGAGATGCTCTCTCCGAAGAATGCCTTGGTGTTCGGGCGGACCGCGGCACGCCATTCATCGAGGTTATCCGGATCAGAGACGAAGGTGACCTCGATGCCCAGGCGCTTCAGGGTGTGCTTGAGCAGGTTCTGCGTTCCGCCGTAAAGGCTTGGGCTGGCAACCAGGTGGTCGCCGGCCTCGGCCAAGTTCAAGATGGCGAAGGTGGTTGCTGCCTGTCCCGAAGAGAGCAGCAGTGCTCCGACACCGCCTTCAAGGTCGGCAATGCGGGTTTCCACTGCGTCAGTCGTCGGGTTTCCGATACGCGTGTAGATCGGCTCCAATTCCTGCAGCGCGAATCGCGCAGCAGCGCTCTTGGCGCTAGGGAAGACGAAAGAAGTGGTCTGGAAAATAGGGAGAGCTCGTGCTCCAGTTGTCGGATCCGGGGTCTGGCCGGAGTGGATCTGACGGGTTTCAAATGACCAGTTGCTGCTCATGGTTTCCTCCAAATAGCGTTTCATGACTATGGGGGTACGCCACTGAAAAGACACCGACAGGAAGCACCGTATCGAGAGAACTTCCAGGGGTAACCCGCGCTTGTCCTTGATGCCTTGCGCATTCAAGGGCCAGGTCTTCACCCGGGGCACCCCACCGCGGTGGAGGGTTGCCGCCCAGTAAGCCGGGGCTTGTTACTGGGACTCATGACCTGCATCCAGTTTGCCCGAGAACCGAAGATCTTTGCAATGCAGGCGCTTGGCCTTGGACTCAATCGGTCATATTCCGTATTTTTGAGGACTTTTCCGCAGACTATTCGATAGCATTCGCCCCGCTTAGGGTTACCTAAGTAGAGACTGCCATCACATGTTGCCATGATGGGCACATGATGAGGCTAGATCACGTAAGTTATGCATGCGGCCCTGATGGGCTGATGCCAACCGCGCAAAGAATCTCCGAGTCGCTCGGCTTGGAGTTCGTCAAGGGTGGCGTGCATCCACGATTCGGAACACGCAATGTCATCTTCCCGCTCAAGCACGGCCAGTACTTGGAAGTAGTCGAGGTGCTGAACCACCCGGCCAGCGACAAGGCACCCTTCGGACAGGCTGTTCGCGCCCGCTCGGAACTCGGCGGTGGCTGGATGGGCTGGTGCGTCTCGGTGGAGGATCTATCCAGCGCCGAAGACCGCCTGGGCCGCAAGTCAGTGCCTGGCAACCGCAAGTTCCCTGATGGCCGCGAACTGACCTGGCAGCAAATTGGTATCAAGGGCCTGATCGCCGACCCGCAGTGCCCATACCTGATCTCATGGGATGACGGTACTGAGGACCTGCATCCGTCCAAGTCGCTTGAACCGGTTGGTGCCATCAGCGAGATAGCCATCGCCGGTTCGCGCGAACGGGTGCTGGATTGGCTCGGCCAGCCGCAGAACGTCAATTTGGGAGCTGTCACCATGCAATATGAAGCTCCGAATGGCACTCCGGGCATCATGTCGGTAACCTTTGAAACCGAGTCCGGCACCGTGGTGCTGTAAGAAGTTCAAAAATGAACTCACGAAGGCGGGGCCAATGGCGTCCCCGCCTTCATTCTTTTCCGGCTCTTGCCTCAGACTGGTCCAGACGCCGGCCCAAGACAACGACCTGCTGGTCTTCAAAGCCCAGGCGTTCATAGAAATCGATGACGGCAGCGTTTTCGCTGCGGACCATGAGCTGCACCTTGGGCACTGCCCGTTCTCGCAGCCACAAGCTGGCCGCATCCACCAAGGACCTGCCCAGGCCATTGCCCTGCCTGCGCGGATCCACTGCAACGTAGTAGAGCCAACCGCGGTGCCCGTCATGGCCAGTCATCGCAGTGCCCACAACCTGATCATTTTCGATCATGGCCAGCACCGTAGAGGTGGGTTCGTGCAAAGCCCGTCGAGCGTCAGCGAGCGGATCATTCCACGGACGAGTCAGCCCGGTGGCTTCCCACAAGTCAACAGCTTGGTGGAGGTATTTCTCGCTCAGCTCGGTAATCTGCATCAGCCCAGCATAACGGCACTATTGGCCGATTCCGATGGCCGGCCCAATCAGTGCATAGCCGACGAACCCGATGGCATCGAGCAGGAAGTGCGCAATGACCAGCGGCATGACCCGCCCGTACTTCTGGTAGATCCAGCCGAACACCACGCCCATGAGCATGTTGCCGATCATCGGACCTGCACCTTGGTACAGGTGGTAGCTGCCGCGGATGACAGCGGAAAGGATGATGATGGACCACGGGCCCATTTTCAATTTCCTGGCATAGGTGAACAGGAATCCGAGCATCAGGACTTCTTCGAGCACCGCATGGCGTACGGCCGAGAGCAGAAGCACTGGCACGCTCCACCAATAATCTCCCAAATTCGCTGCCGACAGTGCCGTCGTGATGCCCAAAGCCCGCCCCGCGGCATAGACTCCCAGCGTGCCTACGCCCATGGCCAAGAACAGTCCTGCTCCAAGCAGCGCGTCCTTGCCCGGCTTGCGCATATCGAAACCGATATCGCGGATGGTTCTCCCGGTAGTGCGCTTCATCAGATACAACGCCAGCACCACTGGAACCAGGGCAAAGATGATGTCCAGCAGCTGGTAGGAGAAGTCAAAGAATTCCCGGGTGCTCAGCTGGTTATTCAGCGACGTTGTCTGCTCGCGCAATGGAGCCCTGGTGACTTTGTCCGCAAAGCTGAGCAGCGAGTAGACCGCGCTTTGCCCCAAGGACAGCGCAAGTACCAAGACGATCTCAAACCCGAAGGTCTTGCGGGTTGCCTTCTGCTCAATTTGTTCAGCGTTCACGTTTTCGATCATAGGCTGATCTGGCTGTGCGCGTACTGAGGAAGCGCGTGGCAAACCTGCGATAGCCTGAGATCAAGACCGCCAGCGAGCTACATGAGAAGAGTGCCAGTGAGCCGACCTGCCACCAAGGAAGAATTGCAGATTGCCCGCCAGCTTTGCCCCGATCTCTCATGGGATGACGCGGCAGTAAACGAGGGCGGGCAGTTCCACAAGGTGATCATTGCCAACCCGCAGGCAGTTATTCGCATGGCACGCACGCCGCAAGCCACCGAGCAGATGCCCCGCACCTTGGACCTTCTGGACCGTCTCGAAAGCCAGTTGGATTACCAGATCCCGGTGGCCACCTCTCAGATCCTGAGCGTTGATGGCTTGGGTTCGGTGGCGATGTCATTCATTCCAGGCAGTGCCCACGAACCGCACTATGGAGATCCGCAAGTTCTGGGCAAGGTAGTGAAGGACTTGGCCGAGATTCCGTTGGAACCCATCAACGATCACCTGGCCACGCCCTTTGCGTTCCGCGGCCCATGGACCGAAGAACGCCAGCAGCAGTGCTACGACGCCCTGCCCGATGAACTGCGCCCGGCGGCCAGAAGCCTGTGGGCACAGCTTGATGAGTTGGCACAGGTGCCCCCGGCACTAGTACACGGAGATCTGGCCGGGCACAATATGCACTGGGTTGACGAAGAACTGATTGGCATTCTGGACTGGGATCTGGCCGCGGCGTGGGATCCTGCGCTTAACACCGCATACCTGAGTCTGTGGCATGGGCTGGCGATGGTGGACTTGATTGCACCCAACCCGGACGAGGCCCGCCGTGCGAAGATCTGGTTGGGGTTGATGAGTTTGGAACGGCTTTCGGATACCCTCTCGCGCACCGACAACCCGAAGATGGGCAAGCTCATGCGCAAGATTGGTCCGCGGATCCTGAATGCGGCGGAAGCTGTTCTGGTTTGATGTTCAATTCCCAGATCACCTCCCCGCAGCAAGCAGCGGAAGAGCTCGCGCTGAATCGTGGAGCGCACGACCTGAGGCTATTGGGTGCAGGCGTGGAGTTCCTGTTTTTCAGCACGCGGGCAGGGACACGGCGTGAAGGCTACCGCGTACCTCGCGCACGTGTTTTTGACACCGTGAATAATCCAGGGATTCAGGCTTTGGAGCTCCAACGCAAAGAACTGCGGCTTAGCGCCTGGGCCTTGGGGCATGGTGTGCCTTCTGCGAATCCGACGGAGCTGGTGGATCAAGGCGGGTATTCGGTGCTGGTCACCGAAGTTATCGACGACGACCAGACGCCGGTAAACCAGCAGGCGTTGGGAGCTGTCCTGGCCAAGATGCACCAGGTTGAGCCACTAGCTAGTGAAGTAGCCCGATGCCCGGATATCTATGATTATCTGGCTCAGCGCATCGGTGATCGTCATTCGAGAATTAGTACCGATCATCAGCTGCCAGCCTTGCCTAAACCAACTCATCTGGCCAAGGTGCTCCAACGTTCGATGCACCGGTCAGCCAGCTGCATCTGGATATTCGCCGGCAGAACATTCGTGTGGCTGCCGCTGAACCGCGGGCATTATTTGATTGGAGCAACGCACTCACTGCTGCTCCAGAACTCGAGATGGCGCGTATTCGCGAATACGCTCAGATACCAGAAAACGCTCTGGACTACATGGACATCCTTGCCGGCTACCGTGCTTATGGCGGAACCATCGATGAGTCCACGACCGCTTGGGCGGTGCTGCGTCTGGATGCTGCTCTCATGCTGGCCGGTGCTTTCACCTCGGTGAGCCCGAACGAAGAACTTGCCAGTGTATTCCTCAATAGGGTTCGGATCCTGCTGCAGGATCTATAGGCTTCACGCAGGCACAGGAGGCTTTGCCGCAGGGTTATGCTAAGAGTTGGTACCTAAAATGAATTCGCGTCAGATGTACGTCGTGCGCCCTCAAGGCACTTTTTATGTCTTCAAATGGCGTAAGTACACCGCGGAAATTAAAACCTCGAGCGGCTCAGGAACCGTGTTCTCCCCAACCGGAATCCAGTTTCGAGTCGTAGCTTCCTAGGCGAGGAGAAATTATGACACTGAAAAATGCATTCGCGCTCACAATCATCGTAGGAACTTCAATGGCGTTCACCGGTTGTTCTGCCAGCGATTCCAGCAGCCCGGCTACGCCAGCTACCGAATCGATGATGCCGTTGCAAGGCCACGAGCTAGCTGCCCTCACCACGGTAGTTGACCAGAAGGACCAGAATATCTCCCTTGCTATTCCGCTCCGCGGCGGCGATTAAGCGGTTGCGCTCGAATGCTCGGGCAAAGATACGTTGTCCACCATCGCATGGCAAAGCGATGATAAAAAGGAGAACGGAGAAATCAGCGTGCCTTGCACATTTGAAGGCGTAAATGTCCGCGAACAGATTTCTCTTAACGGCTACTCAAGTTCGCTGACTTTCGTCACCAGCGAGTTGCAAGGATACGAACTTACGGTATCAATTGCCTCAACTGCGAATTAGCACTTGATGATGGTCCTTCCCGTTGTCTTCGTATATCAGGCTTTAGCGAAACATTATTTTGTTCCAACGCGTTGAAAACGCAAAATGCCCACCCGAGTTCGCGGCTCGCGTGGGCATTTCGGTGCATCGTCGCCGATGCAATAAAGCTTTAGCTCAAGGCTGCGATGGTTGCATCGTAGTCTGGCTCGGTGGTGATCTCAGGGACTACCTGGGTGTAGGTCACCTTTCCGGTCTCATCCAAGACGATGACCGAGCGCGCCAGCAGGCCAGCCAGTGGACCGTCGATCTGGGTCACGCCGTAGTCCGAACCGAAGTCCGAGCGGAAGACCGAAGCAGCGGTGACGTTCTCGATGTCTTCGGCACCGCAGAAGCGGCCCAATGCGAATGGCAGGTCAGCGGAAACGCACACTACGGTGGTGTTCTCCAGGCCGGCAGCCAGTTCGTTGAAACGGCGAACGCTGGCAGCGCAGACACCGGTATCAACTGATGGGAAGATGTTCAGGACTACGCGGCGGCCAGCCAGCGACTCGCTGGTGACATCTGCAAGGCCGGTGTCGGTGAGGGTGAATGCTGGAGCCTGCGAGCCTACGGCTGGCAGTTCACCAATGGTCTGTACGGGAGTTCCCTTAAAAGCAGTATTAGCCATAGGTCTTGTTTATCATGGATGCCTAATCCGGAGCCATATTTTCAGCCAACAAGCGCAAACAAGTCGCTCACGCCTTGTGCTCATGCAAGACTGTGGAGATGGGCACGAACTACGATGCATATGCGGCCAAGATGCGAGCGCAGACTCTGGACGGTACTGATTTGGAAGTAGTCGCCCGATTCACTGACATGCTATGCCACCGTGAATCACAGGTTCTGGACATCGGCTGCGGCGTGGGCAATACGGTCAATGCGCTGCGCCGCATGGGACACCATGCCTACGGCATAGACCCCACACCCCAAGTCCTGGAAGTAGCTGCAGAGCTATTCGACGGGACCTGGTTCAGGCAGCTGTCAGCGAATCAGCTGGAGAGCGCCTCTTTGCGCAGCCATGGCCTGCCCGAACAGTACGACGCCATTTTGCTGGCCGGCAATGTTCCGGCATTCATCCCACGCGAACAGCTACGGGGAATTTTCAGTTTGGCCGATCAGGTGCTCAGTTCTTCGGGCGTGCTCATTATCGGCACCACCAGCCATACCAAAGGCGGGTCAGCAGACCAGGACGAGCTTCGCCAAGGTACTTCGCTGCAACTGATGCAACGATTCTCCGACTGGCATTTATCTCCCTACCAGTCAGATTCCCCGTGGTCGGTCAGCGTCTACGCGCACATCAAGCAGCGTTCCGGGTTCCCGAGCCCAGACGGAATATTCGTATTGCCGTCCTAGTCTCATGGACAGTGAGAGTCGAAATGGCGGCTACCATTTCATCGGCTTCCTCACTCGCCGGCGGGAATCCCCGAGCATAGTGTCCGGTACAGCACGGTTCTCGGTGGCCTGCGGCAAACCGCTAGATTGCTTTGCCGGCCCGATATACGCTGTGGGTCAGGTTCATTCCGGGACGGTATGCCAGATGCGCAGCAACCGGAGCGTCAAGCACATGCAGATCAGCACGTTTGCCTACCTCGATGGAACCGGTTTGGCCGGCAACTCCGAGGGCCAAGGCGCCGCCGTAGGTTGCCGCTTCGATTGCCTCAGCCAGCGACAGGTTCATTTGGAGCACTGCGGTAGCCACGCAGAAGTTCATATTGCTCGTGTAGCTGGTACCCGGATTGCAGTTGCTGGCCAAAGCAATTCGCACACCTGCATCAAGCAGTTCGCGGCCCGGGGCAAGCGGCTGTCGCGTAGACAGGTCGCAGGCGGGCAAGCAGGTTGCTACCGTGCCCGGAGTTCCTGTCCGTGTGGCTGAGTCCCAGCCGGCCCAGCTTCCGGCGAGCGCCTGGATGTCCTCTTCCTCCAGATAATTCACGTGGTCTACAGAGTGGCTGCCGAACTCCACTGCCAGCTGCACTCCTGGGCCAGGACCCAGCTGGTTTCCGTGGACCTTGGTCGCCAGTCCCTTTGCCCTTGCCGCTTCCAGGACCCGGCGCGATTGTTCTTCAGTGAAAGCTCCGCGTTCGCAGAAGACATCGACGAAGTCAACGTTATCTGCCACGGCATCCAGCATCGGGCCAGTTACCAACTCCGTGTACTCATCGGCATCCCATCCTGCAGGTACCAAGTGCGCACCGAGGAAGGTCAAGGAATCAACCAGCGGTTTGCCCAGCACCGAATGCCGGGTCTCTTCATCCACTGCCAGGCCATAACCGGTCTTGGTTTCCATCCATGTGGTGCCCATTGCCAGAGCTTCCGCCCGGCGTGCAGCCACAGCTTCGCTCAGCTCGTTATCGGAAAGCTGGCTGGTAGCTGAAGTGGTGACCGCGATGCCGCCGGCGGCATACGACTGCCCGGCCATGCGCGCCACGAATTCTTCGGCCCGGTCGCCCCCGAAAATCAGGTGGCTGTGGGAGTCAACCCAGCCGGGCAAAACCGCACGCCCGCCGAGATCAATCGATTCATCGGCTTGCGGTGCCTGGCCCATGTCACCGACCCATGCGATCAGGCCGTCTTGGATCAGCACCGCGGCGTGTTCCAACACCCGAGCGTTTTGGTCAACCGTAGTCAGCTGTCCAATGTTGGTAAGCAACAGGGTTGCCATGAGAATTCCGCCTTCGTGGTGTTGCTGGTCCTTTAGGCATGAGCCTACCTAGGATCCATGGCGTGGGAACAGAGAACCAGAGGGTGTCCGTCTGAGATTTCAGACGGACACCCTCTGGTTCTGGAACGAGCTCGACTTAGCCCTTGCTGGCTCCTGCCAGCAAACCTCGCACGAAGAACCGTTGCAGTGCGAAGAAGACAACCAGCGGAATGATCATCGAGATGAACGCTCCGGCTGTGAGCAGCTCCCATGATTGGCCATAAGAACCTGAGAGGTCTTGAAGCGCCTTGGTAATCGGAAGTTCCCCACCGGAGGTGAAGACCGTGGCCACCAGCAAGTCATTCCATACCCAGAGGAATTGGAAAATTCCAAACGACGCGATGGCAGGAGTCGCCAGCGGAAGGACAATACGAGTGAATATAGTTCCGTGCCCGGCACCGTCTACTCGTGCAGCTTCAATGACTTCTTCCGGGATTTCCGAAATGAAGTTATGCAGCATGAAGATCGCCAGAGGCAAGGCGAAAATCGTATGGGCAATCCAAACCTTGGCATAGGCGCCGTCGAGCCCATTAACGCCTAGCCCGGGAAGGATATACAACCCACCGATTTTCATGCCATCGGAAAACATCTGCAGCAGTGGAACCAGCGCCATCTGGATCGGGACAATCTGCAATGCAAAGACCAAGATGAATAGAGTGTTGCGCCCTTTGAAATTGATCCAGGCAAAAGCGTAGGCCGCCAAGCTGGCAATGATGATCGGGATGATGGCAGCCGGGATCGTAATGACCAAGGAGTTCAAGAACGCCTTGGACAGCGGCAAGCTGTCGCCCGAGACGAACGCTTGCGCGTAGTTCTCCAGCGTAAATGACGGGTTGGACAGGGCCGTCCACCAACCAGTGGTTTTGATGTCGTTGGCTTCACGGAATGAGGAGACAAAAAGCCCAAATGTCGGGATGGTCCAGATCGCGGCGATAAGGAACGCAGCGGCCGTGGCAATTCGAGACGAACTGGCCTTGCGCAGTTTCCCGCCGGTTTTTTCGGTGGCTTTAAGCAAGCGGCGCGAGGAATCACTGACGGTACTCATCGAGTGCCTCCTTGTTTCTTTTGCTGGCGAACGTTGTAGATGATGATCGGAAGCACTAGGACAAACAGGACTACTGCCAATGCGGAGCTGTAACCGGTGCGGCTGCCAAGCTGGAACTGCCGGACCATTTCGTAGGCCAGAACCGTGGTCTCGGAGCGTCCACCGGTCATGGAGGACACGATGTCATAGACCTTCAGCGAAGCAATGGAAATAGTAGTCAGCACAACGATGACCGATGAGCGGATTCCCGGCAGCGTGACATTCATGAAGCTCTGCCACGGGGTGGTGCCGTCCAAGGCAGCTGCTTCAAGCTGTTCGGCAGGGACCGCTTTAATTGCTGCGGACAAAATCACCATGGCGAAGCCAGCTTGAGTCCAGATCAGGATGATGACCAGGAACAGGGTGTTCCATGGTTCCAGTCCTAGCCAGTCCACCGGTTTCGCCCCGAAGGCGGTGATGATTGCGTTCAATACGCCAATTTGTTCGCCTTGCCGCGCATCATAGAAGAATTTGAAGATGATCGACGCGCCAACAAATGAAATTGCCATCGGCATGAAAACGAGCAGCTTGAAGAACTTCTCACCACGGCTCTTGTCGATGAAGGCGGCGTAGGCCAAGCCGATGATCGTTGAAACCACCGGGGCTACCAAGACCCAGACCAGCGTATTGAGCAGGGCGGTCAAGCCATCGGGGCTGGTAAAGACCCAGGCGAAGTTCGCCAGCCCGGCAAATCCGGAGCCGTCGTTGGTCATGAAAGCACTAATTGCTGTTCGGATGGTTGGGTAAATCAGCCCTATTGCCAGCAAGAACATGGCCGGGGCCAGGAATCCTGTTAGCTGAAGAAAAGTGCCGGCCCCCGACCGTGAGCGGCGGTCATAGAAATACACGGCAAGACCGAGAACGGCAGCCACTGCGGCGACCCACATGACCGAGGCATATAGCCCGAGCAATAAGAGTATTACTACAGGAACGAGCACGGCGGCGAGCAAACGAAGAATTGCGAAGCCACGTCCACGGTTCGTAGAAACCTCAACGAACGCAAGTACCAGGCCGATCACCACGGCAAAGGAAAGCAAAATTACCGGTATTTGAAGAAGCGGTGACAGGCCGGCAAGCCACTGGAAAAAATCAGACACGAGTCATATCTCCTTTAAAGCTGGAGAAGGCCGGTTGAACCGGCCTCCCCCACTTATTCACTGGTGACTAAGAGTCGTAACCGGCTTGGATGTTCTCTAGAACTTCCTTGGTGGGCTTCCCATCGATCCAGTCCACAATTCCCTTCCAGAAGGAATCGGCACCGACGCTCTTTGGCATCAGGTCAGATCCGTCGAAACGGAAAGTAGTGCTTGGATCCTGCAGCAGTTCCACCGCAGAGCGCAGCAGATCACTGCTGGCATTTTCTGGATCAAGGCCGGAGTTTGCCGAGATCACGCCACCGAGCTTAACTCGGCTATTGGCCCAGTCTGCACTGGCCAGGTATTCCTGCACCTTCGCAGTGTCTTCGTCGTTCGAGAAGGCCGCGACGAATTCGCCACCGCCGACAACCGAAGTTGGATCACCCTCGTTGAATTGTGG
The DNA here is from genome assembly GCF_052114325.1 of Glutamicibacter sp. MCAF14. Lineage (NCBI taxonomy): Bacteria > Bacillati > Actinomycetota > Actinomycetes > Micrococcales > Micrococcaceae > Glutamicibacter > Glutamicibacter sp. MCAF14. Next base: position 248,407 of record NZ_JBFREO010000003.1, read on the forward strand.
TGCGATGAATGCCCAGACATCTCCGTCAGGAGCTACCGTAGGTGTTTCACCGTCTGCGTTCTTGGCATCAAGGATGAAGCCTTCGAGGAATGAAGCCTGGTGGGTCAGCGGGCAAGTGCCCTTGGCAACTGCGGTGCCGATGTCACCAAACGCGGTGGCATTAATGGACTTTACATCTCCATAGCCTGCGTTGACCTGCTTTGGATCCAGCAAGATCTCGCCAACTGAATCAAATGCGCTGGTGATTTCTGGCGAGGTGAATTCCAGTTCTCCGGACACCCATTTGTCATAGGCTTCGGTGCCCGACTGGCGCAGGACAGCGTCCTCAATCCAGTCAGTGCCTGGCCAACCCGATGCTTCGCCCGAGGCAAATCCTGCACACCAGGCAGGCTCATCGGTCTTCTTGGTAATTTCGGTTCCCAGCGCGGTCATTTCGTCCCAAGTCTTGGGAACGCTGACGCCCCATTCCTCGAACTGCTTGGGCGAATACCAGATGTAGCCCTTGACGCTGGCCATCAGCGGAGCACCATACTGGACGCCGTCCACCTTGCCGTAGTTCTGCCAGTCCTCAGACCAGTTCTTCCCCACTTCAGCTTGGGCGCCTTCAGGAAGTTTCTGCACCTTGCCCGAAGCTACGGTAGCTTCCAGCAAACCTGGCTGAGGGAAGACTGCTAGGTCAGGCGTATCTCCGCCCTGGACCTTGATGCCCAACTGGGATTCGAAGTTCTTGTCGCCGGTGTAGCGGATCTTGATGCCGTTCTCTTCAGACCAGTCGGCCCAGGACTTCTCGAGCAGCTCAGCTTCGGTGCCAGTGACTGGTCCGTAGACATCCACTACTCCGTCGGATTCGGCAACTTGGGTCTCCCCGCCTTGGGCATTGGGATCATTGGGATCTGCTCCCCCGGAGCAACCGGCCAGCAGCAAACCGATTGAGGCCACGGAAAGAGCGGGAACGAGCTTCAACCCACGTTTTGTTTTCTTCATGATGCCTTCCACTTTTGAGTTGCACCCTGCGGGAAGTTCCAGCTTGGCACGAGTGATCCCCTCTATAGTGACGCAGATCATCGACRCGCGTCAACAGCCGAGCGCACGAGACCCGGAGAAAATCCTCAAGAGGGGGCTAAACGGGAGCTATTCCAGAACTTTCCCTGATCACCATGACGGGAGTGAAGAGCTGTTGAATGACGTCGCTGGCTCGGCCTTCGATCTGTTCCACCAGCGCGTCAACCGCGGTGTGGGCAATAACTTCACCGGAAGGTGCCACCGTGGTCAGCGCTGGCGAAACCATTTCTGCCGAACGGTCACCGATTCCCAAAGCGACAACCGAGACGTCCGCTGGAATCGACAAGCCAGCCATTCCTGCAGCATTCAGGAAACCAGCAGTGGCGAACTCTTTGAGTCCTACCACCGCACTCGGGCGCGGGTTGAATTTCAGGTAGCCGTCCAAGGCTTGCCGGCCACCGCGGGCGTTATTCTCCACGGGCATCTCAACAATTGACATATTCTGTGCCTGCGCTGATTCGGTGATGGCTCGTGCGGTACGGATTGCCGGGCCATTGCCAGCGGCCTGATCTTGTTGCGAAACATTGATGTACATGATGGATCGGTGACCCAATCCGGCCAGATGCTCTATTGCTAGGCGTCCTGCTTCAGCGAAATCATTGTCAACATAAATCACGTCATCGCTGTCATCGGGCCGGCCAATGGAAGCGAAAGGAATTTTGGCGCGACGCAGAACATCAAAGCGCGGATCAGAAACTGAAACCTCCATGAGCAGCACTCCGGCCACTAATTTCTGGGCAACAAGGCTTTCCATGCCCATGACGTCGGTCATCGGGTTGGACCAGAGCAGCATGTGATAGCCCAGGGCACGAGCCCGCTCCATGGCCGCAGTGACATACTCGAACTCAGTGGATGAGTAGCCGTCAACACTGGTTGGAAAATGCAATGCAAGGATGCCGCGACGTGCACCCGCCAGCCCCTGAGCAAAAGCGTTCGGGGTGTAATTCAAGTCCCGCATGGCGGCCAAAACCCTGGTCTTGGTCGCATCTGAGATGGTGCGCCGTCCACTGATCACGTAGGAAACGGTACTGGGAGATACGCCGGCAAGGCGTGCAACATCATCCCTTGTAGCCATTTGTCCTCCGCTTCAACATGCAGTTACGTAGCTTCTATTGAAACACGTCAGTGAACGGGCGCACTGTCAACAGCTGTGCAAATGCCGGCTACCGGCTGGCTACGAATGCCTGCACGCAGGCTTCGATATCCTCAGCCGAATGCGCAGCAGAAAGCTGGACTCGGATACGCGCGGCACCCTTTGGCACCACAGGGAAGCTGAAGGCGGTCACGAAGACGCCCTGCTCCAGCATCTTGCCTGCAACTTCTGCGGCCTTGACCGCATCGCCGAACATCACTGGAATGATGGCATGCTCGCCTTCGAGCAATTCAAAGCCTTCTTCGCTCATGCGGCGGCGGAAGTGCGCTGCGTTCTCGAAGAGCTTCTCGCGCAGGTCCCCGGAATCAACAACCAGATCCAGCGCCTTCAACGTAGCAGCCACGATCGATGGCGCCAGCGAGTTGGAGAACAGGTACGGGCGGGCCTTCTGGCGCAGCATCGCAACAATTTCCCCGCGGCCGGATACGTAGCCGCCCGAAGCGCCGCCCAATGCCTTGCCGAAGGTGCCGGTGTAGATGTCCACCCGGTCCGAAACCCCTGCGTGCTCCGGGGTGCCGGCGCCGGTTGCGCCCATGAAGCCCACTGCGTGGGAGTCATCGACCATGACCAGTGCGTTGTACTTGTCGGCCAAATCGCAGATGGCTTCCAGTGGGGCCAGGTAGCCGTCCATGGAGAACACGCCATCGGTGACGATGATGGTGCGGCGTGCACCAGCCCCGTCATTTAGCTGCGCGGCGGCCTGCAGCTGGGTTTCCAGATCCGCCATGTCCTGGTTGGCGTAGCGGAAGCGGGCGGCCTTGGACAAGCGGATGCCGTCGATGATCGAAGCGTGGTTCAACGCATCGGAAATGATGGCATCTTCCTTGCCGAACAGCGATTCGAAAACGCCGCCGTTGGCATCGAAGCAGCTGGAGAACAAGATGGTGTCCTCGGTGCCCAGGAACTCGGAGAGCTTGGCTTCCAATTCCAAGTGCAGGTCCTGGGTGCCGCAGATGAAGCGGACCGAGGCCATGCCGAAGCCGCGCTCATCCATGGCGTTCTTGGCCGCATCGATGATCTGCTGGTTGTCAGCCAGGCCAAGGTAGTTGTTGGCGCAGAAGTTCAGCACCTGACGGGCGTCATCGCCCAGCGAGCCGGCCATGATGGAGGCCGACTGGGCGGAATCGATGTGGCGTTCTGCCTTGAACAGGCCAGAGGTCTTCAACTCTTCGAGTTCGGCGGCAAGCTGGCCTTTTAGATCCGTGTACATTGCAAATGCTCCTTGTAGATGCGAGAAATTCTTAGCCTGAGAAAACAGTCCAGTCGAGCACGACCTTGCCGCCGTGGCCGCTGCGGGCCGCTTCAAAGCCCTGCTGCCACTCGGTAGCTGGAAGGAAGTCGGTGACCACCGAGGAAATGCGTTCGCGCATGACCTCTGAAGAGGTCAGCATGGCGCTCATGGCGTACCAGGTCTCGAACATTTCGCGGCCGTAGATGCCCTTCAGGGTGAGCATGTGGGTGACGACCTTGCCCCAATTGATGTCAATTGAGGTGCTTGGCAGGCCCAGCATGCAGATCTTGCCGCCATGGTTCATGTTCTCGATCATTTCCGGCAGGGCAGTCTTGTGGCCGGACATTTCCATGCCGTAGTCGAAGCCTTCAACCATGCCCAGCTTCCGCTGGGCTTCCTTGATGCGCGTGTTCGCTACATTCACGGCCAGGTCGATGCCCATGGTCTTTGCCAGTTCCAAGCGCTGCTCGGAAACATCGGTGATGGCGATGTTGCGTGCACCTACATGGCGGGCAACTGCCGCGGCCATCAGGCCGATAGGACCAGCACCGGTAATCAGCACGTCTTCGCCAACCATGGGGAACTGCAGTGCGGTGTGCACGGCATTGCCGAACGGATCGAAGATCGCGCCAAGCAGCGGGGTGATGCGCTCATCGCGGTGGATGTAGACATTGCTTTCGGGAATGACGACGAATTCTGCGAAGGCGCCGTCGCGCTGCACACCGACCGAGTCGACATTGATGCACATCTGCTTGCGTCCGGCGCGGCAGTTGCGGCACAGGCCGCACACTACGTGGCCTTCACCGGAAACACGGTCGCCGACCTTGACCCCGTGCACGAAATCGCCGATTTCCACGACTTCGCCGTAGAACTCGTGGCCCGGAACCAGCGGGGTGTTGATCATGGCCTTGGCGGCGTCGTCGAAGGCTTCGATGTGCAGATCGGTGCCGCAGATACCCGCGGTCATGACACGGATCTTGACCTCGTGGGCACTAGTCTCCGGTTCTGGACGATCTACGAGTTCTAGTCCTGCATGTGGACCGGACTTGTACAGTGCTTTCATGCTGGTTCCTTAGGATCGGGCACTTGGATGCGCGCACGGCAGACTTGGGGTTGCTTCAAGTGTCGCACCCAACAGCAGAACACCACACCTTAGAAGATCACTGTTTTCCTGATCTAACGATTTAGTATTTACTTCATGGAATTACATCAGTTGCGGATCCTTCGCGAACTCGCAGATCTGGGCAGCGTCAATGCAGTAGCCAAGGCACTATTCGTCTCGCCATCGGCGGTCTCGCAGCATTTGGCGCAATTGCAACGCAACTTCCCTGCGCCGCTAACCCAGAAGGACGGACGCAGTCTGGTCCTGACCACCGAGGGAAAACTGCTGGCCTCCGCCGCAGCGTCAGTCGCTTCGACCCTGGCCGAGGTATCAGCGAAGATCCGCACCCAGGAGCAAGAGCGGGACACTGCCATTCGCATCGCCGGATTCCACTCCATTGGGCAGACCATCTTCGCCCCGTTGCTAACCTACCCGGAAGGCCAATTGCCCCCGCTGCGCTTTTCCGACGAAGATGTCTCGCAGCAGGATTTTCCGGCGCTGACCTCGACGTACGATTTGGTGCTGGCGCACCGGATGCCGCACACGGCCCCATGGCCAGAAGACCGAATCAGTGTTATACCTCTGGCTTTCGAACCGCTGGACGTAGCGGTCCACCGGGATCATCCACTGGCCAAATTCGAGGAGCTCTCCCCCGAGCAGGTGATTGACGAGCCCTGGGTCGTTTCCCGCTCCGGGTACTCACCGGCCGACGTTTTGGAAACCATCGCCGCCCTGGCAGGCAAAGCCCCGCGGATCGAGCACCGGGTCAATGATTATGCCACCGCCGGCGCGTTGGTAGAAGCCAGTGACTGCCTGGGAATTCTCCCGCGCTTCACTGCACGAAAGACTCTGGATGAAACGGTGACTTTACGACCAATTAAAGGACTGAATTCAGGGAGACAAATCGACCTCCTGCTCAGGGCCGAGCATCTTCACCGGAGTACCGTGAACGAGGTTATCAAGGCGATTCGCAGTACCGTCCAGCGGCTGGTCATCAGCTAATCGCGACCCTGCACCCGCTTGCAGAATAACGCTTCGCTGGCAACAGCGGTGCCGAGCACGTTGACGAGAACGCAATCGCCCATCGAAGGCCTTGATTGCACTTCATTCAGGCTCGGAATTTCGGTTTGGCCCCAGGGCAAAGCCTGCGGATTAAACAGCTGACCCACCTTCATTGAAGGTGGGTCAACTGGCTAGTCCATCTTCTAGCCGTTGAAAGTGTCCGGGTCCGGCCCGGTGCGGCCATCGCGGTCAAGGGCATCAATGCTGGCCAATTCGTCGCTGCTCAGCTCGAATCCGAACAGGTCCAGGTTGGCGATGATGCGTGATTCGGTGACCGACTTCGGGATGATCACGCGGCCCTGCTGCAGGTGCCAGCGCAGGATCACCTGCGCTGCGGTCACTCGATGCGCTTCGGCAATGCCCAGAATCGACGCATCGGCCAACAACGCACCCTGGGCCAGAGGGCTCCAAGCCTCGGTGGCAATCCCGTGCTCGGCATTGGCCGCAGCGACTTCGCGGTTCTGCAAAGCGGGGTGTAGCTCGACTTGGTTCACGGCCGGAACGATGGTCCCTTCGGCGACCAGCTTCTGCAGGTGCTCAGGCTGGAAGTTCGAAACGCCGATGGCCCGGATCTTCTTGTCAGCGTACAGCTGCTCCAAGGCCTTCCAGGTATCCACGTAGAGGCCCTTTTCCGGGGCCGGCCAATGGATCAGGAACAGGTCCAGGTACTCCAGGCCCAAACGCTGAAGGCTCGCGTCGAAACCTTCCAAGGTCTGTTCGAAACCCATATCCGAGATCCATACCTTGGAGGTGATGAACAGGTCCTCGCGGGCGATGCCGGACTGCGCGAGCGCCTTGCCCACGCCTTCCTCGTTGCCGTAAATCGCGGCGGTATCGACGCTGCGGTACCCTGCCTTGAGTGCTGCACTCACTGCTGCAGTGGTTTCCTCGTTGGACACTTGGAAGACTCCGAAGCCAACCTGGGGCATTTCGACGCCATTGTTCAGGGTGATGGTTGGGATGGCGGTAGTCATATCTAACTCCTTGAAATTGTTGACGGTGTGAAAAATCTTTGAGCCTAGCTGGCGGGAACCAGTTCGTGTGCCTTGGCGGTCTTCTTGGCCAATGACATGGCAACCAAAACCACGAGCAGTGCCACGACGGTAATGGCGGCACCGATCCAGATTGGCGAGGTGTAGCCCAACCCTGCGGCGATGCCCAAGCCACCAGCCCACGCGCCGAGTGCGTTGCCGAGGTTGAAGGCACCAATATTGGCACCTGATGCCAGTGCTGGGGCAGATCCAGCGAACTGCATGATGCGGCTTTGCAGTCCTGGAACGGTGCCGAAGCCGAAGCCGCCCATCAGGAACAGGGCCACCACGGTGGCCACCGGGTTGCTTGCCAATGCAGCGAAGGCGATCAGTACCACGAGCAAGGCGGCGATGAAGAACAGCAAGGTGCGGTCGATGCTCTTGTCAGCCATGCGCCCACCGATCCAGTTGCCTACGAACAGGCCCACGCCGAAGAGCATCAGCAACCATGGAACGCTGGTCCCGTTGAATCCGGCGACCTCGGTCAGGGTGTAGGCGATGTAGGTGAAGGCACCGAACATTCCGCCGTAGCCGAGGACGGTAATCGCCAAGGAGAGCCAAACCTGCAGGGAGGTAAAGGCGCCCAGTTCTTTGCGCAGCGAGATGCCTTCGGCTGCGTGCTTGATGACTGGAACCAGCACGAGGATGCCAATCAGTGCGAGAACGCTAATGCCGGAGATAGCCCAGAAGGTCGAGCGCCAGCCGGAGTGCTGACCGAGCAGGGTTCCAAAGGGAACACCCAGAACGTTGGCGGCGGTCAGGCCAGTGAACATGATCGCGATGGCGCCGGCCTTCTTGTTGGCTGGAACCAAGTCAGCTGCCACGACCGCGCCGATGCCGAAGAAGGCGCCGTGGCACAGGGCGGCAATAACGCGGCCAATCATGGCCACCTCGTAAGTCGAGGCCATGGCGGTGAGCGAGTTGCCGAGTATGAAGAGCACCAACAAACCAACGAGCACTGGCTTGCGTGGCAGGCGGACGGTGGCTGCGGTGAGGCCGAGCGCGCCGACCACGACGCTGAGCGCGTACCCGGAAATAAGCCAACCCGCAGCTGCCTCGCTGACGCCGAAGTCGGTTGCCACGTCTGGCAACAGGCCCATGATGACAAATTCGGTGAGCCCGATGCCAAAAGCACCGATGGCCAACGCAATAAGACCGAGCGGCATAGCGTTACTCCTGATAGACTAGATAAATTAGTTGCACACGCTTGTTATTGCGCGATGGATGCTATCGTTGCACGCGCAACTAACCAGCGCAAGCAAGTATTTTTGGAGGGACCCATGGGAATCGCAGATGACGCTGTCGAAATCCGTGCTCGTGGATGGCGCACATTGGCGTCATTGCACGGATTAATCGATGCCGCACTTGAAAAAGACCTGACCGCCCAGGTCGGGCTTTCTGTGGTCGAGTACACACTTCTCGATGCCTTGAACCGGCAGGACGGCTGGCATATGCGCATGGCGCAGTTGGCGCGCGCCACCGCACTGAGCCCCAGCGCCACGACGCGATTGGTCACCAGGCTCGAAGATCGCAACCTGCTCTCCCGTGTGCTGTGCGCCGATGATCGCCGCGGCATCTACACCGAGCTGACCGCCAGTGGCCACGAGCTCTATCGGAAGGCAAAGCCCATCCACGATGCAACGCTGGAACGAGTGCTGAAAGAAGCCGAGGAACAACCCGAGTTGGCGCCATTGGCCCGCCTCCTGCATCAGTTCTCCGCCGCGTAGCCGATATCCGAATTAGCCGAAGGGGCCGTTCTTGCTGAATCCAAAATTCTCCGCCGTGCTTTTCGATTGCGATGGCGTCCTGGTGGATTCCGAGTCCATCACCAATTCCGTGCTTCGCCAGATGCTCATCGAGCTGGGCTGGGATATCAGTCCCGAGCAATGCATCGAGATCTTCATCGGCAAGGCGCTCATGGACCAGTGGGAACCCATCCACGCCCAGACCGGATTCCGCATCGACGACCAGTGGATTGGCCAGTTCCGCGCACGCCGCGACGAAGCGCTGCGCTCGCGGCTGCAGCCGATCCCCGCCGCGCTGGACGCAGTCAAGCAGATTTCAGCGATCTATGGCCGGAGCATTGCCTGCGCGACCGGCGCAGACCGGGCCAAGGTCGAAATGCAACTGGCCCTGGCCGGCTTCGCCGAGCACTTCGGAGACCGGGTCTTCAGCGGCATGGAATGCCCGCGCAGCAAACCGGCACCGGATGTCTACCTGGCCGCGGCCGCGTCACTGGGCATTGATCCAAATGGTGCACTGGTCGTCGAGGACACCGCCACCGGGGTGGCCGCCGGGATCGCCGCAGGCGCGACGGTCTACGGCTACTGCAACGGCGGCCCCACCAGCACTTCGCCCGAACTGCTGCGCGCAGCCGGCGCAGCCCACGTGTTCAGCAGCATGGACGAGCTGCCCGGCCTGGCCTCCAAGTAGCATGCCCGGATTCCCGATCACGGCCAGCGGGCATCAGGAACGCCGGTAGAAGCGCGCAGGTGAGCATGGGCGCGCGAAAGCCGATGGCCCGCCGATCTCGCCTAGACTGCGATGGCGGGGCAACTGATGGCGGACACCATGCGGCTTTGCCAAAGTGCGAATTGCAGGCCTTCCCTGGATCAGGGTGCCTTCCGCCGCCGGACTTTCATTTGCGCCCCTGAAGCTGCCGGGCCTACTTTCCTGCCGAATCCAATTCATGCTTCAGCGGGAAGTACCAGCGCATGATCTTGCGCAATTTGTCCGATTCCCCGCGAGCCCAATTGCGCATTAGCTCGCCGCCGAAGGAAATCGCGGTGACCGGCTGGGCGCCGGCGGCGATCATCCGCTCGAAAGCGGAGTCGTGCGCCACCTGGGATATACCGCCCACTGCGTCGGCTACCGGGTAAACCTCGTAACCTTCGGAAAGCATATCCAGTGTGGGAAAGGTGAGGCAGACCTCGGTCCACAGCCCGGCCATGACCACCTTGCGTCGGCCGCTGCTTTCGATGGCCTGCCTGAACTCGGCATCCTCCCAGGCGTTGACTCCGCTGCGGTCGATTTCCTTGACCCCGGGCAGCTCGTCCTTGATCACCTGCGCAGTGCCTTGGTTGACTCCCTTGTCCACTCCCACGGTCGAGAGCACCACCGGAATCCCGTATTCCGTAGCCAGCCGGCACAGCGCCACGACATTCAGATCGATCCGCTCGCGGGTGGTGGAGGTGACGGTGCCATACTGCTCGGGCTGGTAGTCGATCAAGGCCAACACGCAATTTTCCGGCGTGAGCAAGTGGTCTTCGCGCTGATCGCGCACCGGTTCCGGCGAGGTTTTCTTGGGCATGTCCAGCTCCTCTTGGGTACATCAGTTTCAGGAAACTTCGTGCGTGGCTTCACGCTATCCCTGGGAACTGGATCCGGCCAGTACCCGGCGCAGTTCCCCGGGACTTCCAAGAATCCGGATCCGCGCAGGCCCCTTGATGCTCACTTCTGCGACAGTCCGCCGGCGAGCAGCAGCTGGAGCGTCTGGCGCCCGATTCGGCCCAGCGGGTCATCCTCTACCAGCGAGGCGGTCAGCATGGCGTAACGCAGCGCCCATCCCCTGGATCGCCGCCATAGGGCGCTGCCCGGTTGGGCCCCGTAGCTCTCGAAAGCCGAGGCGGTGGTTTCGGCACTGAAGTGCATCCACAGCATGCCCAGATCCGAGGCGGGATCCCCGGCACACAGATCCCCGAAGTCGATCAGCGCGGCTAGCCGGCAGCGGCCGCGCCGCTCGTTGATGACCGTATTATGCGGATGCGGATCACCGTGCAACCACACCGGTGCACCTTCATGCGGCGCGGCGGACAGTGCGTCCGACCAGGCGGCATGCACCGGCTCACGCAAAGAGGAGTCCAGTGCCGCAATTTGGCCGCGGGTTTTCGCATCGAGTGCGGCCAGCCGCACGCCCCTGAATTCGCTGCTTGGCGCTGTTGCTCCGGCAGGCTGGTGCAGCCGGTGCAGGAACTGCGCGAATTCTCCGGCGTAGCCATCGCGCATTGCGCGGTCCACCGTCGCGGCGCTGCGGCCCGGGACATAGGGGCAGATCGAGAACGTGAATGGGTATTGCGGCACGGGCTGGCCAACAAAGACCGGCACGGCAATGGGCAGACCGGTCTCGGCGGCCAATTGCGGCAGCCAGCGCCGTTCCTTGTGCCCAATGGCCTCGCCTAGTTCCCGGCGCGGCAAGCGCACCACCAGCTCAGCTCCCAGCCGGTACACCTCGTTATCCCACCCGGTGGCCAGATAGGCAATTTCCTGATTCGCCCAGTGCGGCGCTTGGCTGGCCAGCAGCTGCTTGACCAGCTCCGCGTCAATTTCGACTTCGGCAGGTGGCATTCCCGTGCTGGTGGAGGGAGAAGTGGTCATTGCTCAATGCTAGTGCACCCGATTTCCTCAGCTTTCCGGGCGAACCATTCTAGAATCGGTGCATGGACTCACCTGCACCCAGCGAGCAGATCCTCGCCACGCTCTTGCTAGAGAAATTCGACCAGCTTACCGAAGCCTTCGCGAGTATTCCGCAGGAACTGGCCAATAGCGTCCTGCCCGTGGGCGGCAGCAATTCGCCGGTGCAGCTGGTACTGCATTGCTGCGGGATGATGCGACGCTGGTCCTCCACGGTCAACCTCGGAATCGAAGTCCCCCGCGATCGGGACGCCGAGTTCACCACGGTCATGGACAAGGAGGCTGCCCTGCAGCTGGCGCACGATGCCAGGAAGGGGTTCGCCAACGACCTGGCGCTCACTGCCATGCATGCTGCTCCCGTTGCGGCCCCGCCGGGCAGGGATGGCGAATACTGGATGGCCACCTGCCAGGGCGTGCTGCTGCATGTGCTCGAAGAGCTCTGCCAGCACTTGGGGCATCTGGAAATCACCCGGGATTGCTTGGCCCGGGATGCTTCGTGAAAGGCATCCGGCAGGTCACCGCTGGCCTACCAATGGCCTTTCCCGTGGCCTGAAGATTCTCCGCTCGCGGAGTCGTCCCAGACGAGCAAGGCTCCTGCAGCAGGCAAGAACATGAGCGCTGGAAGCCACTGGAATACCATCAACGCCACCAAGGCGGCCAGCAGCATTGCCAATGCTGCGATCCTGGGCCATGCAGCCATGGCTACCCTCCTAGTAGTCTTCTACCGCTCGGCGGCAGTTCAATGGTGTGAAAACCCTAGCAAGATCAGTATGTATTTACTAGAGGCATAAAATTTAATGTCGCAGGACCGCGCGCCGCTCACAGGTCCAGGTCTTCCCAATCGAAGCGGGTAGTGGTTCCGGATTCCCAATCCTGGCGCAGGATCGCGTAGGCAACCGAGGCAAGATGGCGCCCGTCGCCGGTGGGCCACGCCATCCGGTAATGCGCCTCCTTGAGGAAACCGGCGCGAAGAAAAGTCTTGCGCATCGCGATGTTATCTTCCCTGGTTTGGCCCTCGAAGCGCAGAATTCCGGGGAAATCCGCGAAAACCTTTGAACACAATGCCTTCAGGATCGGTACGCCAAGCCCCCTGCCCCGGAAATCCTGCGCTAATCGCAGGTCGAACATCGGCGTATCCTCATCAAGGTCTTCAAGTACAACCATGCCCAGGATTCCTCCATGCTGGATAATCCAGAAGCCTTGGCTGCCATTATTCCAATACCGGCCCTGGTCAACCGACTTCGCGGCTTCTGCTGCCGATGGATTGCCGCGCACATGGAAGGGAAAGCTGTTTGCCGAGAGGAACTCGATGATCCTGCCGCGGTGCCCGGGTTCCATGGCTTCAAAGGTGATCGACATGGAATCATGATGGCAGGCGAAGAGCCAGGAAGCCATGGCCAGGAAGACCATGATCCGCCGTTGCCTTGCAATTGCGCCGGTGTAGCAGTCCGGACTGCCCGGAATGATCGCTTCGCGCTAAGCTGGATCGCGGTGGATGGCGGCAGATTCCGCGGCGCTTTTCCGCCCGCTTGAATTCTTCCGGCTTGCTGCCTGCAACGTCACCAATGCCTCGGACATCAGCGAAGGAGCAGCCCATGCCATTTACCCTCTCCCACCCGGCAGCGGTGCTTCCATTCCTGCGCCGCCCCTTCATTCCGGCCGCGCTGGTGGCAGGTGCTATGGCACCTGACCTGCCGTATTTCCTTCGGGTGCCAGTTACTGCTGAATCCTGGTACGGGGCATTCGTCAATGCCACGTATTCCCACTCTGCCGAAGGCCTGGTACTGGTTGGCCTCCCCAGTGCTGCTTTGCTGCTCGGAGTCTTCCACCTGGTCCGAGCGCCGCTGGCCGAGCTGTTGCCGTTCACGGTGGATTCGCTAAATCGCGGCCTGCCAAGACCCGCTTCCGGCGTGGTTACCGCCGGCTGGACGGTCATCTCCATCCTGATTGGACTCGTATCCCACCTCCTGTGGGATTCGCTCACCCAGGTGGGCAGCTGGCTAGTTTCCTGGGACGGGGTCATCGGGGAACAGCAGCTGGCCGGAATATCCCTGGATCGCCTGTTGCAGCACGCCAGTACGGTCATCGGCTTGGCATGCATTGCAGGCTGGGGAATCCGGCGTTTCAAGACCGGCGCATGGGTGGCCCAGCGACGCGCACCGAGCAGTGGGCGTAGGCTACGTGGCTCAATAGTCCTCGTGCTTGCAGTGGCAGCCAGCGCAGGGTTTTCGCTAGTCAGCCTGTTCCAAGCCGTTCAATTTGATGCCGGGATGGGCTTGGAGCACGTCGCTTCATTGCTGGTCAAGAATGCCGGCATGGGCACTGCGATCTGCGTACTGCTGTATTCGCTGTTCTGGCACGTTGTCCGGCGTGCATCGACGCGGAAATCGGCGGCAAGCTAAACGGCGATGCGCACCGATCCTCCCCGGATTTCGCAGCAAGCGAGAACTTGGAGTTGCCGGCCGCGGGAAAGCACGGCTGAACGGGACATCGGAAGCCGGAAGCTGGGAGGCGCACGACGCGACAACGATTCGGTCAGCAGATGCTTCCCTGCAGGCAGCTGGCATGGTGACCCCGGCACCTAGTGCTGTTGCCTTGAGCTGCGCGTTCATTCCGTTGCATTAGCCATCAGCTGAAGCCGAATCGCGGGCCATCAACTTTATTGTGGGTCTGAATTTGCCGTGCATCCCAGCTGCGGGTGGCTACAGGCGACGCGAATCTCCAGTCGCGGAGATCCCTGATTCCAGCACAGAATTGGGCGGATCCCAAAGCGGCGACCCCGGCAAATCCGTGGGGATTCACCGGGGCCGCCGTCTGCTGTCGCGGGCTCTGGGAATTACAGTCCCAGCTTCTCCATCACGATCTCGCGCACGCGGCCGGCATCGGCCTGTCCGCGGGTAGCCTTCATGACAGGGCCCATCAGCGCACCGATGGCCTGCATCTTGCCGCCCTTGATCTTCTCGACCACATCAGGCATGGCAGCCATGGCATCATCCACGGCCTTGCCCAATGCATCGTCGTCATTCACAACAGCCAAGCTGCGCTTCTCGACGATCTCGCTTGGGGTGCCTTCGCCAGCGATGGCGAACTCCAGGACCTGGCGTGCGATCTTGTCATTGATCTTCTTCGCTTCGATCAGCGAGTTCAGCTCAACGATGGTCGCAGGGGTCACGCCCAGATCGGCAATGTCCTTGTCCGCGGCCTTGGCCAGGCGGGCGATCTCGCCCATCCACCACTTGCGGGCCGCTGCGGCCGTTGCACCAGCGGCAATGGTCTGCTCGATCTCGTCGAGCACGCCGGCATTGACCACGTCGCGGAATTCCTTGTCCGCGTAGCCCCACTCGGCCTTCAGGCGCTTGCGGCGCTCGGCTGGTGGTTCCGGCAGGCGCGAGCGCAGCTCTTCGACCCACTGCGCGGTAGTCACGATCGGCACCAGGTCCGGCTCCGGGAAGTAGCGGTAATCGTCGGCATCCGACTTCGGGCGGCCCGAGGTGGTCGAACGGGTGTCCTCATGCCAGTGGCGGGTTTCCTGAACGATCTTCGCACCGGAATCCAGCACCGCTGCGTGGCGCTCGATCTCGAAATGCACGGCGTGCTCCACGGCGCGCAAGCTATTCACGTTCTTGGTTTCGGTACGGGTACCGAACTTGTCCGCGCCCTTGGGCATCAGCGAAACGTTGGCATCGCAACGCACGTTGCCGCGTTCCATCTTGGCGTCGGAAACGCCAAGGTTCTTCACGATTTCGCGCACTGCGGCCACGTAGGCCTTGGCCAGCTCGGGGGCGCGCTTGCCGGCGCCCACGATTGGCTTGGTCACGATTTCCACCAGGGGAACACCAGCGCGGTTGTAGTCCACCAGCGAGTAGTCCGCACCCTGGATGCGTCCGGTGGCGCCGCCCATGTGGGTCAGCTTGCCAGCGTCTTCTTCCATGTGGGCGCGCTCGATCTCGACGCGGAAGACTTCACCGTCTTCCAGTTCGATGTCCAGGTAGCCGTCATAGGCAATCGGATCATCGTACTGGGAGGTCTGGAAGTTCTTCGGGGTATCCGGGTAGAAGTAGTTCTTGCGGGCAAAGCCGCACTTCTCGGCAATCTGGCAGTTCAGCGCCAGGCCGATCAGGATGGAGTACTCCACGGCGGTCTTGTTGACCACCGGCAGGACACCGGGCAGGCCCAGGTCCACCGGGGTGACGTTGGTGTTCGGGGCATCGCCGAAAGCGTTGGGCGCATCGGAGAACATCTTGGTCTTGGTGTTCAGCTCAACGTGGACCTCGAAGCCCAGAACCGGATCGTAGCTATCCAGTGCCGTATCGAAGTCGACCAGTTCATCGGTGTAGTTGCTCATGGTGCCTAGGCCTCCTGCGCGATCGAAGCGGTGTCAATGGCTGGTGCCTGCGAAATCAGCGAGTGGCCCCACTGCTTTTCCAGCAGGGTTTCCAGTGCTGCACCCGCACGGTACAGGCGGGCGTCCTCGTAGGCCGGAGCCAGGAACTGGATGCCCACCGGCAGGTTCTCGGACAGGCCGCCAGGCACGGTGATGCCCGGGATGCCAGCGAGGTTGGCCGGAATGGTAGCCACGTCGTTGAGGTACATGGCCAGCGGGTCGTTGTCGTTCGCGCCCAGCTCGAAAGCCACGGTCGGCGTGGTTGGGGAAACCAGCACGTCAGCCTGCTCGAAAGCGGCGTCGAAGTCGCGCTGGATCAGGGTGCGGACCTTCTGCGCCGAGCCGTAGTAGGCGTCGTAGTAGCCGGCCGACAGGGCGTAGGTGCCCAAGATGATGCGGCGCTTGACTTCATCGCCGAAGCCGGCGGCACGGGTGGAGCCCATGACGCGCTCGATGGTCATCGGGCCTTCTTCTGGAAGCACGCGGTTGCCGTAGCGCACACCGTCGAACTTGGCCAGGTTGGAGGAAACCTCCGAAGGCATGATCAGGTAGTAGGCACCCAGAGCGTACTTCAGGTTAGGGCAGGAAACCTCGACAATTTGAGCGCCGGCTGCCTTGAGCAGTTCCAGGGACTCGTCGAAGCGTGCCTGCACGCCATCCTGGTAGCCCTCTCCCTGCAATTCCTTGACCACGCCGATGCGCAGGCCGGTCAGGTCGCCAGCGGCGCCGGATTCAGCGGCGGCCACCAGGCCTTCGAGGTCCTTGGGCAGCGAGGTGGAATCCTTCGGGTCGTGCCCGCCGATCAGTTCCTGCAGGTAGGCCGAGTCCAGCACGGTACGGGAGACCGGGCCGATCTGGTCCAGCGAAGAGGCCATGGCGATGGCACCGTAGCGCGAAACCGCACCGTAGGTAGGCTTCACGCCCACGGTGCCGGTGACCGCCCCTGGCTGGCGGATGGAGCCGCCGGTGTCGGTGCCCAGCGCCAGCGGAGCCTCGAAGGAAGCCACCGCGGCGGCCGAACCGCCACCGGAACCACCGGGAATGCGGTTCAGGTCCCACGGGTTGCGGGTCACGCCGTAGGCGGAGTGCTCGGTGGAGGAACCCATGGCGAATTCATCCAAGTTGGTCTTGCCCAGCATTGGCAGCTTGGCCGCGCGGATCTTCTCGATCACGGTCGCGTCGTAAGGGCTCATCCAGCCTTCGAGCATCTTCGATGCCGCGGTGGTTGGCTGGCCCTTGGTGACGATCAGGTCCTTGATGGCGATCGGCACGCCGGCCAGCGGGTGCAGGGCTTCGGCATGCGCGCCACCGGCAGCACGGATTGCGTCGACCTCGGCTGCGACGGCGAGCGCTTCTTCGGCGTTCACGTGCAGGAAGGCGTTCAGGGTGCCATCAACCTCGGTGATGCGGTCCAGGTGGGCCTGGACTACTTCGACGGAAGTGGTTTCGCCAGCGCGCAGCTTGGCGGCCAGCTCAGTGGCGGAAAGCTTAATCAGTTCATTCACGGGATTATTCACCATCCAGAATTGCCGGGACCTTGAAGCGGTCCGAGTCCGAATCCGGCGCGTTGAGCAGAACTTCTTCAATGCTCAGCGTCTGCCCCACCGTGTCTTCACGCAACACGTTGGTCAGCGGGATCGGGTGGCTGGTGGCTGGGACGTCGGAGGCGGCGACTTCGCTGACGGACGCGATGGCACCGACGATAGCGTCGAGTTCACCGGTCATTTTGTCCAGCTCTGCGTCGCTCATCTCGATGTGGGCAAGGTGTGCCAGATGCACAACGTCCTCACGGCTGATGGCAGACATATATCTCCCTAGAATGGCGGTTGGGTTTCATAGACAAGTCTATCCCTTACCCGAGCACCCCAAAGCCTAAATGCGATGCATTAGTTATGCTGTGCGCAATACCAAACCGCTCAGTTCCTGGCCCAGTGCGTTCTCCCAGATCCCCAGCACCCCTGCTTGGGCAGGTTTGCTGGCAACGGGACGGCGGATAATCACAGCGTCTTTCCCTGTGGTGTCGGCGCACAGCTTGATCCGCGGATCTTCGGTGAACGATTCGTAGCGGTGCTGCGCACTGACCTTGCCGGCGAGCAGTTCACGGGCCTGGGCGGCGAAGACCGGATCTCCGGCCGCATCATAAACGAAACGCTCCCCCAAGATCGCGTGATCGCTGGTGCCCAGAAGATATTTCTCGACACCTTCCAAAGACACATCGCGATAGGTCAGCGGCACGTGGTAAACCACATCGGAGGTGTCGGAATGATCCGCAAAAATCAGCAGTTCGATTCCCACTTCTCCGCGGGGATCTTCTAGTCGGAATCCCCCGATATTCTCCAGTTCCGGTGCGCCTTGGCCGGCATAGAAATCTTGCTCCTTAAGCCACTGGGTCACAAGTTCGACCTTGGTTGGAGACATAGTGGTGTTGTAGACGATTCCCATGAGCATAGTCTCTCAATTGCGCAGATTAGGCACAAGAGTTGGCGCAATAGTTCTTTGGCCTGCTGATTGCTCCTAAGATGGGCCCATGGAGACATCCCAGGGATGGAACAGCATTGATCAGGCCCAGCAGTACGGCGAAAATCTCTTGCGCGATGCCGTCATTGATTTACGCGAATCTGAGCAGGAAGACTTCGCGCACATGGCCGGTTGGTGGAACGACCCTGCTTGGGCAGTGCTCCAGCAACGCACCATCAAGCCCCGCCCCGAAGCTCCGCTGGCGGAAATGTTCGCTCAGTGGAGCCGCAACATCCCCTATTCAGGTGATGCCGGGTTCAGCATTTTCGAGCGCGGCACCGGAACCTTCATCGGGCACATCACCTTACACGGCGGCGTGCTTCCGCATCGTGCCGCCGAACTGGCGGTGATGATCGGCCCGGACTTCGTGCGCCAGGGGTTCGGCACCCGCGCGATCAAGCTCATGACCGGATACGGTTTCCGCGAACTGGGGCTGCACCGGATCAGCCTGTGCGTGGCAGTGTTCAATCCCCGAGCTATCCGGTCATACGAAAAGGCCGGGTTCACCCTCGAAGGGCGCCAACGCGAGGTGTACTTCCACAACGGCCAATTCCATGACCAGGTGCTGCTCAGCCTGCTGTCCCACGAATATTTCGCTCGGCAGGGTTGAGGCAGCACTTCGTTGCGCTACTTGGCGGCTTCTTCCAGCATGGACTTCACCAGCGGTCCGGCGGACTGGGCGCCGCCATCTCCGTCCTCAACAAACGCGGCAATCGCCAGATCGCCTTGGGCTGCGATAGCCCACGCGTGCGCGTTCTTCTCACTGTCGTATTCAGCGGTGCCGCTCTTGCCGATGATCTTGCCGCTGCCTGCTGACTTCAAGTCCTTCAAGGTTCCGTGGTCCACGACCTCGGCCATCATGGTGGACAGCTGCTCAGCTTCCTCTTCAGTCAACGTGGAGGCCGGCTTGGCTGGTGCTTGTGGTGCCGGTTCCAGCACGAGCTTGGGCTGCACCGTGGACTTTGCCTGGATCGAGGCCATCACGGTGGCCATGCCCAGCGGCGATGATTCCACCACGCCCTGGCCAATCATGTTTGCCGCTTGGGTGGTGCCTTCAGAGTCTTCGGGCACCGAACCGAAGACAGCGCCGGTACCGGTTCCGTCTTCTGCCAACAGGCCGAGGGCCGCTGCGGCCTCAGCCAGTTTCTTGCCGCCGATATCCTGCCCCTGATTCACGAAGATGGTGTTGCAGGACTGGGCGATGGCTTCGGACAGCGGGATGGTGCCAACTGCCGTGGCAGGGTAGCCGTCATAATTCTTGAAGCTCTTGCCATCGACCACTGCGGTCGCTGGGCATTTGACCTTGGTGCTCGGTGTTGCGCCATCACGCAGCATCGCCAAGGCACTGACGACCTTGAAGGAAGATCCCGGGGCATAGGAGCCTTGCAAGGACGTATTCAACCCCGAAGAAACCGGGCCCGAGGAGGCGGCCAGGACGCTGCCATCAGAAGGGCGGATGACCACAATGGCCGAGTTCGAGTCGGCTTCGGCCAGCAGATCATCGGCGGCGTCTTGCAGTTTCACATCCAGGGTGGTCTTTACATCCTCACCGGCTGCTGCAGCGGTGGTGAACAGTTCCGCTACGGCATCATGCTCAGCGGTGTACTGCGAGACGGAAACTCCGGCAGTTCCCGCGAGGGTGTCGTTGTAGGCGGCTTGCAGACCTGATTGGCCGATCTGCTCCCCGGCCTTGACCTTTCCTTCTGATTTCTCAATATTCTCCGCAGTAGCCTTTCCGACGCTGCCCAGCAGCGGGCGTGCGAAGGAACGAGTCGGAGCCAACGGCAGCTCATCGTTGTGGAAGTTGGCACCGGGAATATCCTTGATTTCAGCGTCGGTGACTTCCCGGGTTGCGTCATCGCGCAAGACGATCGCTTCCACCCAGGCTTTCTCGCCGGCTGCCATCACTCGTTGCTCATAGGCCTTTTCATCGATGTCCACGAGCTTGGCCAGCTTCTTTGCCGAGCTTTCCCAGTTCTCTTTTTCGGTGTGGGTCTTATCCATGCCAACACGAATCACCGGTCGGTTGGTGACAATGCTTGCGCCTTCTGCATCGGTGATGTTGCCTCGTGCAGCTGGTTCGAAGCTTGCCTTGAGGTAGTCCCCGCTTTCAAACTCCGGGGCGAAGATCGCTGGATCCAAACGCAGTTTCCAGGCTTCCGCCTCTGAATCGAATTCCCATACGGCTTGGGTGTCGTAGCTCAGGTCCTTGTCTGACTTGTCGACGTCCCACACCGTGGTGATATTGGCCGTCGCTGTCTTGACGCCGTCTTGCTCTTCTTCATCCTCGGCCGCCGAGCTCACGGTGCTCGTATGCTTGATCTCGCCCATGGAGCCAAAGGCGGTCTCCAATGCCTTGGCTGCCTCTTCAGCGTTGGAACCGGCGAATTGCACGCCGCTGAAATCACCGCTGTTCATAGCCGAGGCCAAATCATCAGCCGAAGGTGCCGGATCGGGAGCACCTGCGCTGCAGGCGCTGAGCGAACCCATGACAAGGGACGCTACGGAAAGGGCAACAACACTTCGGCGAATAGCACTCATGGCGCCATTCTATTCATGCGCCGCGAGCCAGAACAACGCATGTCCGCCGATGACATCAACTGTTCTTAAATATTCGGGATTGATTCAGTGCCTACAGGCTGTAGGCGTAGACAACCAATTTGATCTCGGTGTTGGGCACAACCCAGTCGCGTTCTGGAAAGTGCGTGAAACCCATCGACTCATACAGGCTGCGGGCCCTTTTCCAGCTGCTGCCGGTGGTCAAGGAGACTGCGTTGATTCCGGGAAGAAGCCGGGCTCGTTCGATGGAGGCCTGCACCATGAACCGTCCGACACCGCTGCGCTGCGCTGCCGGATCTACACTGAGCATGCGGATTTCCAGCTCGTCCGCTCTGGCGATGTCCGCATACTCGCTGCCTGCACGGATCAAGGTCATGGAACCGATGATCTCGCCGGCCCTGCGCACCACATAGATTTCTGTCTGGGCTGCACGCTCTGCCACCTTGCGCACGAATTGCAGGTATTGGTTATCCGGGCTGTCGAAATGACCGGCAGCAAAATAGGATTCTGCGGTCAGCTCCCCCACGCGCTGGTAGTGTTCGGGAGCCGCCAGCTCGATCGACAAATCGCCAGTGCTGAATGAAAAGGTTTGCGCGTCAGTCATGATGCTCTAATTTTGCCACGGCTTCACACGCTTTTCCGCGTTCTGTCGCAGCGGACGCAGTCGATGATTTTTACCTATTTTTTGCCTGTCGATACCCCGCTGATCTGTAGTGAAGCGAGCTGGGAGAAAAATACTGTGCAATTTCCGGAGGCGGAAACTTGCCCAGAAGTTTGTTAATAGAGTTAACTAACCCTGTGACTTCCCCACGCAAGGACTGGAATGTGCTGTCACATGGCAGCGCCATTTTGCCGTCCCATGGACGGGAACACAATCTCTCGCTGGTCCTGCAAACCCTGGCAGACCAAGGCGCCCTGAGCCGTGCAGATCTAGCACGCGCCACCGGGCTGACCCGTGTCACCGTCTCAGAGCTGGTAGCCGAACTGCTCCACCGGTCCCACGTCATCGAGACCGGGACGCAAGAAGGCAAGCGCCCGGGCAAGCCATCCACCCTGGTCGATCTGAACCGCCCTGGACTGCGGATTATCGGCGTAGACCTCTCCGGGACAATCCCCTTCAGGGCAGCCATCATGGATCTGGACGGGGTCATCCTGCAAAGCTTCTCGTCCCAGGGACGCGGAGCAACCGGCCAGGACGCGGCGGACCAGCTCTTGGAATTGCTCGACACCGCATTAGCGCAATGCCAGGTCCCCGTACTGGGCATCGGCATCGGCTCCCCCGGAGTCGTGACCGATAAGGGCATTGTCCTCTCAGCCGAAAAGTTCGGTTGGCGCGATTACGACCTGCGTTCTGCAGTCCAGCAGGCGACCGGCATCAGCACCCATGTACTTAATGACGCGGACTGCGCAATTCTCGCCGAGCACACTTTCGGCCAGGGCAGCGGCCATATGATCCTGCTGCGCCTGGGCCGTGGCGTGGGTTGCGGTGTCATCACCCATAACACCTTGGTGCGAGGAGCCGGATTCGCCGCCGGCGAGCTGGGCCATGTGCGGCTGCACGCCCAAGACACCGCCGAATGCAGCTGCGGGAATATCGGCTGCTTGGAAACCTGCATTTCGCTGCCTGCCATCTGGAAGGCACTCTCCGAGGGACAGCCGAAAAACCAGCTGGACCAGCAGGTCGCGGCCTACCTTGCCAGCGCTGTCGCTCCGCTGTTGTCGGTCCTGGACATACGCAATGTCATTTTCACCGGCCCCCGCGATGTCGTCGACCAGGCGCTGGCCCAAGCACTGCACGAGGCTCTGGCCTTGCGATCGCATACGGCGCGCGCTTCCGACTTCCGCCTCGTGCTCAGCGAAGATCCAGAGCATCTGGTCCTTCGCGGCAGCGCAGTAAACGTGCTGTTCCACGAGTTGGGAATTGCCTAGTTCCCCGGCCGCCCCGCCATTTTGCCCTTATTTTCCAAAAATCATCACTGCCACAGATCGGAGAGTGCACACCATGCGCGTACTCATAGGTTCCACCCCTGACGAAGTTGCACGAATCGCGGCCGAAAACGTGCTGGCTGGTTTAGCCCGTCACGGCGCTGGAGCAGATCCAGTTCTGGGGCTCGCCACGGGCTCATCCCCGCTGGGACTGTACCGCGAGCTTGCTCGTGCGGTTCAGGAAGAACGGGCTGATTTCAGCCAGGCCCAGGGATTCGCCCTGGACGAATACATCGGCATTCCCGATACCCACGAACAGTCCTACCGCCAGACCCTGGTCAACGAGGTCTGCAATACCATCGGCCTGCCCGCCCATTCCCTGCACGTTCCGCAAGGCATGGCTGAATCGGTGGAGGCCATTGAGGAAGCGGCCCGCGACTATGATGCGTCCATCGCCCAGGCCGGAGGCATCCAGGTGCAGATCCTTGGCATCGGATCCAATGGGCATCTGGGATTCAACGAACCCGGCAGCGCCCTGCGCAGCCGCACCCGCATCAAGCGGCTGGCCGCGAACACGCGTGAAGACAATGCCCGCTTCTTCGACGGCATCGAGCACGTCCCGACCCACTGCGTCACCCAGGGGCTGGGCACCATTTTGGATGCCGGCCGCTTGGTTCTGGTTGCCATCGGAGCGGGCAAAGCCGATGCTATCGCAGCCGCGGTAGAGGGACCGATCTCGGCTTCTTGCCCAGGTTCGGTGCTGCAGCTGCACCAGGACGCCGTGGTGGTTGTCGACGAAGCGGCAGCCGCAGGGCTGAAGCTGCGTGAATACTACGATGACGCGGCCGAAGAGCTGACCATTGTAGACCTCGCCGTCCACTAACCACCAAGTCACTGGCATACTTTAGCTATGGCCGTTTACTTTGAATGCGTTACGCACGCAGACGCCCCCTGCGCCGAGCTCTTTGAAAAATCGTTGAGCATCGACGCGCATACCGGCTCCATGGCCGAGTCTGGAGAACAAGCCGTGGCCGGGGTTACCAGCGGAAGCATCGGCTTGGGCGAACAAGTCACCTGGCGTGCCAAGCATTTCGGCATTCCATTCAGGATGACTTCACGGATTTCTGATCTGCAGGCCCCGCGCACCTTCACCGACCAGCAGGTGCGCGGGCCATTCAAGTCCTTCCACCACGTCCATGAATTCCATGAGCTGGAGCATGGAACATTGATGGTGGACAAGATCCATTTCAGCGCCCCGTTGGATCCGTTGGGATGGCTGGCAGAACGGCTCGTACTTGGCTGGTACATGCCCAAGCTCATTCGGATCCGCAACGAGTATCTGATCAAGATGCAAGGCTGAGCCTGCCGGCTAGCGGTCCTGCTGCTCGATGAGCACAGTCCACTGGCGTACCGCGCATGAGTTGAAGCCAGCGCATTCACCGCCAGATGATTCCATCTCGATCAGGCCGGTGAGCTATCCGGGCAAATCACTGGCATCCAGCGGAAGTTCGTGGCTGAAGGATCCATCGGAATTAACGGGAATCATCAGATCCGCTCTGTGCCCCGAGACGGTTTCGCTCGGCCCCAGGGCCAGCGGATATTCGGTTCCCTCGGGCAGGTCCAGCTCGCAGGACGGAGCCACGACCATGACAGTGGCTTTGGTTCCCTGCTTGCCTTCTTCATAGATCAGCTGCGGCTGCTCAGCTTCACAATATTTGTCTGCGGCACTCTTCGGTGTGGCAATGACTAGCAAAATCCCGGTCGCAGCCACGGCAACAAGCACCGCTGAAATCATGCTGTTTCTGATGATCAGCGATGAAACGCTGCGCATGCTGCCTACCCTCCAGAGACCAATTTTCGGGTCGTTCTGTTCAGCGTATATTCACCTTCCCCGCAGCAGAAGCGCAGTAGGAACATGAAAGGACCTGCGGGGAAGGATGCAGGCATGGCGGTTTGAAACTATCTTTGCGCATGTACAGTGGATAAGTCGCATAGGCGACTGATAACCGTTCCCCACACCCAAGGCCTGAGACCTCAATGCAGCAGAGAACGGCAGCCAGCTCGACCAGCACAGTGCGAAAAATTGCCTTACTGGTTTCGCACCTGCTCTCCCCCATTATCCTGGCGACCATCTTGCTGCTGGTAACCCCCTGGCGCGATTCTTCGGTGCGCTGGAGCGAATCGGTTGTTGCTGCCCTGTTCACCACGATTATTCCGTGGCTGATCTTGGCCGGGGCAAAACTGCGTGGCAAGGTCACCGACATGCACGTGACCGTGCGCCATCAGAGGCACCGCATCTACGCCTACACCGCAGGTTTGATCCTCTGCGGGTTGCTCGTGCTCCAGCTGATGGATGCCGGTGCCGGGATTTTCATCGAGGTCCTCAGCATCCTGCTGGGGTTGGCAGTGGTGGCGGTGATCAACATCTGGTGGAAGGTTTCGGTGCACCTGGCGGTGGGCACCTACGTAATTTTGCAGATCGCCGGGGCGCAGTCCGCCTTGATGCCGCTTATCTTGTGCTTCATCGCGGTGCTTTCCTGGGCTCGCATCCGCAGCTTCCAGCACACCGCCACACAGGTGTGCGGCGGTGTGGCTGTTGGCGTGGTGATCCACTATGCCCATCAAGGGCTGGCAACCGTACTTGGTTAAGCTTCCGGTTCGGTGAGCTTGGCTGGATCTACCAGTCCGGCGTACTGCCAGCCGGGGTTGGTCGAGGGGCGTCCTACCAGGCACCCGGCCTCCTCGGCAATCAAGGCGCCGGCAGCCCAGTCGTATTCCTGCGTGCCGTATTCTGCGTAGGCGTCCAAGGACCCCTCAGCGACCAGGCACAAGTCCAATGCAGCTGAACCCAGCCTGCGCACATTGACGTAGTCCTCAAGCATCTGCCCCAGGACGTTGGCCTGGAATTGGCGGCGTTGGGCATCATAGCCAAAGCCGGTTGCCAGGATCTTGGCTTCCGATTCTGCTGGGCCGGCGAGCTGGGTGAGCTTTCCGGTGCGCAGGTCCTGCTTCCACGCTCCCAGCCCCTTGCGCGCGAAGTACTCAACTTGCAAGGCCGGTGCGACGATTCCCGCCGCTACCCAGGTTTCGCTGCCATCAGCGTTGCGCTGGCAGACGCCCACCGAGGAGCAGTAATAGGCAATATTGCGTACGAAGTTGGTGGTGCCGTCCAGCGGGTCAATGCTCCAGCGAAAGCCGCTGGGGTTCGCTGGCTTCGCACTGGGGTATTCTTCTCCGGTCAACTCATCGTTGGGACGGGAAGTCAGGATGGTGGCACGAATGGCTTCTTCCGAAGCACGGTCGAAGTCCGTTACCCAGTCCCCGGCCGCGGACTTGTCTGTGAGGTTGAACTGCGATTCATCGCGGCGGCCGAGCACCTCAGCGCCGGCTGCAGCAGCCCGACGGGCAACCAATACCAGCGGATCATGAGTTACTGCACGTTCCATTTCTACCCTTCCGTTGGTGCGGCGAGTGCTACCTCGCGCGCTGCGTCAGGACCTTGTTCCAGCAGGACGCCGAAACCAGCTTCATCCAATACTGGAACGCCCAGGGACTGCGCCTTATCAAGTTTTGAGCCGGCGGCTTCGCCAGCGACCAAGAAATCTGTCTTCTTCGAGACACTACCGGTCGCCTTGCCGCCGCGCACAATAATGGCTTCTTTAGCGGTATCACGCGAGTAATTTTCCAACGTTCCGGTCACCACGATGGCCAAGCCTTCGAGGTTCTTGGTGATGTTCTCGTCTTGCTCGTCTTGCATCTTGACCCCGGCGGCCTGCCACGAAGCGACAATTTCACGGTGCCAATCCACCTTGAACCAGTCCACCAGTGCTTCAGCGATAATCGACCCGACCGAGTCGATTTCGCTGAGTTCGGCCTCGGCATTGCCCGAGTCCAGCACCTCGAGCAAGGCGTCCATGGAACCGTACCGAGTAGCGATGGCCCGCGAGGCATTGGGGCCGACATGGCGGATGGACAGGGCTACCAAGACTCGCCACAGCGGGTTGTCCTTGGCCTTTTCCAACTCATCGAGCAGCTTCATGGTGCTCTTGGTCGGTGCCGATGGCTTCTTAGCGGTGGCCTTGGAATAGAAGTACGGGACCAGCTCGAATTTTCCTGTGCCTTCGCCCTTGACCCGCTTTTCGCGCCAGACCTTCACCTCGCCGAGCTCTTCGAGCTTGTCCTTGAGGTTGAACAGCTCTGCTTCATTCTTCAGCGGTCCAGATCCGGCAGGCAGGATGATTCCGCCCAGCGTCGCAGGGTCTTCGCCAGGGCCACTGGTCAGTGCAGCGGCGGCCTCATATCCCAACGCCTCGATATCCAAGGCGCTGCGTCCGCCAAGGTACGCCACGCGCTCGGTCAGCTGTGCCGGGCAGGATTCCGCATTGAGGCAACGGATATCCACGTCGCCTTCCTTGGCCGGAGCCAAAGGCTGGCCGCAAGAAGGGCATTCGGTAGGCATGATGAAATCGCGCAGCTCATCGTTGCCTTCACGCAATGGAAGTACCGGACCCACGATTTCCGGGATCACGTCACCAGCCTTGCGCAGGATGATGGTGTCACCGATTTTCACGTTCTTGGCCTTGACGACTTCCTGATTGTGCAAGGTCGCACGGGCAACGGTTGAGCCGGCAACAAGGACCGGTTCCATCACGCCGAAGGGCGTGACACGGCCGGTGCGTCCGACCTGGACCTGGATGTCCAGCAGCTTGGTGTGCACTTCTTCTGGCGGGTACTTGTAGGCCACGGCCCAGCGTGGAACACGCGAGGTGTAGCCCAGCTGTTCCTGGGTAGCCAGGTCATCGACCTTGATCACGATACCGTCGATATCGTGGATCAGATCGTGGCGTTTCTCGCCGTGTTCGGCGATGTAGTCCTTGGCTGCCTGACGGCTGTCCACAACGCGTCCGTAAGGCGAAACAGGCAGCCCCCAGCCACGCATCAGTTCATAGGCCTGCGATTGCTCAGTCAGGTTGAAGTCGCGGCTGCGTCCCAGGCCATGTACGAACATGCGCAAGGGACGCTTGGCGGTCTGTGCTGGATCTTTCTGGCGCAGGGATCCGGCGGCGGCATTGCGCGGGTTGGCCAGTGGTGCCTTGCCCTGGGCAATCAAAGCTTCGTTGAACTTGTTGAAGTCCTCGGTGGCGATGAAAACTTCGCCGCGGACCTCGAATTCTGCGGGCCATCCCGAACCTTCCAGCTGCTGCGGGATATCGCTGATGGTCAGCGCATTGTGGGTGACATCTTCACCGGTGGTTCCATCGCCACGGGTCGCTGCGCGAACCAGCTTGCCATCTCGATAGGTCAGGTTCAGCGCCAGTCCATCGATCTTGACCTCGCACAGCCACCTGACCGGTGTCTGCGGGTGCAGTCGTTCGGCATTGGCCTGGGCACGTTCTAGCCAAGCTTCGAGTTCATCAAGCGAGAAAACATCTTCCAGCGAATACATGCGGCTGGCATGGGTCACCGAGGCGAAGGCTGCAGAAACTTCACCGCCGACTTCTTGAGTGGGTGAGTCCTGGCCGGCCAGGATGGGATAGGTTGCTTCAAGCAGTTGCAGCTCGTGGAATAGCGCATCGTATTCCACGTCAGAGACCAGCGGAGCATCGTTTTGATAGTACGCATCGCGGTGCGCACGGATCTGCTCGACCAGCTGATCATAGCGGGTCTTATCAGCCTCTGGCGGAACGTTGGTGGTCTCAACTGGTGCTACGTCTTTTTCACTCACGTATTCAATTGTGCCCCACCGAAGCACTGATTAGCTGGCTTGCACTACTAGTTCTCCGGTGCGTCAGTTTCCACGCTCGGCGTTGCCAGCACGTCGATGACGATCACCGCAATATTGTCGCGGCCGCCTGCTTCCAGTGCTGCCCCGGTCAAAACCCGGGCCGCGTCAGCGCGGTCCTTGTAGTTCACCAGCAAGGTCTGCAGAATATCTTCGGTCAGCTCGCCAGATAATCCGTCGCTGCACAGCATGTAGCGGTCGCCAATGCGTGGATGCAGGACGGTGACATCGGGCTGGCTTTCAGCACCTGCGCCAAGTGCGCGGGTAATCAGGTTCCGATGCGGATGGTTGCGGGCTTCCAACTCGGTGATCTGTCCGGCGTCAACCATTTCCTGCACGGCGGAGTGGTCCCGAGTCAGCTGCTGCAGTGCGCCATCACGCAGGCGGTATCCGCGCGAGTCACCCACATTGACCAGAAGCAAGCTCGGGATTTCTTCGGTGACCACCGTGATCGGCTCGGTAGCCGGGGCCAGATTGGCACGGTGGTGCTCCAGCATTTGCGGAGTGATCTTGGAAATGACATCGGTGTTCTGAGTCATCGCGAAGCTTGAGGTCCATGGCGGTACCGCGGCCAAGGGAGCTGTGACGCTGTCACGGCCCTTGCCTGGGGTTTTGATCTGCACCAGGGCGCACAGGGTGGTTCCACCCCGGGATTCAAGGGCTTCGCGGATTCGGTCATCGGCCAGCTGCACCTGGCGCTGGACGTCTGGCACGGTGGGTAGTTTCCGCACCGAGGTCTTATTGGCGAAAACGCAGATCTCCTGCATGGTTTCAACTGCGAGCTGGCTGGCCACTTCACCGGCTTCGTGTCCGCCCATGCCGTCAGCCACCGCGTACACGATGTCATGCATCAGGATTCGGTCCTGGTTTTCTGTTCGCTTCCGGCCCACATCCGTGAGTCCTGCCGCGGCCAGAATGAATGGAACCGGCGCTGGTTCTTTGCTCACTAGTCGATCACCAACCCTTCTCCTTCACCTGCGGAGAGTTCATAGGGTTGAATGTCTCCAAAGCCGCGTACCGCGGTAATTTCCTGGGCGGTGAGCACAAAGCGTGCATCATTGCGCAGGGTATTTGCGGTAATCGCATCGGTAAGCACACTACCCGGTTCTGCCAAGGATGTCAGGCGAGCGGCCATATTCACCGTTGGGCCGTAGATGTCGCCAAGACGGGAAAGCAGACGTCCCCAGACCACGGCGCCGCGAGTCTGCGGGAACAGTTCATCCTTTGCCAGTTCGCGCGAGAGCGATAACGCAATCTGGGCACCGGCCTGCGGAGTTTCTGCCACATAGAGCACTTCATCGCCGATGGTCTTGACCAGCCGTCCACCGCCAACCGAGATGATTTCTGCGCACTTGGCCTCAAAGCGCTGCACCAGCTGGGCCAGGGTGCGTTCGTTCATCCGGCGCGAAAGCGAGGTGTAGGAGACCAAATCAGCAAAGCCCACTGCACGGGCCAATGGCAGCGGGGTGCCGCCATCTGATTCGCCACTGTCCTGCTGGTAGGCGGCCACACCTGTTTCCACGCGCAAGGCCATGCGGTGCACTGCAGAGTTCAGCTGACGTCGCCACGAGTAGAGCAACAGGTCTTCAATGGCTGGAATGATTTCTGGAAGCAAGCTGAACAGCTGGCGGCGTGCTTGCCGGTCTGACATGTTCTGGTTGGCGATCATGTCCTCGACCAGGGCTTCAATCTGCCAGACCACCATGCGGTCAGTCATCTGGCCGACCGAACGCATCAGGGAGATCGCGGTTTCCTCGGTCAGCTTGCCCTCACGGACCATGCCCACCATGGTTCCCAGCGCTTCCTTGTCTGCCTGGGTGAAGAACACTTCATCGTCGCTCAGCTCCGGGAAGCCGATGGCGCGCCACAGCTTGCGTGCCGAGTGCAAGGAGACTCCGGCTTCGGAGGCTACCTCGCGACGGCGGAATTCGCGTTGGCCACCGATCAGTCGCCGTTCCAGCGAAGCGACGGTATCGCGCACGGCATCTGGTGTGTGAGCGGGAATGCGCAGCGGGCCTTCCATGGCCTGGGCCAGTTCCAGAATAGGGTCCGATTCGGCAGGGGTCGCTACGGGAGGGTGCTGCCTGGCGCCACGGACAGCCTCCGCGGCTGACTGCGGAGAGTCTGCTCGGGGTGTATTGGTGTGCTCGGTGCTCATGCCCCCATGCCCTCACTGTTCGTCGTTTCGGTGTACGCCACATGCTGGTTGCTGCGCAAGTTCGTCATCGCATTCATTGCCAGCGAACGGAAATACGGTACCGATGGAACATGTGCCAATCTCACGTATCCCTGATTGAGCACAATGTCCAAGGTTCCTGCACGCGTCATCGCGTTTTTCGTCTTGGTATGTGCAACCAAGTCTCGAACTGTAAATAATCCTACAGATTGCAGCTTGCCATCGTTGTACGTGGGTCGAAACATGATTCGTTCGGTGGTCAGCACAATTTGGCTGCGCAACCACCGCGCCCACGGAATGACACTCCAAATGAGCACCAGTGCGGCCCATAGGACTACTGAAACGATCATCCACACATCAGCATTGGCTGCTAGCCATTCGGAGAGATCATCACGCGAAAGATATCCCAGGCAGAAAGCGCACAGGGCGGTCAGGAAGAGGAATGCGCCCACAGGCTGCCGCAACACTCGGGAATGTTCGCGAGTTTTGATAATCACTCGTTCCCTCTCATGCAACGGCAACTTCATCGCGGTGTCCCTCGCCCCTCCTGTTCTAGGCTCCATGCTTCGGTCAGCATTTTCAATAATAGTCCCGGGTCAATGCCCAAGACCGCTTAGGCATACTTTCCGTCGGCGCGCCGTACATGGTGCACATCTCCGGCCAGCACGTGCTTTCGCTCTCCGGCACCGTACTCCAAAACCAACGAGCCATCGGAACCCAATTGCACCGCGTTGCCAACGAGCGTGGAACCATCAGGGAATTCCACGCGTACTTCATGCCCCAGTGTGACCAGTTTTTCACTTACGAGCTCAAGCAAGGATTTGCCGTCATTTCCCGGCAACGGCATCTGTGCAACGCCCGCAACTTGGCGGAAACTCTGATCCAAGGCGGCAAATTGCTTCAAATACTCAGCAAGCAGCACGGTCCGGTTGAGGTCCTGCGCGCCGGCCAGGCGCAAAGAGGTTGCGGTAGGGACCGGAAGCTCGTTTCGCTCTTGGTTCACATTTACGCCGGTGCCCACCACTACTGCGTAGCTATCTCCGGTGGGAACCATCTGGGCCAGGATGCCGCAGACTTTCTGCTCACCGGCCAACAGATCATTGGGCCACTTGATGCCCAGCTTAACGCCGGCGATATTTTCAGCGGCCCGGCTCCATGCGAGTGCTGCCAGCATGGTGTACCAGGACAAGGATTGGGCAGGGAAACCCGCCCCGGGCGCGACGAGGACGCTGAGGGTGAGCGAGGATCCCTCCGGAGTCACCCATTCTCGACCCAACCGGCCTTTGCCCGCTTGCTGGTGCTCGGTGAAGTACACGCTCAGGTGCCCAGCTTCTCCGGTGCTGGCCAGGTGCGCCAGCTCGGTGTTGGTGGAGCCGGAAGTTTTCTTCAGCGACACCAATCCCAATCCCAACTCAGCGGTGAGCTTGCTGAAAAGTTGGGAATCGATCACTGCGCGGTCGGTGCCATGCGGGTTTTCCATGCTTCCAACCCTATGGCACCGACCGTATATTACGCGTGGCGGATCTGGCTTCCGACTTAGAGGAAGATGTCCTGGACCAGTGGGACTTCTGGATTCAGGGTGTACTTTTCCAGGTTCGTTTCACCGGCCAGGGTAAGCACCTGGCCGTCGGTGAAGAAGTTGCCGCTGACGCCTGCTGGCGGGCTTGCAAGAATGGCCATGGCAGCATCTGCGACCACCGAGGCGTCGCGGGCTCCCTGGACCATCTGCTGCCCGCCGGGCAGGTTTCGGATGGCGGCGGTATCAATCAGGGTTTCTGGCCAGAGCGAATTCACGCCAACGCCCTCGTCTTTCAGTTCTTCAGCCAGGCCGAGGGTAGTCAGCGACATGCCGTACTTGGCCATGGTGTAGGCAAGGTGCTGCCCGGCCCATTTTGGATCGAGGTTCAAGGGAGGCGAGAGCGTGAGGATATGGGCGTGCGCAGAGGCACGCAGGTATGGCAGTGCCGTCTTGGACAGCAGGAACGTACCTCGGACATTGATGTCCTGCATCAGGTCATAACGTTTCATGTCTACCTGGTCGGTCTTGGCCAGATTGATGGCCGAGGCATTGTTGACGACGATATCGATGCCACCGAATTTCACTACCGCTTCTTGAACCGCGCGCTGCACGTCTGCGTCCTCGCGAACGTCTCCAACTACGGCCAGCCCTTTGCCGCCAGCGGCGTTGATCTGCTCCACAGCGGTGTGGATGGTCCCTTCCAAAGTCGGATGAGGTGTATCGGTCTTGGAGAGCAACACCAGATTGGCGCCCTGCTTGGCAGCAGCAAGGGCAATGGCCAAGCCGATGCCGCGGCTGCCGCCGCTCATCAAAATAGTGCGGCCTTTAAGGTTTCCAGGTTCAGGTGCGATATGAGTACGCGATTCACTAGTCATGTGATATAGATTACGCGATGATCCGCCACTAAGCTACCGTTCAGTAACTTATTCTGGCGTGCCTCGCACCAGATTCTGGGCCATTTTGTAAGGTTCCTACAAACATTGGAGCTGTTTGCCCAGCTAGACTGGCTTAGATGGCATTTTTCTTGTGCCATTCCTACACATTGAAGACAACTCGAGGGAGTCGAAGGCATGACGCAGGGCAGAACCGAGGCAGCCGAGTCAATCAACCTGTCCACCACCGCCGGAAAGCTTGCTGAGTTCCGCCGCCGCCAGAAGCTCTCCGAAGCACCAAGTGGCGAAGCAGCGATTGAAAAGCAGCACTCCCGCGGCAAGCACACTGCCCGCGAACGCATTGAAATGCTCATGGACGAGGACTCCTTCGTCGAGTTCGATGCCCTCGCAGTCCACCGCTCCACCGCTTTCGGCATGGAGAAGAAGAAGCCGCTGGGCGACGGCCTGGTCTCCGGCTACGGCACCGTCGATGGCCGCCTGGTGGCCGTCTACTCGCAGGACTTCACCGTCTACGGCGGCTCCCTGTCCCAGGTCAACGGCGAGAAAATCGTCAAGGTCCAGGAATTCGCGCTGCGCAACGGCTGCCCGGTAGTCGGCATCTTGGATGGCGGCGGCGCCCGCATCCAGGAGGGCGTGGCTTCGCTTGCCATGTTCGCCGATATCTTCCGGAACAACGTGCACGCCTCCGGTGTAGTCCCGCAGATCTCGCTGATCATGGGCCCTTCGGCCGGCGGTGCGGCGTACTCCCCTGCACTGACCGATTACGTGATCATGGTGGACAAGACCAGCCACATGTTCATCACCGGACCGGACGTCATCAAGACCGTCACCGGCGAAGAAATCGACATGGAAACCTTGGGCGGCGCGCGCCAGCACAACGCCAACACCGGTACCGCTACCTACCTGGCTTCCGATGAAGAAGACGCCATCGATTTCTGCAAGGACTTGCTGGACTTCCTGCCTTCCTCGAACCTCGCCGATCCGCTGATCGCTGAGTTCGATGAAGAGCTGGAGATCACCGCAGATGATCTGGAACTCGATACGCTGATCCCGGATTCGGCCAACCAGCCTTATGACATGCGCACCATTATCGAATCCATTGTGGATGACGCGCACTTCTTCGAGATGCAGTCCCTGTATGCACCCAACGTCATGATCGGCTATGCCCGTGTCGAAGGACGTACCGTGGGCATCGTGGCCAACCAGCCAATGCAGTTCGCCGGCACATTGGACATCGCGGCTTCGGAAAAGGCCGCCCGCTTCGTGCGCAACTGCGACGCCTTCAACATCCCGATCCTCACCTTCGTGGACGTGCCGGGCTTCCTACCGGGCAAGGACCAGGAGTTCCAGGGCATCATCCGCCGTGGTGCAAAGCTGCTCTACGCCTACGCCGAGGCCACCGTGCCGAAGCTGACCGTGATCACCCGCAAGGCCTATGGCGGCGCGTACATCGTGATGGGCTCGAAGAAGCTGGGCGCGGATCTCAACCTGGCTTGGCCTACCGCGCAGATCGGCGTGATGGGCGCCCAGGGTGCGGTAAATATCCTCTACCGCCGCGATCTGGCCGCAGTGGAAGCCGAAGGCGGAGACGTCGAGGCACGCCGCAAGCAGATCATCGACGACTACGAGGCCGAACTGCTCAACCCTTATCAGGCAGCTGAGCTGGGGTACGTGGATGCGGTCATCGCACCGAGCGAAACCCGCTTCCAGCTGGTTCGCGGTCTGCGCGCGCTGCGCGAGAAGCATGCGATCCTGCCTCCGAAGAAGCACGGCAACATCCCGCTGTAAGCGGCAGATCCTGCCCGACCAGTACCCACCAGAACCACAAAGGAGCACGCCGATGGACCAGAACAGCCCCTTGCCTGTTGCCCCGCAGATCCGCGTCACCAAGGGAAACCCGAGTGACGAGGAATTGGCGGTAGTCACCGCATTGCTCGCTGCCATGGGCAACGCACCCGCGCCTGCACCGCAGGCCGCAGAGCCCAAGAAGCGCGTGGATCGGATTCGCCGTCGCAGGGCTCTGACCCCGCGTCTGGGCTGGACTATCGGCCGGCGCTAGCCGGCCGCGCCAAGGTCTCCCAAGGCCAATGGCCTGGACAATTCCGCAGGGAATTTCCAGGCCATTGGCCTTTGCTGTACCCGGCGGGAACCTAGTCTTCGTCGGGTACTTCGGAATCCAAAATGGCCAGATCGGCACGGGTGACCAAATGCGAACTCACCGCGTGCTCCACCAATCGGGCCCGTCGGTTGGTAGCCAGTTTTCCTGGTCCCCCGCGCAGTCCGGCAACGCCGGCCTTGTCCAATTTGTCGCACACGTTATCGAGTTTGCGATTGAACTTCGTGATGCCCCACCCGAGCCGTGCGGCGGCCGCCGCGCTGGTGGGGATCGAACTCAGCCCGGTGCCTTCGCGGCGCAGCATCGGTTCAGCCAAGACCACGACCAAAGCCCGCTGGGAGCTGGTCAGCAGCACCGGGCCAATGGTGGTTTCGCCGCAAGCATCGTATTCCATGTAGTCCTGCCGGAATGCCGGCTGCGCGACATGAACCGACAGCTCATAGGTGGTGGGACCGGCAGTGAACACCACGCCCACCCGATTGAGCACCAGCGGCAGGCTCGATTCTGGCGATAGCCACGCTTGCAGGCCGCCCGTTCGATCAGCAATTGTCGCGGTCAGCCGGCTGCCCACGTTGTTGAGCCACCAGAGCCCGCTGTGCTTGCTAATTGTCAAGAAGTGCCGGTGCAGATACGGATTGTCGTCGATGGCGAGGTCGCCTTCACGTCCGATGGTAAAGGGCTTGTCTTCCTGGACAGGAAAGTACTGCCCGCAGTACTCGATAGTTACTTCGCTCATCGCTTATGCCTACTTTGCTGAACCTGCGCCGGTGCAGAACCGTGCTCCATCCGAGATACGTCCATCATCGCGCACGAGCTTGACCTCGATGCAGGTTTGCCCGCCTTCGCCGATGCCGGTAGTCGCGCTGGGAGACGTCGTCTGCTTGAATTCTCCCGTTTCCGTTGCGGTAATGGGAGCCCAACGGTAATGGTCATCCTTATTCGGTTCCGGGTTGGACCAGCGGAAAGTTACCGTTTCTCCCACCGTGGAGTACTCGAAATTATCCACCATCGGCACGTTGCCGCCAACCAATGCGTCCTTGGGACCGTCCGTGGGCGTAATGGGCGGACCGGAACGCTGCGCAGCATCCTGCTCCGGCACGAACATGTTGGCAATGAAAGCGCCACCTACCAAGAGGAACAGCACAATGCCCACAGCAATGAATACCTTCGGCAGGCCTTGGCGCTGCTTCGGCTCTGCCGGCTTCGCCGACGGCGTTCCCGCTTCATCTTGCACTTCATCTTCCTGGCCCGGAGCCGGCGCAGGTTCCTTTGGCATGTGCAGGCGAGGTATCGGAATTGAGCGTCCTGGCCGTTGTGGCTGCTGCCCGGGAACGGAAGAAATCATCGGTGCAGAAGGCAGCGGACGCTGCACGTCGCTGATCGAAATGACATTGCGAACGCGAGTGCTTTCACCGCCCTCGTCCTCAACCGCTTCGGCAGGTTCTTCAATGACCTCAAAAGGGGTGACCGAGAAGCCCAACTCAATCTGGATTCGTTGCAGTGAGCGGGCGAATTCGGCGGCCGAGCCGAATCGCGAAGCCGGGTTCTTCGCCATGGCTACCGACAACGCCTGGTTCAGCGACTCGGGAACGTCAAGCCGTTCCAACGGCTTCAACGGAGAATTGCAGATCCGCTCGATGAGCACTGCCTGCGCATTGTCCTGTCCGGGGCGGACGAACGGCGAATGCCCTGCCAGAATCGTATAGATCGTGGCACCGAGCGAATACACATCCATGCGCACGCCCGGAGGCGTATCGCCACTGAACGCTTCCGGGGCTGACCATGGCACCGACAGGCCTGCGGTATGCGATCCGATAGTGCCCGAGATGCCGAAGTCGGTCAGCGCCGGCCTGTTGTAGTCGGTGGTCAGCACGTTACCCGGCTTGATGTCCCGATGCACAATGCCCGCAAGGTGCGCCGTATGAACAGCTGAGCACAATTGGATGGCCAAGGTCAGCGTTTCATCAATGCTCAAGACGCCGCGACGGTAACGGGCATCCAACGAAGGCCGGGAGCAATACTCCATGGCCAGATAGGAACGACCGTCCTCGGTGATCTCCGCTTGGTAGATCGTGACGATATAAGGATGGGTGGACAACTGGGCCATCAAGTTGGCCTCAGCTTCGAAGCGTTGGCGGGCTTCTTGGTCACTGACATCTGCCAGCAGCACCTTGACCGCCACCATGCGGTTGGGCCGCTGCTGTTCGTAGAGATAGACATCGGAGAAGCCGCCGGTACCTAGGGGCTTGACGTAGACGAAGCCGGGTATTTCCGGTGCCGGAGCGGGCGCGCGCCGTGGGCTCACGGCAGATCCTCGAAGCGGATGCTCACGCCGTCGCCCAAATCAGCGACATCGCCGTTGATCAGCATGATCTCCTGATGACGGGACAGGCGCCGTGGCCGCTGCCCTTCGCGCAGCAGCACGGTGCCGTTGGTCGCACCCAGGTCAACCAGTTGCACATGCCACCCCTCCACATGCACGTGCAGGTGCGAGCGGGAGATGTCGCCACTAGGGCTGTCCACCTTCAGCAGGCGGGGTTCGGTGTCGGATTTGACGGCCGCCGCGCTTGGTTGGCGTCCGAGAACCACCGAGCGGTTCAGCTCGTGGGCGTATTCGCGGGTACCGCCGTGGTCGCTGACAATCATGCGTCCCATGGCAGGCTTGCGAACTTGCTGCGCCTGGGCAGTCAATCGCTCGCCGCATTCCCTGCACGTCGAGGCAGTTGGCGGATTGGCGTGCCGCTTGGAGCAAGAGCGGGCCAAGATGAATTCATTCAGGGACACCGAGTTTTCGGTACCGTCCTTGGCGTCCAGCCCTGATGAAGGCCTGGATTTCGGAATACTGGAGCCGCGGATGATCGTGTGCTCGTCGTCAACTGGTTCGGTGAGCGGCGCCGCAATGGCAGGACCTGCCGGGCGGGGCTTGATAATCGTGTCCTGGTCATCGCCCTGGCCGGTATCGTAAACGGTCTCTGCCGCGCCTCTGGCTCCGAGCAGCTGCCCAGCAAGCGATAGTTCCTCCGAGAAAACTTCCTGCTCGTACTGCGCTGGATCCTGGGTTGCTTCTGAGTCAAAGGTCCCGTCATCCTCGGCATCCTTTGCCGATGCCTTCGCTGACTTGGCCTCATCGGCCGCCTTGGCAGCGTCGGCTGCCCGTGCCAGCACATCAGCTGGGCCCTTCGGATCTGCAGCTTCCTTGGCTGGTGCACCGCTCGTTGCAGCAGCTGGTTTGGCCGTATCAGATGCAGAAGCATCCTTAGCCGGAGCAGAGACTGGCTTGGCCGCAGCCGGTGCAGGATCTTTTGCTGGCGCCGCAGCCGGCTTAGCAACAGCTGGCGCAGGATTCTTCGCTGGCGCCGCAGCTGGTTTGGCCGCATCAGACGCAGGAGCAGCCGTAGACGGAGCAGAGGCAGGCTTAGCCGCAGCCGGTACCGGGTCCTTTGCCGGCGCCGCAGCAGGCTTAGCAGCGGCAGGCGCAGGGGTCTTTGCCGCAGTCGGCTTGGCTTCGGCAGGTGCAGGAGTCTTTGCCTGAGCTACCGCAGGTTTTGCAGCATCGGATGCTGCAGCGGGCTTAGCCACAGCGGGAGCCGGAGCCTTCGCCGGAGCAGCGGCAGGCTTGGCATCAGCTGGTGCCGGGGTTTTGGCCACGGCAGGGGTCTTTTCCGCAGCGTCGGAGTCCTCTCCTGCGGCCCATTCCAGGTGCGATACCCGTACGATGCCTTCGCCAATTGGCAGCGCGAACGTGGCTGCAGCTTCCGTCGAACCGGTGTTCAAGGTCCACGACTTCGACTCCCCCAGCTTGCGTTCGGCCCAGGTCGCGATTCCTGCGCCGCTCACCTTCTCCTCGCCGGCTGCCGTCCGGGCGATGAATTCCGGGGCACCGCGCAGGATCAGATGCGGTGCGCTGCCACGGGCAATCAAAGCGAAGTTCGGCAGTTCGGCAATGTTCATCTGGTACATCGGCAGCAGCTCCGAGAGCAGTGCCTCCACCGTGGACTTGCCAGCGAGCTTTGCCCACAAGCCATTGACCTGTTCTGCACTGGCGCTGGCAGGAAGGAGGACAATGTGCTGGCCATTGACCAGGGCGTACCAGTCTCCGGGAAGGTAACGCAGGCTGTTCATGATTTCTCCTCTTGGTGGCTCGTAGTCGATATGCGCGGAATAGTAATGCCAACATCATCGGGGTGCCCATGCTCCACATCGGCAACGATCACGCTGATATTATCGCGTCCCCCGGCATCCAGGGCAGCTTGGACCAGTTCTTCGGACGCCTGCTGCGGATCCGGGAACCGCGCAAGGATTTCCTGGATTGCGGCATCGCCGACTTCGCTGCTCAGCCCATCTGAACAGACCAGAATGCGCTCCTGCCCTGCCAGCGGCACCAGCCAGTAATCCGGTTGGCTATTGGCGTTGATCCCCAATGCGCGCGTGATCACATGCCGGCGTGGATAGGTGGCTGCCTGCTCGGCGTCCAGCTCTCCGATATCCATCAATTCCTGCACCTCGGAGTGATCTACGCTGACCTGTTGCAGCACTCCCTGGGTCCACAAGTAGGTGCGCGAATCGCCGACATTGAACACCAGCAGCTGGGGTTCTTCCGCCCGCCCGCTGGCGGCGCCTGCATCAATCAGCACGGCCCCGGCCAGGGTGGTGCCGGCTCGACCCGAGACCGCCTCCACGATGCTGCGATCAGCTTCGACCAGCAGGGTATCCAAAGTCTCCGGATCCAGCTGCGCGCCGGCATCCATGAATCCATCGCCCAGGATCTTGAGGCACAGGGCGCTGGCTATTTCACCGGCTTCATGCCCTCCCATGCCATCGGCAATGGCCAGCAGCCGTTCCGAGGCCAGCAAGCTGTCCTCGTTCAGGGCGCGGCGCAGTCCACGGTCAGTTGCCTGGCCGTGGCTGAATCTGAGGCTTGCCCCAGGGTTGAGATCTGTCACGGACGTTCCACCCGGAAATAGCGGACGCCAAAGTACACGGTATGGCCAATCATTGCCTGCTCCGGCTTGCCCGGAACAAGTTCGCGCACGTTCCCGTCCTCGTCGACAATGCACGAGCCGTTTCC
Source organism: Glutamicibacter sp. MCAF14 (assembly GCF_052114325.1). NCBI lineage: Bacteria > Bacillati > Actinomycetota > Actinomycetes > Micrococcales > Micrococcaceae > Glutamicibacter > Glutamicibacter sp. MCAF14. Next base: position 288,398 of record NZ_JBFREO010000003.1, read on the forward strand.
CGAATCACGGTCGGTCACCCAGACGCTGCCTACTCCTGGCTGGATCAGCAGATGCGTTTTGGAGACCGTGCGTTCCGGATCATCCACCGCAACCAGGTGAACACCTACATCGCCATCTGCGTAGGAAGGGTTGCGTCCGATCAAGATGCTGCCGGCAAGGTCAAGGCACCGGCTATCGTCAAAGAGCAGATGCAAGGCATCAGGCGATTGCGAACGAATCTGTGTATGCCCAAGATCTGCATCCGGATCCGCATCGGCCTTGGACGACGGGACCTCAACGATCTTCGCCTCCGGCTTAGGCTGCGCCGCAGGACGGGGGCGAGCCGCTTTCTGCGCCTCAGGCGCATTGGTGCGCACGGCACCTGGCACCGAATCAATGACTCCCGAGGACTTGCCGGGCACTTCTTCTGGCTCGCCCACGAAGCGACGGCCCGGAGCATACTGCTGCTGAGGCGCGAAAGACCCTGGTCCCCCGGTACCTCCGGTAGTCAGCGGATCCCGTCCAGCTTTGATATCGAGTACCAGCGTACCGGCCGCTTTGTCGTGCCATCCCTGCTTCTTGCCATTCGCGTCGAATTGATTGGAGATCACCATCAGCACCGATCCTAGGATCGGAACGATACCTGCGACGGCTATCAGCAAGCGGCGAATAATGGTTTTGCCCCAGCCCGGGCGCTCACCTGAAACAGTAGTGGTGCGCAACCCAAGGAGCACATTGCCAAGGGTCTTTCCTGCAGTAGCTTCCCACCACCACAAGAAAACCGTGCAGGCCAGAGTGAGGACGCTGTACAGGATGTACGTTCCGGCGATCTCGCCCATGATCTGCGGAGCATTCAGCGAGGTCACCATCTTGGATGCGATCATCGGCAGGAAAATAACCGAGAGGACCAGTACTGGCAGGAAGTCGACGAGCCACGAGAGCAGTCGCTGCGTAGTTCTGGCATCTACCAGGTCCATCTTTACCGCCATGGCTTGCTCCCGTTTTTCCGTTGCAATGTTCGTGCCGTCTTGACTGTTTTAGCTGCCAATTCGTGTATCAGAGAGCGTGGAGAGTATTTCACGCGCATCTTGCCGAAGAATCCTAGCGGTTCCTGCATTTTCTGGGTATGCGCAATGACATCCTCCCAGTACTTCCGCACTTGTTCTTCGGTCGGTTCTTCATGCGAGAAGTTCGCCGCATCCGCACGCTGTGCCAGGGACTGCACCGGGCTGGACAGCGCTGGGAATCCTTCAGCCAGCACGGTAGCACTTTCTCGCCGGGTCGCACCGTTGGCCGTAGCGATTCGGTGATCAGTGGCATGGCTGAGCAATTCCTGCCAGCCGCCGCTCATGCGATCCCCGGTGCTGCCGGTCTTCGAACGCTTCTCCCGGCGGCGCAGCTTCAGCAAGGCAACCAGCAAAAGCGGCGAAAGCAGAAGCAGCACCGAACCCAGCGAAATACCGGCGACAATGATGGCCTTGCCCCAGAGTTCCCAGAAGGTTTTCGGTTCCTCCTCGACTTCCTGCGGCTCCGGTGCAGTTTGCGGAGGCAAGTCCGCTTCTTCCTGCGCCGGTGGTGGTGGTTGCAGCACCTGCGGCTGCGGCACAGCCTTGGGTTCCTGTTCCGGAGGAGTGGGCTGCTCGTCTTCATTCGGGGTCGGGTTGAAAGCAACCCAGCCTACTTCTTCAAAGGCGATCTCCACCCAGGCATGAACATCGGACCCCTTGATCTCAACGGCCTTCCCCGGCGCGTATTCCTCGGGGTAGAAACCCATGACCACGCGCGCAGGAATCCCCTGCTCGCGAGCCATCAGCGCCATCGCGACAGCATACTGCTCGTCATCGCCAATCATCTGTTCGGCATCGAGCAGGCTGGTGATACGCCCCGCTCCGTGCCCGGAGAGCGAGGGAACCTGGCCCTCGGTGCCGTTCGAGAAGAATCCGGTTCCGGAGAGCATTGCTTCAATGCTCCGCACGCGCTGCAGGTCCCCGCGTGCCGAACCGGTGAATTCGGCCGCTTTGGCTCCCGCCGTGGCTGGCACGTTGGCCAGCTCTGGCATGCGGAACTGCGCCAAGTCCAGTTCATTGAGCTGGTCATCGCTTGGCTTGGCGGGGAAGAGCACCCTAGCCGTGTAGGAATCGCCCTTCGCTAGGCCAATGGAGCTCAGGGCACTTTCAGAGGTATCGCTGTAGAACAGGGAACGGGCCAGTTCATCTTCACGCCCACCGGTCAGGTCCAAGCCCATGAGCTTGCCGCCGGACGGAACCCACACGCCTTCATAGTCCTGGATTGAGATTTCAAGTTCAGCCGCTTCGCGGCCTTCCACCGTCTCGGCAGAACGAATATCACTGGCATCACCCACCGGGGCAAAACTGCCACCAGCGGAAGGATCCACATTGATGACCATGCCGTTGTATGAATCCAATGCGGCCAGGCGAATGCGCTCGTCCTTGGGCAGGCCCTTGACGGTCAGCAGCGTGTCGTCAGCCATGGTTTTCACGTATTTGCGGAAACGCGTCAGCGGGCTTGGATAATCGTAGAGATCCACCGGTGGTTCCAATGCATCGCGCAACACCTGGCGCGGGGTTTCGGGGGCCAGCAGCGGAGTGGCCGCCGCGGTCGCTGCGCCGGCTCCGGCCAGCACCAGGGCTCCGGCGATGATGCGGCGCAGCAACATCTGCTGTCCGCCATGGGAATCAAGCTGCTCGTGGTTCACCGAGCTGAATCCGCCGGAAATGCGCGTATCGATAAAGCGTCGCCAGGCCAGCCAACCGACCAGCACCGCAATAAAGGCGACGCCACGGGCGATAGGCATCGGCACGTCGCGGGTGCCGAAAACAATGCCCAGCACGAACATGGCCAGCAGCGGCAGCAAGGTCCAGTACGGCGAGCGCAAATGCCAGGCGGCCAAGCCGGCCAGCAGTGCGGTGAGCAGCGCGGAAAGGAAGGCCACGATCAGTACGCCCCCGTAGGAACCTACCGGTGGCGCCACGGTGAGCATGTCTTTCCAGCTGAAGACCAAACCGGTCAGCAAGGTACGCAGGGATTGCCCGGTGGGCAAGATTCCGAAGGCAGCCTCGCGTGGAGTCGCCAACGGCGTGCCAAGCAAGAGGTACAGCAATGCGAACAGGCCCATGGTTCGCCAGGTGCCCAGCTTGAAGTGCACATTGGCCCAGGCCAAGGCAAGGCCGGCAATAATTCCGCCAACGGCTGCGAGGATGAAGTTCAGGCTCGCGCCGTAGGCTTCCAAAAGGCCCAGCGCGCCAAGGACCAAGGCCAACCCCAGGCAGGCCGCGTCAACGCCGAAGCGCCATAGGGGCAAAGTCTGTTTCATCCCACGGCCTTTCGCAGCATCAAGCCGAGTTCTTCCAGCTTGCCCAGGCTCAGTACCGTCAGCTCGCCAATGTTCGAACGCGTCGGTTCAATGCCCGTCTCGCACCGGATAGCGATGGCGCGCACGCCGGCAGGCACATGCATCCACGCTTCACGCAGCGACTTGGCGCTGGTCTTGGTGCCGGTGAGGAAGAAAATCACCGAAGCGCCGGGCACGGTATCGGCGGTGTGGCGAACCACCTCCACCAGGTTTTCGCGCTGGCCGGCGGCTGCTTCGATGCGGGTCAGCCCGTCCATCATCATGCGGCCGCTGTCGGTGCGCACCGGACCTTGCTGGGTCAAGATAGCCAGCTTGCGCTGTTCCGCCACGGCCTGCTGCCCAATGGAGGCAGCGACCGAAATGGCAAGTTCGAAATCTTCCTCGGCGTGCGCCTCGCTGTACTCGTCCAGATTGGTGCTCAGGCTCAGTGCCAGGTGCGAACGCCGGGTCTCTTCGAACTGGCGGACCATTAGTTCACCGGTACGCGCCGTCGACTTCCAGTGGATATGGCGGCGGTCGTCTCCGGACTGGTATTCGCGCAGTGCGTGAAAGGACACATCGGAGTTCGAGAGGTCGGAAGTGGGCATGCCTTCGAGGTCGCGGATGAAACCAGCAGAGGAACCATCCAGCGCGGTGGTGCGCGGATGGATGAACAGCTCGTAGCGCTCGGTCCATTTCACCTGCCGGCGGAGAATTGCGAAGGGGTCCTGGCGGACCGAGCGGACCGGGCCCACATCCAGCACCTGGCGGCGCTGGGTTGGGATGGTGAACAGGTCTTCGTGCGTTCCTTGCGGCTCCAGGCGCGGGATCCGGAACTGGGCGGCACCATGGCCTACTGGTAGTTCCATCATCACCGGCGCTGCACTGCGCGAGGCTTTGTTGGTCACCTGCAGGGCGCCAACGGCGCGGTCCCCCACAGCCACACGGGTGCGGTGCAGGTCCAGGTCAACACTGAAATCATTGCGTCCCAGGATGAATCCGACGGAAGCCAGCAACAGCAAGGTGGCCATGAAGGCACCCAGCAGGGCCTCCTGCCAGCCGAAACTGGCGCCAAGAATCCACAGGAGAATCGCTGTACCCAGCAGCACGAAGCCCAGGGGGGAGATGACCGTGGTGATCGGTGCGAGGAAACAGGCACTGAATTCTTTGACCCGCGCTGCTGCAGGGCGCAGGTATTCGCGCAGCACCTGCATTGCTTCGCTGGCCATGGTCAGCGACTTTTCGGCCCTGCGATTCAGCTTGGTGCTCCGTGCAGAACGCTTAGCTCGTCGGCTCATTAATGCTCGTCCTGGTCCTTGCCGGCGGCCGGAGCGGAGTCTTCGTTGCCACGGCGGGTTGGGGCTGGGACCTTGCGCAGCACCGAGGTGATGACCTGCGCGGAGGTGGTGCCGGTGAATTCCGCTTCAGGGTCCAGTACCAGGCGATGGGTGAAGATATACGGCGCCAATTCCTTGATGTCATCTGGCAGCACGTAATTGCGGCCCTGGCTGGCAGCCCAAACCTTGGCCGCGCGCACCATCGCCAGGGCACCACGGACCGAGACTCCCAAACGTGTTTCCGGGACTTCGCGGGTCGCTTCGCACAGGGCTGCGACGTATTCCAGCACGGCGGTGTCCACGTGCACGGTGGTTGCCAGCTCGGCCATTTCCACCACTGCCTCGGTGGTGATGATGGCATTCAGCGCGGCCGAGCGGTCACGCTGGGTACTGCCCGAAAGCAGCGCCACGGTGGCTTCACGGTCTGGATAGCCGATGGAGGTCTTGATCAGGAAGCGGTCCAGCTGCGCTTCCGGCAGCCGGTAGGTACCAGCCTGCTCGATCGGGTTCTGGGTGGCGATCACCATGAACGGGCGGGCCTGCGGGTAGGTGGTGCCATCGACAGTCACCCGGCCTTCTTCCATGACTTCCAGCAGCGCCGACTGGGTCTTGGGCGAGGCGCGGTTGATCTCGTCGGCCAGCACGAGGTTGGCGAAGATCGGCCCGTGGTGGAAGTCGAATTGGCCGCTGCGCTGGTCGTAGATGGTGATGCCGGTGACGTCCGAGGGCAGCAGGTCCGGGGTGAACTGGATGCGCGAGTTGCTGCCGCGCACGGTGGCGGCCAGCGAACGGGCCAGCATGGTCTTGCCGGTGCCCGGTGCGTCCTCCAGCAGCACATGCCCTTCGCTGAGCATGGCGGTGAGCACCAGCTTGATGGTCTGCTCCTTGCCCAGCACGGACTGGCCGACGTTGGACACCAATTTGGCGAAGGTATCGCAGAACCAGTTGGCCTGCTCGGTGCTCATGGTCATGGCAGTGTTTGTTCTTTCTGTATGTCTTGATGCCCGGCCGATGCCGCGCTTATCTGAAATTAACGTGGTCGGATTCGGTGCCGTCGATTCTCGCGAAGTACGGCTGGGAGTATCCCGGTTCGATCACGCATGGCAGGTCCTTCGAGGCCCGGCCATTGCCGTCGACGTTGAAGGTCACGTAGTTATCCGAGAACATCCCGCCGGAGTGGTAGCACTGGGCCAAGTAGGTGTGGGTTCCCGGGGCGAAATTGTAGAGCTCCACGTGGTACTTGTAGCAGTTCGGCGGGCAGGTCGAATTCGCGTAGCCGTTGTACATCGGCCCCTCGGACAGCTTCACCGATCGCGCTGGCTTCGGGTTGGTCGTCTCCGTCTTGGACCAGGATTTGGTTTGGCCTTCGGTATCCGTTGCCACGATCTTGATGGTGCGGCTGGTGGAGTAGCCCAGGCCGTTGACCTTCTGCGAGCCGTCGTTCTGGGTGTCATTGCCGCCGATCTTCACCGTCTGGGTGACCTTGCGCCCGTTGGATTCCCCGGCAGCCGCATTCCAGCTGAAGGAGATCCAGTCGTTGCCGTGCGACGCGGAAATCTTCGCGTTGTCGCGCAGCGGACCGTAGGCGCTGGTCTTGTTGCTGGCCGGGCTGGCGGTACCGGCGCCGGCGGCGTTCAAGGCGCGCACGCGCCAGGTGTGCGCGGTGCCGTTGGAACCGGTGTCGATCACCGAGCCCGGTCCGCCGAAGGACTGCCAGCCTCCGCCGTCGGTGGAGTACTGGTATCCGGTGATCTTCGATCCGTTCGCGGCAGGGGCCTGGAAGTCCAGCCGCACCATGCGGTTGGCTCCGGTGGCCTTGGCACTCACGCTGGATACGGCCTTGGGCCGTCCATACGGGGTCACCGCCACCGACTTGGAGCTCTGTTCCGAGCTGCCCTTGCGGTTGGTCGCGGCAATGGTGAAGGTGTAGGAACCGGAGGTGCTCAGGCCGGTGACCGACTGGCTGGTCTGGTTGGCGGGAATCGAGCCGATGGTCTTCTCCAGGGTGCCGGACTTGAAGACGCGCAGGGTGTAGCCGGTGATCGGCGCGCCGTTGGTGCCCGGAGCGTTCCATGCCACGTTGACCACGCCGCCATCCACCGCGGAGTCCTTGCGGGCCGCGGTAGGCGCCGCTGGCTTGAACGGCTTGCCCGCCGGGGTGACCGCTGCCGAGTAGGCGCTGAACGCCGATGGCTTGGAGGCCTTGTTCACCGCGCGCACGCGCACCTGGTAGTCGGTGCCGTTCTTCAGGCCCTTCCAGGTGTAGGAGGTGCCGGTGATGCCGGTGACCTGGGTGACGCCGTTGGCCGGTGCCGGGGAAATCTCCAGTGTGTAGCTCTGGATGGCCGAACCGCGGCTGACCGGGGCGGTCCACTTGAAGGCGGCCTGCTGGTCGCCATCGGTGCCGGTGGGAGCGGCCGGCTGCTCGGGTTCCACGTCCGGACGGGCGTCGGCAGATTGCGCCGAGGCCGGGGATTCGCCGATCTCGTTGGTGGCGGTGACGGTGAAGTTGTACACGGTGTCGTTGGCCAGCGGGGTGATCGTGCAAGTGGTGGTGGCGCACTTCTGGGTGTGCCCGCCGCCGCGCACGGTGTAGCCGGTGATGTCCGAGCCGTTATTTGCCGGTGGATCCCACTGCAGCACGACCTTCTGGTCGCCGGTGGACTGGACGCGCGGCAGTCCCGGGGCTTCAGGGGCGCCCTTGACGTTCAGCGTCACGGTACCGATGACGTTGCGTGCCACGTCTTCGGTGACATCGCCAATGGTGTATTCCACCCGCATGGTGCCCACGAAGTCGTCCTTCGGGGTAATTGCCACCTGGTCGCCGCGCTTTTCCACCGTCCCGGTGTCTTCCAGGGCGCGGGCGTTGATCAGGCGCAGCGGACCTTCATCCGCGTACGGGTTGTGGTCATTGGCCAGCACATCGACCACTTCGGTCTTGCCCTGGGCGGCATCCGGGACGTTGTCGGCCACGGCTACCGGCAGCTCGCGCACCGAGCCGGTGACGGTGATGGCCATGGCGGCCGGGACCGGCGGGTTGACGCCGTCGCTGACCGTGACGGTCACGCTGCCGGTGGTGCCCTTCGGGGTCGATGCTTCGGCGCTGACCTTCAGGTTGTGCCCCTCGACCAGTTCGGCCCTCACGCCCTGGATGTCCACCGAGGCAATGGCGAACTTCAGGTTCGGGACGTCCTCTTCATTGGCATCGCCGGCGGCCATGCGCAGGTCCAGGAAGGCAGGCTCCTCGCCCTGGCCCACCGCTAGGGCATTGGCCTGCAGGGTCGGTGCGAAGTTCTCCTCGTCGGGCTGTTCCTCTTCCTCTTTTTCTTCGGGCTCGTCTTCTTCCGGCTGGCCTTCCTCGTTCTGGTTCTGGCGTTCCTCGGAATCGTTCTGGCGCGGCGCCGGGGTGACGTTGATCGGCAGGGTCAGCTTGGACTTCAGCCCCTTTTCATCGTCAGGGCCGGTGCCGTCGGTGACTTCGAAGCTGACGGTCGCCGAGCCGTCGAAGTCCACCGGGGCGCGGAAGGACAGCTCGGTGGCGGACTTGACCAGTTCGCCGTCGTTCTGCGGCATCGAGGTCACCGATTCCTCGGTGGTCAGGCGCGGGGTGCGGCCATCGCGCACGAGGACCAGGTCTTCCAAGTTCAGCGGCAGGACTTCTCCCGCCTGGACCTGCAGGTTCAGCCCGCTGCGCAGGATCGGCCGGGCTCCGGCGCTGCCCGGCACGTGGACGAAAGCAGTTGAGGTCAGTTCGTCCGGGTCGGTCAGGGTGTAGGCAATGATCTGCGCCTCTTCGGTGGCGGTGACGACCAGGCCGTCCTCGGTCACCTGTGCGGTAGCCGGGCTATCCGGCAGGCTGATCTCCAGCTCGCTGGAGCTGCCGTCGGGGTCCTCATCATTGCGCAGGATATCGACGGTCACCTGCTCATCGGCAATGACTTCCTCCAGCGACACCCGGTCGTCGCGGGCAATCGGGGCGAGCAGCTGCGCCTCGGGATCGGACTTGACGCTCAGCGTGCCCGCCGCGGTGCCGCCGCGGCCATCGGAAATCATGTAGCGGATCGACACGTTGCCGTCTTCCGGGGGCGAGGTCAGGGTGACGCGGCCGTCAATTACTTCCACCTCCGTGCTGGATTCGGTGGAGACTTCGCTCATCAGGGCGATCGGGTCGCCATCTGGGTCGGTGTCGTTGTCCATCACGTCCACGGCGACCGGGCGGTCCGGGCGCACGGTGAGGAAATCGTTGACCGCTACCGGGGAATTATTGGATTCGGCCAGCGGCGCCACGCCGATCTTGATCGTGCCGGTGGCGCGGGCACCCAGGCGGTCTTCCACCACGTAGCTGAATTCGTCGGTGCCCGAGGCATCGGTGTTAGCCGTGTAGTCGATGGAGGCCCCGCGGATCTTCGCGGTGCCCATGCGCGGCGAATCGCCGAATTGCACGAGGGACACCGAGTCGCCATCGGGGTCGATGGCGTCAATCGGGACCAGCACGTTGGTGCTGGATCCGGCGAACACGCGCCCGGTGACCGGTTCAGGGTTCGGCGGGCTGTTCTTCTCCAGGTCGTTGGCTTCCGCTTCGGGCAGCACGTTGAAGGTGACGCTGGCGCTGGTTTCCTGACCGTCGGGTCCGGCCACGGTGTAGACCGCGGATACCTGCTTGGCCTTGCCGCCGAAGTCGCCGGCACGGAAGCGGATCGTCTCATCGGCGACCGAGATCAAGGATCCCTCGCCCAGGTCATCGGCTTCTTCCAGGTCCGGGCGCAGGATCAGCTCTCCGCCGTTGGGGTGGATGTCGTTTTCCAGGACCTTGACGGTGGCCACGTCGTTTTCGCGGACGGTGACGGTGTCGGGGTTGGCCTGCGGCGGATCCATGCGCGGCGGGGCCGGAATCGGGATCACCCGGATGGAGCCGGTCGCTTCGCGGGAGCCGTTGGAGACGGTGTAGCTGATGGTGGTGGGGTCGGTCAGGCCGCGCACGTCGGTGATGCGCACGAACGTATTGCGTTCCACCGAGGTGGAGAATGGCTTGTCGCTGGCGGTCTGCACGCCGGTGACCACCAGCACGCCGCCGGCCGGGTCGGTGTCGTTGCCCAGCACGTTGACCAGCACATCCTGGCCGGCAGGCAGTAGGGCTACATCGCGGACAGCGATCGGGTCCTCGGCCTTTTCCTCCGGCTTCTTGATGTCGATGCGGGCCAGGCCGGGGGCGCTGGCCGGGCCGTTGGTGGCCATGTATTCGACGTAGTAGGTACCGGCGCGTTCGGCGCGGGCGGTCACGGTTCCGGTCTGCGCATTGGTCTTCAGTTCCAGTCCGGGCACATCGTCCACGCCGGCCAGGCGCAGTCCTTCTCCGGTGGGGTCCGTGTCATTCTCCAGCGGGGTGAAGCTGGCGGATTCATTGATGGTGGCCACCACGTGGTCGGTGGCGGTCACCGGCTTGACCACGGAGTCGGCCAGGACCTCGATCAGCACCCGGCCCTTGGTGCCTTCCTGGCCGTCGGAGACCTGGATGGCCAATTCCTTCTGGCCCAGCTTCTTCCCGTCGTCCTGGAAGGTCAGGGTGCCATCGGGCTGGACCCGGATGACGTCATCACCCTCGGAGGTGCCGCCGAGCAGGCGCAGGTCATCGCCTTCCGCGTCGGTCCAGTCGGTGAGCACGTTGTGGCTGACCGATTCGCCCTGCTGCACGCGCAGCACGGTGGTGCGCTGCTGTTCCGGGGCCTTGTTGGTGTCTTCATCCACCACGTTCAGCTTGACCCGAGCGGTGTCCTGTCCCCCGCGTCCGTCCTTGGTGGTGTAGGCGAAGCTCGCCCCGCCCTTGGCGTCCTCGGGAACCACAATCTGGAATCCGGTGCCGTCATGGACCGGCTGCACAGCTCCGATCGAAGGCGCAGCGCCCTCCAGGTTGGCAGTCAGCAAGTCGCCGTCCGGGTCCACGTCGTTGTAGAGCACCGGGAGCAAGGTGGTGCGGCCGGGGCGCACCGAATAGGTGTCGTCTTCGGCAATCGGCTTCTTGTTTTCTTCGGTGCGGTTGGGCAGCTCGATGGCGTCGGTGATTTCCTTGGTTTCTTCTTCCTTGGCCTCGCCCTCGCCGGCAGGCGGTTCCAGATCGCTCCAGTTGCTGACGATTTCCATGCCTTCATTGGCCAGCCAGACCTGTCCCGAATGCACATCGTTCAACACGACCACGTCGCGGTTGACGCGGAATGCCAGTTCAGCGCCCTCGGCCATTTCCGGGATTTTGGTGTTCTGGTTATCGGCCGGGTTGTCGCAGAAGCGAAGGTACTCGCCGCTGGTCTGCCAGGCCGCGTAGGTGCAGGATCCCACGCGTACCGGCTGGATTGGAGTGCCGGCGGTTTCCAGCTGCTCGTAGTTGGTGTCCTTGCCGGACAAGCTCACCGTGGCCAGCGACTGGTCCAGCGCGACGGCAATGGTCTCGGCTTCCGGACCCGGGGACTGGATTTTGGCGTTGGCCGGGTTCTCCAGTACCGCGGATCCGCCTTCGGAGGTGACCAGCTGGCCGCTGGCATCATCGAAGACCACGCCGACCTTGCCCACGGCCGAGAGCTGCGGCTTCTTCATTTCGGCCAGTTCGGGAATTTCGATTTCCTCGCCGAGCTCGGCTGTTCCCTCGTCGTCCAGGGTGAAGCTGGACAGGGTTCCGGCGCCAATGTCTGCGGCCCAGATGGTGTCATCGGCGCCAACCACGGCGGCGACTTCGCCCTTGGACTCGATCAGCGGTTCGGCGCCTTCGCCTTTGAATTCCGCGATCTGCTCGAGATTGCTGGCATGGACGGTACCGTGTTCTGCGTCGGTAACTGCGACAACTGAGGCGCCGAAAGAGAAGGACGAGTTGGCAGGCAGGTTGTTGTCGCCGGCGAATTGCACCATCGCGGGGTCGATGGTGGTCAATGATGCCTGTTCAATGTTGCGCACCAGCACGCTTTCCTCATGCTGGACCAGGTCGTAGTTGGCCAGAGGGGTGGCGACGCCGCCGTCAATGGTGCGCGACTGGTAGTTGACATGCCCGATTTTGCCTTCGGACTGATTCACCACCCAGACGCCGCCGTCGTTCAGTTCCACGTCAGCGGTTTCGAAGCCCGGATAGATAATGGCACCGGTTACGGCAAGCGCCGCCACCACTGGAATAGCAGTCACCTTGAAGCCGGTGCTTTTGAGCAGTCCGGTCCATCCGGTCGAAGCGGCTTTTGCCATCTAGAGGTCAGTCCTTGTTTTGCTGGTACGAGTGCGCGCTGGAATCCGGCCTTATTCCCCAAAATCAGATTCGGCGCCCTCCAATTCTAACGAACTGACAAAACCATCGCCATGGAGAGTTCTCCCCATGCAGGCTGACTAGGCGGTTCGGCAACGCAACACAATCCGGAAGGCCGTTCATGGCTTACCGCGGATCACTGCTTTCCAAGGTGTTGCACACACATCCATCGCTGGCAACACTAGCGATGCAGCCCTCACCCTTTGAATGCCAGCTTGGGCGAGGGATAAGTAATAGAGAATGAACCCGCGGAAAAGTCTTCAACAAATCTTTCATATCAACTACTGTTAGCTACATGACATCCCCCGCACCGCACCGCGATCCGTCGGCCATCGACCAGATCGCCGAAGATTTCTTCGCCAAATCCCTTGAACTGACCCCGGAGTGGGGAGTTTCCCTTGGCATGCCAGGTTACGAAACCGCCTACGGCGACTATTCCCCTGCCGGCACGACCCAGATGATCAGCTTGCTGCGCGAGACCTTGGGCGCATTGGCCAACTCCATCCCGGTCGACGCCATTGACGAGGTCTCCCTCGATGCGATGACCGAGCGGTTGAGCCTGGAATTGGAAATCCTGTTCACCGGGCGCACCGAACTGAACAATATTGCCAGCGCGGCCCAGGAAATCCGCTCGATCATCGATTTGATGCCGCAGGATACCTCCGCGGATTATGCCTTCATCGCCCAGCGGATGTCGAACATCCCTGCCGCGATTGACGGCTACATTGCGTCCCTGCGAGATTCCGCCTCGAACGGCTTGGTCGCCGCACAGCGACAGGTCTCCATTGTGATCACGCAAACCACCGACTACGCCAAGGACGGCGGCTTCTTCGACCAGCTGGCCGTCTCCGGCACCACGGTGGATGCCGCATTGCAGGAACAGCTTCAAGCCGGTGCAGACGCCGCAAAGACGGCCTACCGCAAGCTCACCACCTACCTGCAAGATGAACTCCTGCCGCAGGCACCAGCCGAAGACGCGGTGGGCCGGGAGTACTACTCGCTGATGTCCCGCCGCTTCCTGGGCGCAACAGTGGACCTGGAAGAGACTTACGCCTGGGGAGTCGGCGAGCTCGATGCCATCATCGCCGAGCAGCAGCGCGTCGCCGAGCAGATCAAGCCGGGCGCCACGATTGAGGAAGCCAAGAAGATCCTCAACGAGGATCCGGCACGAAAACTGAAAGGCACCGACGCCCTGCGCGAATGGATGCAGGGCAAGGCGGATCAGGCCATGGCCGATTTGTCGGGCACGCATTTCGAGATCCCGGCACCCATGGACCGCATCGAGTGCATGATCGCCCCAACCCAGGATGGCGGCGTGTACTACACCGGGCCGTCGGAAGACTTCAGCCGTCCGGGCCGGATGTGGTGGTCGGTTCCGCCGGGAGAAGATGAATTCACCACGTGGGCCGAACTGACCACCGTGTACCACGAAGGCGTGCCGGGCCATCACCTGCAGATTGGCACCGCGCAGATGCAGGCAGCTACGCTGAACAGCTGGCGCCGATTGATGTGCTGGGTTTCCGGCCACGGCGAAGGCTGGGCACTGTATTCCGAGCGTCTCATGCACCAGCTGGGCTACCTCGACGACCCAGGCGACTACATGGGCATGCTTGACGCGCAGCGCCTGCGCGCAGCTCGCGTGGTCTTCGACATCGGTGTCCATTTGGGCTTGGAAGTCCCCGCGCAGTGGGGCTCCGGCACCTGGAATGCCGAAAACGGCTACGAGTTCCTCCAGAAGAATCTGGACATGTCCAAGGGGCAGCTGGACTTCGAGTACAACCGCTACCTCGGTTGGCCGGGCCAGGCCCCGTCCTACAAGATCGGCCAGCGACTCTGGGAGCAGATACGGGATGATCTCGGAGCGGCCCAGGGCGAGAACTTCTCGCTCAAGGATTTCCACACCGCGGCATTGCAGCTCGGTTCAGTGGGCCTGGATACCCTGAAGCGCGCACTGGTCAAGTAGCTTCCAGCAATTCGAATTGGCGGCCCTGCAATACTGCAGGGCCGCCAATTCGCATTACGCCTTGTAGCTGGAAATCTGGATCAGATTGCCGCAGATGTCATCAAAGGTCGCCACCATCACGGGACCTGCGTCCATTGGCTCCTGGGTGAACTCCACTCCCAATGAGCCCAAGCGCTCGAATTCCGCCTGGACATCATCAACGGCAAAAGACGTTGCGGGGATGCCATCGGCTTTCAGTGCCGCGCGATATGGCCCGACAGCTGGATGCGCCGCCGGCTCGAGGAGGACTTCAGGACCATCCTCCTGGTCGGCAGCGACGAGGGACAGCCAGCTGTACTCGCCGACGGGAATGTCGTGCTTCACCTTGAAGCCCAGCACCTCGGTATAGAACGCCTTGGCTTTCGCCTGGTCATCGACGAAGACACTCGTGATGTATACGCGCATTAGTTTCCTTCCTTCCGCTCCAGAATGGGCAACGGCAATAAATTCGCGCCGCTTTGCTGGCTCCTACCTTTCCACAAGACACCGGCAGGTCAAGGCTGGCAGGCCCTGCGTGTGAGATCACCGCCCCGAATCACGGAGTCCAGTAGCGTGAAATCGCGATGCGCTCGGCAGATCCTATTGATAATCGATAGATTATGATTGATAATCAATCGTATGACGAATTCTGCCATTGCTCTGCTTCGGGCTTCGCTGATCGCTATCTTCCTCGGCGCACTCTTGGCCCAGACGCTGATTTTGCCGATGTTTATCGCAGAGTCCGTCAGCATCCATCCCGAAGTTGCCTATCTGGCCACCCCATACCGATGGGTGGTGACGGCGGGAATCATATGCCTGCAGGTTGCCCTGGCCTGCATCTGGATACTGCTGTCAAAGGTTCAACGCCAGAGAATCTTCGAGAATAGTTCATTGCGCTGGGTCACCACCATCATCTGCGCATCCGCGATCGCCACCTTCTTGGTCCTGGGATTGGGATTTCACTTGCTGGCGATCGTCCGCGCCGGCGGTCCCGGCGTATTCTTGATGGTCGCTGGCACCGTGGCGTTCGGCAGCGCCGCCACCTGGCTGCTGGTTGTGATGCGCAATCTGCTCGCGTCGGCAATAGGACTGGAAGCCGAGATGCGTGCAGTGATCTGACTTTCCGTTGCACAGTCAAGGCAAATAGTCCAGAAACAATGAACGACACGCAGAAATTCCCAAATGGCGAACTTTGTTTCGGCGCCCAAGGAACCCTTCATTTCTCGCGTAGTTTCGCCGGATTTGTGACCCCCGGCACCGCTTTGGAGTGCAATGAAGCACAAACAACGAAATATCGTCATGTTCAGTAACATTGACTGCTGCCCAAGCAGGTGAGCACCCTAATCTTGAACGCATGTCTACTAACGCACCTGCATCTAAGCTTCCCCGCTGGATGACCAGTTTCGGACCGCAGATCATTGCGGCACTGATTGTCGGTCTTCTTTTGGGCCTCGTGGCCAAGTACACCGGCAGCACCGCCGAAGAGCCCAACGGCCTGGGTGAAGCCCTGTCGATCATTGGATCCAGCTACGTAGCCCTGCTGCGCACCGCGGTAATCCCGCTGATCTTCTTTGCAGTTGTCGCCTCGATTGCCAACCTCGCCAAGGTCACCAATGCAGCACGGCTCGCATGGCAGACCCTGCTGTGGTTCGCCATCACCGCTCTGGTCTCCGTCGTCATCGGCATGGTCCTCGGCACCGTTTTCCGCCCCGGAGCGAATACCGGCCAGGACATACCGGATGACTACACCGGCAAAACCGGGGACTGGCTAGGCTTCCTCACCGGATTGGTCCCAGCCAATTTCCTGGGCCTGGGCGCCAGCACCAAGCTTGCCGATGATGCCACCGCCACCACCTCGATCAGCTTCAATGTCCTGCAGATCCTGGTGATTGCCATTGCTGTGGGCATCGCCGCACTCAAGGTCGGAAAGGCAGCAGAACCCTTCCTGGCGTTCTCCACTTCTATCTTGGCGATCATCCAGAAGGTCCTCTGGTGGATCATCCGCATTGCACCGATCGGCACGGTTGGCCTGATCGGCAACGCTGTCGCCACCTACGGCTGGGACACCATCGGCGCGCTGGGCAAATTCACCGTAGCGATCTATGTCGGCCTGGCACTGGTGCTGTTCGCGCTGTACCCGGTCCTGGTCCGTGCTCATGGCCTGTCCATCAAGCAGTACTTCTCGGGCGTTTGGCCAGCTGTGCAGCTGGCCTTCGTCTCGCGCTCGTCGATTGGCACGCTGCCATTGACCCAACGCGTCACCGAACGCAACCTCGGCGTGCCTTCGGGCTACGCTTCCTTCGCGGTGCCGTTGGGCGCCACCACCAAGATGGACGGCTGCGCTGCCATCTACCCTGCGATCGCCGCCATCTTCGTTGCCCAGTTCTTCGGCGTCGAGCTCTCGCTCACCGATTACTTCCTGATTGCCCTGGTCTCCGTCTTGGGCTCGGCGGCAACCGCAGGCACCACCGGCGCCATCGTGATGCTGACGCTGACCCTGTCCACCCTGGGCCTTCCGCTGGCAGGCGTCGGCTTGCTGATGGCAGTTGACCCGATTATCGACATGGGCCGCACCGCGGTGAACGTCGCGGGACAGGCACTGGTTCCAACCATTGTCGCCAAGCGCGAGGGCATCCTGGACATCGACATGTACAACGCTCCACGCAATGGCAATCCTTTTGCCGACGAAAGCATCTCGGCTCCAGATGCTGAGGCAGCCGCGGCCAAGTAGGCATTGCTGGTGATGATCGGCGCACGGGCATTTTCGCCCGTGCGCCGATTTCTTGTTTAAGGTCACACCCACTCCTTTTGCACAGAGTGCAACTTTGCACGTAGTGTAATCATGTGACTTCTCCAAGTACCGGCACCCGCCGCGAACTGAACAAGCAGGCGACGAAACAAGCCATCGTCGAAGCCGTCGCGGATCTGCTCCGCCACGGCTCTGGCACCGCGCTCACTGCGACCCAGATCGCCGAGGCGGCAGGAATCTCCCGGCGAACGCTCTTCAACTACTTCCCCTCGGTGGATGCGGTCTATTCCTATCCGCTGCATCAGGTTCTGGGAACCATGGTGGATTCCATCAGCGACCTTACTGATTCCATGCCATTGGTGGAAGCGATCATCGAAGCGCTCAAGTCCGATGATGTCGCGCGGCTGCTCGGACAGGTGGCTCACTTCGGTGCGTTCTTGCGGACCGAAGGGGCCAACTGCGGCTTCCCCGCCATGATGAATGAATGGCAGACAGCCGCCACTGAAGTCATCGAGAAGGTGGCCCGACGCTATCCGCACGCCAATACCTTCACCGTCAGGGTCTTCACCCATGCGCTGCTCGGCGCAGGCCAAGCCGCCTTCGACGAGTGGATCGAACGTCTGCCCGCCACCGAAACTGTCGGCATGGACATCTCCCCCGAACTCATTTCCGTCTTCCATTGCTTGATTACCCAGGCCATGGAAACCCTTGACGAGGGTTTCAAGGCCTTGCCGCTTTCCAGCACTAGCACCTTGAAGGACATCTAAGCTCATGGCTTCCCTCCTCTACCGCCTCGCGCGATGGGCGCACCTGCACCGCTACCGCGTCATTTCGATGTGGCTGGCAGCCTTCATCTTCATTGGGCTGTGCGCCAGCTTGTTCATGGGCCAGCTGTCCAATACCTTTACCCTTCCGGGAACCGAAACCCAGCGCACCCTGGACCGGATGAAGGAAGAACTTCCGGATCTCGCCGGCGGTTCCGGCTCCATCGTGTTCCGCGAAAGCTCGGACCGGCCGCTGAATGAAACCCAGAAGCAGGCCATCGTCGAGTCCTTGGACCAGTTGGGCATGCATTCCCAGGTCATCGAGGCCATGAGCCCCTTCGAATTGCAGGAACAGCTCGACAAGGCGCAGCCTGAGCTGGACAAGGCGCAGCAGGAACTGGTTGACGGCCAGAAAAAGCTGGACGATGCCAAGGAGCAAATTGCCGACGGCAAGGTGCAGCTCAAGGATGGCCGTGAGGAGCTCACCGAAGGCTGGGCCCAGTACTTCGACGGGCAGAAGGAAATCCAGGATGCTGAACCGCAGATCGCCGCAGCCGAAAAGCAGCTGGCCGATAGCCGCGCACGGCTGGATGCCGGGCAGCGTGAGCTGAACTCCGGCCGCGAGCAGCTGGAGGCTGGCGAAGCGAAGTACGAGGCCGGATTGGCCCAATACAAGGACGGCAAGGCCGAATACGACGCGGGCCGGGAACAGTTCGAGGCTGGCGAGAAGAAGCTCGAAGCCGCGGATGCCAAACTGGCCGCGGGCGAAAAGGAATACCAGGCTGGCATGGACCAGCTGCTCGGCGACTCCTCCCGCAAGGAATTCGAGGCAAACCTGTCCGACGGCAAGAAGGAAGCCACCGCGGGCCTGAAGGCTGCCGAGGACGGACTGGCCAAGGCACAGGCAGGCCTGGCCGAAGCTGAAGCGGCGATCAAGGACCTGACGGCCGAGATTGCCGGCGTGCAGCAGCAGCTCGATGCCGCTGAAGAAGCCGGCGATGAACAGAAGATCGCCGAATACACTGCTACCCTCAACGCCCTGAAGGAAGGCCTGGCCAAGGCCGAGGCCGGCAAGACCGCAGCCGAATCCGGCATCACCGAAGCTACCGCCGGCAAGAAGCAGGCTACCGCCGCGCTGGAGCAGATCGCCAAGGCAGAGGCAGGCCTGAAGCAGCTTGAAGCCGCGCGCAAGGAACTCGACGCCGGCCAGGCCCAGGCCAAAGCCGGCCACAAGGAACTGGAAGCCAACCGCGGCCAGCTTGATGCCGCCAAAAACCAGCTGGATGCAGCCAAAGCGCAGCTGGATGCAGCCAAGAAGGAAATCGCCACCAACAAGGCGAAGCTGAACCAGGGCCAGGCCGAGCTCGATGCCGGCAAGGCCAAGCTGGAAGCCGGGCAGCGTGAATTCGATGCCAAGAAGGCCCAATTCCTTGAAGGCAAGGCCGAACTGGCAGCAGCCAAGAAGCAGCTTGAAGACGGCGAAAAGACCATCAAGGAAAAGACCGCCGAGCTCGAGCAGGGCGAAAAGGATGTCGAGCAGGGCCTGAAGGACCTGGAGTCCGGCCGTGCTGAGCTGGAATTCGCTTCCCGACAGGTGGGCGCGAGCTCCGGCATGCGTTTCGTTTCCGAGGACGGAAGCACCGCAGTTTCGCAGGTAAGCTTCAAGGTCCAGACCGATGCCCTGACTCCCGATGACCGCGAGCAGATCAAGGCCATCGCTGCAGGGCCGCAGGCCAACGGGGTTCAGGTGCTGTTCTCCAAGGAGATCATGCAGGACATGTCCCAGGTCTTCGGCGCTTCGGAAATCGTTGGCGTGGTGATCGCCGCCATCGTCCTGCTGGCCATGCTCGGCACCTTGGTTGCCGCCGGCTTGCCGCTGCTGCTGGCGATCCTCGGCGTTGGCGCCGGCGTGGGCACCACCATGGCGTTCTCCTCGCTGATCGACATGGCCTCGATTACACCTGCCTTGGCGCTCATGCTGGGCCTGGCGGTGGGCATCGATTACGCGCTGTTCATCATCCACCGACACCGCTCGCAATTGCTCGGTGGCATGGAGGTTGGCGAATCCATTGCACGCGCAGTGGGCACCAGTGGAAACGCAGTGGTCTTCGCCGGACTGACCGTGATCATCGCCCTGGCGGCCCTGGCTGTTCCAGGCCTTCCGTTCCTGACCATCCTGGGCCTGTCTGCGGCATTCACCGTATTCTGCTCGGTCATCCTGAATATCACCTTGCTTCCGGCGCTGCTGTCCTTGGCCGGAAACAAATTGGTGTCCAAGCGAGCCCGCAAGAAGGCTGCTGCGCAAGCAGCGAATCCTAAGATCAAGGAATCCTTCTCCATCCGCTGGGTTCGCATGGTCACCAAGATTGCCGTGCCGGTAACCTTGCTGGTTGTCGTGGTACTGGGTGCCATCGCCTTGCCGGCCACCCAGATGCGCACTGCCCTGCCCGATGGCAGTGCAGAACCTGCTGATTCGCAGGCCTTCCAGGCCTACGAACAGACCAGCGATAAATTCGGCTCCGGCTACAACGGTCCATTGCTTGTCCTTGCTGATCTGCCTGCTGGGCTCAGCGAGCGCCAGTCCGATGAAATGAGCCTGGACGTTGCCGACAAGCTGCGCGAGTACAGCGGCGTGGTAGCGGCGATTCCGGTCACCATGACCGAGGACCGCACCTTGGCCGCCATCCAGGTGATCCCTACCGACGGTCCGTCCTCGGAAGCCACCGAAGCGCTGGTGCACCAGCTGCGTGCTGACTACGCGAAGTTCTCCGAGGCTACGGGTGCCGATATCGCCGTGACCGGCCAGGTTGCCGCGCAGATTGACGTGTCGGAGAAGGTCACCGCCGCATTGGTGCCATACCTGAGCATTGTGGTTGGCTTGTCGCTGATCTTGTTGCTGCTGGTCTTCCGTTCGGTGGTCGTTCCGTTGCTGGCCACCGGTGGCTTCCTGCTCTCGCTCGCGGCTGCATTCGGTGCCAGTGTCATGGTCTACCAGTTCGGCTGGTTCTCAAGCGTCTTCGATGTCAATGTTCCAGGTCCGCTGCTGAGCTTCCTGCCGATCCTGCTGACCGGCATCCTGTTCGGCCTGGCCATGGACTACCAGGTGTTCCTGGTTTCTGCGATGCGCGAGCGCTTTGCCCACGGCGAGCCGGCCAAGGAAGCGGTCCGTTCCGGCTTCTCAATGGCCGCTCCGGTGGTTACGGCCGCTGCGCTGATCATGATCTCGGTCTTCGCAGGCTTCGTGTTCTCGCATCTGGCGATGATCCGCCCGCTGGGCTTCGCCTTGGCATTCGGCGTGCTCTTCGATGCGTTCATCATCCGCATGACCTTCATCCCTGCGGTCATGCACCTGCTGGGCGACAAGGCCTGGTACCTGCCCAAGTGGCTGGATAAGATCCTGCCGGACGTTGATGTGGAAGGATCGAAGCTGAACGAAATGCTCGAATCCGGACATGCTGATTCGGATGCTGGCTTCGAGCCGAACCAGACCAAGGAGAACGCCGCCGTATGAGTGAACAGCTGAAGACCGAACCCAGCCTGCTGCTGGCTTCGGCATCATGGGGGCGCAAAAAGGTGCTCACCGATGCTGGGCTGAAGTTCGCCACCCAGGTTTCGAACGTGGATGAGGATGCAGTGCTCGCAGCAGCCGTGGCCGCAGACGGCGAGCAGAGTCCGGCACAGACCGCGCTGCTGCTGGCCCGGGCCAAGGCGGAGGACGTCGCAACAGGCGGCCATGCGGCAGGAACCGTGGTGCTGGGCTGCGATTCAGTCTTCGAGCTGGAGGGCGTGGCCTACGGCAAGCCGCACACCGAAGAGGTCGCCCGCGAACGCTGGGAGCAGCTGAGCGGATCCACCGGAGTGCTGCATTCGGGCCATTGGCTCATTGATCCAGCCCACCCGGACCAGGCCTGTGGCCAGGTTTCCTCCACCGTGGTGCATTTCTCCACCGTGAGCGATGCCGAAATCGAGGCCTACGTCGCCAGCGGGGAGCCTTTGCCCTGTGCCGGGGCATTCACCATTGACGGGCTGGCTGCCGCCTTCATCGAGTCCATCGAAGGCAACTTCCAGAACGTGGTCGGTCTCGACGTCTTTGTCCTGCGAAGCCTGCTCGCGCAAAGCGGCATCAGCATCGTGGACCTCTGGAAATAGACTGGTTCCCGGCACGAAATGGTGCCTTCCGCTTGCATTGCGGGAGGCACCTTTTCTATGCTTGCAGCTCCTTGCTCAGGAGCATCTGCTCGTCTCCGAACCCGCGCTGGCGCATGACATGTCGCCGGCAGCGGCGGCAATAGAAGTATTCGACAAGTCCAGTGGAAGTTTGATGGCTTGATTCAACTTCCCAGCAGTGCTCGTGCGCATCGGTTGCTTCTCGGGATTCAGTGGCTTGGCTATGCTGTGTCGTGGTCATGGCTCAAGCATGATGTAATGCTCTTATGCAACTCAACCCTTACGGTGAATATGCGGTGCGGCTCGCCGCGTCGCTGGCAAACGACTGGCCTTCGAACCGCGACGGCATCGAACAGCGCACCCGGGATGTCGGCATGACCATGCCCTTTCCTCGGCTTGCCTCGGACTACGCGCAGACCCGCTGCGTGGTGGACGACTGGCTGGGCATCGTCGATGCTCCTTCGGATCCTGAACGCGCCATGCTGCTCAACCTGCAAATGGCCCGCGCCTCAGCCTATCCGCGGCTCGTGGACCACGACGGAGAGGGATGGCACCTGCACTACCGCGATGACGGCCAGAGCATGCCGCAGGTTCTGCGCTCGGTGATCTGCGTCGGCACGGCATTGCACTTGACAACCAGGGGCATGCACCGGCTGCGGCGCTGCGAGGCAGCGCCGTGCGGCAAGGTAGTCGTGGATGTGACGCGCAACGGACGCCAGCGGTTCTGCTCAGTGCGCTGCGCCAATCGCGCGGCAGTTCGCCGTCACCGCGAACGGCAGGCGTAGCCGCCGGTCCGGCCAGTTCCAGCTTGCTCGGGTGCGATAGGGAATCCTGTATCGGCGGCACGCGCTGCCCAGGCATTCCGAAGGCATCCCCTTCCTTGGTCCGGCGTCTGCCTCGCAACCGCAGATCCAATTGGGCCAGCCGTGCGTCGCTGCAACGAATATGCCCGCTGCCTGGCCTGGGCAAGCGGGAGGAGAATGCCAGCTCATGGGCGATCGCTTGGGGATTGCTTCCGGAATCCGGTTCCCGCAGCGGTCGGCGAGCACCTGGCATTCTGCCGTTCTCCGGGTCATTGGATCAAGCGCTGTACGGCGTCTTGGCTCGGCACGGATTTCGCCCTTGCACTGCAAGGATTTCGCCCTTGCACTGCAAGGATCAGAAGCAGGCGCGCCGTGCTTGGCCAGGATGATCCGCAACCTTGCAAATCCGACGATGCCAGGAGACCGTCGGGAAATCCCATGGCCCCCACGCAGCTAGAACACAAGGATATTCTCGTGGATCCTGGCCCAGCCTTCGCCCTCCAGCCCCATGGTGTCTGCGTCAGCGCGGACCAGGATCATCTTCGCTCCAGGAGCACTGACCTCCACAATGGCATCCGAGCCGCCGGCTGCACCGCATCCTCCGGCAGCACCGCCCTCCCCTACTGGGAATTTGAACAGGCAGGCTGCTTTCCCGTCTGCAGAAGTGGCGGCGAAATAGTCAGCATTGCCGTGCGAGACCAGGAAACGCACGGATTGCCTGTCGAGGCCCTCCAGCTGGCTCTTGTCTCCCGGCCACTGGTCGGTTCCCACCGGGCCCCGGTCCAAGGCCGGAATGCCTGTTCCGCTGGAGCAGCCGGCCACGGCGGGCATCACGGCAGCCAGCAATCCGAAGAGCGCACTTCGTCGATGCCGCACGGGGACCCCCTATTTTCCATCGTTCCGACAGCCTGGCCCGGCTGAACGTGGAAGAACAGGAATAGCGAGCCGGCACTAGCGCCCAAGCGGAGAATAAGGTTCCTGCCGGGGTCGGAATGCTGGAACACCCGGTGGTCCGCGCGGGCGGGTTCCGCGATGCCTGACGCTGAGATATTTTGTAGGATTCCTCCAAAATTTTTAGGCAAACACCCGGGTTCGACGGCTTAACTACATATAGTTCCCACAAAAACGATAGGCTCCTACTTGAGAAACCCTATTTTTAAAAGACAAGGTTCATGATGAATCCATTGACGAAGGTGCTGATCGCCAACCGTGGCGAGATTGCAGTGCGCATTATCCGTGCCGCACGCGATGAAGGAATCGAGTCGGTAGCGGTCTACGCTGACTCGGATCGCGATGCCCTGCACGTGCGTCTGGCAGATGAAGCCTACGCATTGGGCGGCACGACCGCCGCTGAATCGTACCTTCGCATTGAGAAGATCCTGGACGTAGCCGAACGCTCCGGTGCCGACGCGATCCACCCGGGCTATGGATTCCTCGCGGAGAACGCCGACTTCGCCCAAGCGGTCATCGATGCCGGCCTGACCTGGATCGGCCCCGGCCCGGAATCCATCGACCAGCTCGGCGACAAGGTCAAGGCGCGCCACATTGCCGAAAAGGTGGGCGCTCCCCTGGTTCCGGGCACCAAGGACCCGGTCGCATCGGCCGAAGAGGTCTACGCTTTCGCCGACGAGTTCGGCCTGCCGCTGGCCATCAAGGCCGCCTACGGCGGCGGCGGACGCGGCATCAAGGTTGTCCGCAACCGCGAGGACATCGGCGAACTCTACGACTCCGCCGTGCGCGAGGCCGTTGCGGCCTTCGGCCGAGGCGAATGCTTCGTCGAGCGTTTCCTGGATGCACCGCGCCATGTGGAGACCCAGTGCCTGGCCGACAGCCACGGCAACGTCGTGGTGGTTTCCACTCGCGACTGCTCGCTGCAGCGCCGCAACCAGAAGCTCGTCGAAGAGGCTCCGGCCCCATTCCTGAGCGAAGAGCAGGTCACCCGCCTCTACGAGTCCTCCAAGGCGATCCTGCGCGAGGCCAACTACACCGGTGCCGGCACCTGTGAATTCCTCGTCGGCCAGGACGGCGTGATTTCCTTCCTCGAGGTCAACACCCGCCTGCAAGTCGAGCACACGGTCTCCGAAGAAGTCACCGGGCTGGATCTGGTCCGCGAGCAGTTCCGCATCGCCCGCGGCGAAGAGCTGGGCTACGAGGATCCTGAGGTCCGCGGCCACTCCTTCGAATTCCGCATCAACGGGGAAGACGCAGGACGCGGCTTCGTTCCGACCCCCGGCACCATCACCAAGATGAACCTGCCATCGGGTCCGGGCGTGCGCGTTGACTCGGGCATCGAGCAGGGCGAGAGCGTCTCGGGCAACTTCGACTCGATGATTTCCAAGCTGATTGTCACCGGCAGCACCCGCGAGGTCGCAGCCGCTCGTGCTCGCCGCGCACTGGAAGAATTCCAGATCGAGGGCATGGCCACCGTGCTGCCGTTCCACCGCGCCGTGATGAGCGACCCTGCTTTCGTTCCAGCTGAGGGCCCATTCAAGGTGCACACCCGCTGGATCGAAACCGAATTCGATACTTTCATCGAGCCTCACCCGATGCCGGTGGGCGGCCAGGACGCCGCCGAGGATGAGCGCACCAGCGTCACCGTCGAGGTTGGCGGCAAGCGCTTGGAAGTCACCCTTCCATCGTCGCTGGGCTCGGTAGCCTCCAACGGCGCCGAGAAGTCTGCAGGAAAGAAGAAGCGCAAGCCAGGCCGCAAGGCCGCCGGTGCCGCCGGCGCCAACAGCGCAGAGCTGCGTTCGCCAATGCAGGGCACCATCGTGAAGGTTGCCGTCGAGAATGGCGACAGCGTTGCCCAGGGCGATCTGATTGTCGTGCTTGAAGCAATGAAGATGGAACAGCCGATTACTGCGCACCGCGATGGCGTGGTCAGCGGTTTGGAAGTTGCCCCGGGCGAGACCCTTTCCTCGGGCGCTGTGATCGCTTCGATCGAAGAAGCCAAATAGCACTTTTAGCAGCAACGCCTCAGGGCCTGGACATTTCTGTCCAGGCCCTGACGCATTTTCCAGCCAAGATCGCCTAGCTCGAAGCTTCTGGGTGCTGCGCCCAGTGCATCATGGATGCTTTGAGATGATCGGGCATCAGCAGGAACTTCGGTTCCAGCTCCTCCCAACCTGGCATCTTCGTCTGGCGGCTAGCCGCCTCATGGACTGCATCGATCTCCTGCTGCATATCCAGGCCACTGCCGTTCTCCCCCACCAAGCTCAGATGGTAGATCCATATGGAGCCATCGGCCTCCACATGCCTGAATGTTGCTTCCAGTACGGCCCGTTGCGCTTCCAGGGATGCTTCGCACTCGTCGTAGCGCTCATTGAGCATAGCCATCCACGAACCAAAGTTCTGGTCCTGCCCGTCCTTAATTCGCGAACGGCTCAGTTCCAAGCGCATTCCCTGCGGTACCGATGTCGGCATCGGAAAGCCGGGGAAATCTCGTGGGGTAGGCCGGAAGGGAACATGGGCTTCTTTTTCATCCATGCCGTGATGCTTGCATAACTGGCCAGTTATGTCACGCTAGTTTCGCAGCCACCGAGCGCCCCGGACTCGAGGCGCCATTGAGCGGGCCTCGTTATTGGCGAGCCAGCCAGACCTCGAAAGTTTCCAGACCCAACCGTGCCGAGCTACTTGGCAAGATCCCGCCATCGCGCATGGCCTTGCCCATTGGGCCCGGGATCGGGACTTCCACGACTTTAGGCGACCTGCCTTGGAACTTGAGGTACTTGGCAATCAGATCCGGGGCGTATTCTTCCTGCGGTCCGGCCAGATCCTGCACCAACCCCTGCGCCGGCCCCTGGGCAAGGGCCACCAAGGCCGCAGCGACCTCGTGCCCTGCAATGGGCTGCATGCGCGCCTTAGGCGCCATCTGCACCGGCCCGGCACCAAGCCGGTTGATGTTCTGGCCGATGAATTCATGGAACTGGCTCGTGCGCAAGATCGTGTAGCCTCCGGAGAGCATCTGCAGCATCCGCTCCTGCGCCGCTTTGCCTGCGTAGTAGCCGGAGTCGATGGCTGCCGCACCGATGATCGAGATCGCCACATGGTTTTGCACTCCGGCTTCCCGTCCCACGCGCACGAGGTTGGCGGTGCTCTTGGTGAAATAGCGCATGGATGCAGCCGCGCTGGTGGTGGCGGCTCCGGAGACATCAATGACCGATTGGCAATCGACCAGCCACTTCTCTACTGCATTGATATTGGTCAGGTCGCACCCCATGGACCGTGCGAGCACTATTGGTTCATGGCCTGCTTCCTTGAGATTTTCAACCACGAGCTTGCCGATAACTCCGGTTCCGCCTGCAACTGCAATCCGCATGCGCTGTCTCCTTTGGCTTTAGAGATTCCGCACCTCATGCTTCCACACACCAGCTCTCGATGTAAGGGGGAAGATGCCCCTTTCCAGCTGGCGCCTATCTACCCAATGGGAATGGCAAAAGGCCCGGCGAATCATCATTGTTGATGATCCGCCGGGCCTTCAGCTCAGCAATGCGCTCGAATTACTCGACCCACTCTTCCATGTCCATGTCCGTGGTATCGCGGGTCATGAACAGGGCGATCAAGGTCAGCACAGCACCCAGGGACAGGTACAGGCCAACAGTCAGCGTGTTGCCTCCACCGGCCTTCCACAGAGCTACTGCAACGAAGGATGCAGGAGCTGCGCCGATCACCGAGGACAAGTTGTAAGCCACGGCCGAACCGGTGTAGCGCACGTTCGACGGGAACAATTCAGGCAGGTAGGCGGCCATTGGACCGAAGGTCATGCCCATGAGCGCGAAGCCCACGATCAGACCGGCCATGGCAGCTGCCTGGCCAGGACCGAAGAACAGGGTCCAGGTCAAGCCGAAGACCAGGATGCCGGAGGTAACCCAGATCAAGAACTTGCGGCGGCCGAACTTCTCTGCCAATGGGCCGGAAACCACGGTGAAGATGCCGAAGAAGACAACGCCGATGATCAGCATGGTCAGGAAGGTCGGACGCTCGATGCCCAGACCCGGTACGAAACCGGTCGCGTCGAAGGTCTTGTCCTTGGCTTCTGCCGCTGCAGTGGCCTGCTCAACGGTGGCCGGCTGAGTGCCGTAGGTCAGCGTGAAGGAGGTCATCAGGTAGAACAGCACGTAGGTGGCCAGCATGATGAAGGTACCGGCCAGCGTTGGACGCCAGTGCTTCTTCATGGTTACAGCGAAAGGCGACTTGACGACCTTCTTCTGATCCAGCACCTTCTTGAAGGATGCGGATTCGACCAGCTTCAAGCGTACCCACAGGCCAATGACGACCATTACTGCGGAGAAGTAGAACGGAACGCGCCAGCCCCAGGCCATGAACTGCTCTGGGGTGCAGAAAGTCTGCAGGGCGACGAACAGCAGGTTGGCGATGATGAAGCCGATTGGAGCGCCCAGCTGAGGGAAAGTGCCGTAGATGGCGCGCTTGTTCTTTGGAGCGTTCTCGGTGGCCAGCAGGGCCGCGCCCGACCATTCGCCACCCAGCGCCAGACCCTGCGCGAAGCGCAGCAGCACCAGTGCGGTCGGCGCCAGCACCGTCCAGTGGCCGGCAGCTGGCGGCAGGAAGCCGATCAGGAAGGTCGCGATGCCCATCAGCAGCAGCGAGGCAACCAGGGTTCCCTTGCGACCCATCTTGTCACCGTAGTGGCCGAAAATGATCGAGCCCAGCGGACGGGCTACGAAGGCCACACCGAAGATCGCGAAGGAGGAAAGGATCGCGTTGATGGTGGAGGCGTTGGGGAAGAACAAGGCCGGGAAAACGAGGACCGACGCGGTGGCGTAGGCGTAGAAGTCGAAGAACTCGACGGTGGTGCCAATCATGCTGGCAAACAGCACGCGGCCGCGGGTGTTTTCCTTCGGCGCCACTGCTTGGTTAGCCTGCGACATGGAGGCTGCTCCTTAGAGTGAAAGTACGAGTTAAAAGTTCATTTGTGTTGTCATAATCGTAAACCTGCATGACCAGTATTCGGATATTGATGTCCAGCATTTGGACGCGGCATATCGAGGAATCCGGCGGCCGACCATAAATTACCGGCCTACTTGCAGGAATGCATGCTTCCATATAATGAGACATGACATGAGGAAACAGTTTTCCTACTTATATCAGAGCCAAGCACCAAAGTGAACGGCATCACAAAAATTTGTATTACGCCGGGCGAGCAGAAGGGCGGCATCCCCCTTCAATGAAAGGGAAATGCCGCCCGGGAAAACCTTCAGGACCTACCGATGGCGGTGCAGGCGACGAGCCGCTTCAGCCAGCGATCCAGACAGCGACGGATAGACCGTGAAAGTCTCGGCCACATCGTCAACGTGCAGGTTGTTCTGCACTGCCAATGCCAGCGAGAAGATCAGTTCACTGGCGCGAGGAGCAACCACGACACCGCCGATAACGGTGCCCGAGCCCTTGCGCGAAACAATCTTCACGAAGCCCTGATCCACATTCATCATCTTGGCGCGGGCATTGGTGTTCAGATCAACCTTGATGATGTTGGCCTGGTACTTGCCCTCGGCAACAGCACGCTGGGTGACGCCTACGGTAGCGATTTCCGGAGAGGTGAAGACATTGGATGCCACCAGGTCCAGGTTCAACGGCTTGACCGAGTCGCCGAGCAGGTGGGCTACGGCAATGCGCCCCTGCATCGCTGCTACCGATGCCAGGGCGAAGACGCCCGTGCAGTCACCGGTGGCGTAGATGTTCGTTGCAGTAGTGCGCGAGACGCCATCAACCTTGATATGCCCGGATTCGGACAGCTGCACGCCGGCCTCTTCCAGCCCCAGGTTGGCAGTGTTCGGAATGCCGCCAACAGCAACCAGGCAGTGGCTGCCCTCGAGCACGCGGCCATCGGCCAAGGTGACCAGCACCCGGTCGCCCTTGCGCTCCACGCCTTCGGCGCGGGCCTGGGAAACAACGTTGACGCCGTTCTCCTTGAAAGCATCTTCCAGTACGCCAGCCGCGTCAGCATCCTCGCCTGGCAGCACGCGGTCACGCGAGGAAACCAGGGTGACCTTTGCTCCCAGCAGGTTGTAGGCCGAAGCGAACTCAGCACCGGTCACACCGGAACCAACGACGATCAGGTGCTCGGGCACCTCGTTCATGTTGTAGATCTGGGTCCAGTTGAAGATCCGCTCGCCGTCCGGCTTCGCGGTAGGCAGCTCACGCGGGTGGGCGCCTACGGCAATCAGCATGGCATCGGCTTCGATCTTCTGCTCGGAACCATCTGGGTGCGAAACGGCAACCGTATGGTCATCGAGCAGCCGGCCCTCACCGATCACGATGCGCACGCCGGCACGCTCAAGGGTCGTTCGGATATCCGAAGACTGTTCCTTGGCAAGGTCCAACAGGCGGTGGTTAACCACTGAGAAGTCAGTGACGGCCGAATCCAGGCCATCAACGTGCACTCCAAAAGTCTCGGCATGCTTCACGCGGCGCACTGCGTCTGCGGTAGCAATCAGGGTCTTGGAAGGCACGACGTCGGTCAAGACTGCCGAACCGCCCATGCCGGCACGTTCTACGACGGTGACATTGGCGCCCAATTGGGCCGCCCCCATGGCAGCTTCGTATCCGCCAGGTCCACCACCGAGAATAACTAAACGGGTTGCTTCATTCCTACGATCTGCGCTCACATTCACTATTGTTCACCATGCACGGTGATTGCGCACATCGAAGCACAATCCTGGAACGTGATTTTGGTTCTGAAGCACTGGTTTCACCTGACAAAGCGGCCCGCTGCAGGTAGCGTATTTCCCGTGACTGATATGCATAATGACCCACAGGCCCTGGCTGCACAGGCTGCCCAGGCAATCGCCGAACAGACCGGCGTCGAAAAACACGACATTGCGCTGGTTCTCGGCTCCGGTTGGGGCCAGGCCGCCGAACTCATCGGCGAAACCACCCACACCCTGGATGCCACCTCCATCCCAGGCTTCCATGCCCCGGCAGTACCCGGCCACAAGGGCAGCATCTCCTCGATCCTGACTGCCACCGGCAAGCGCGTACTGGTCCTCGGTGCCCGCACCCACTACTACGAAGGACGCGGCGTGCGCGCTGTTGTCCACCCGATCCGCACCGCTGCGGCCACCGGCTGCGAGCAGCTGGTCCTGACCAACGGCTGCGGCGGCCTGAACCCGGACTGGACCCCGGGCACCCCGGTGATGATCTCCGACCACATCAACCTCACCGCCACTTCCCCGCTGGAAGGTGCGACCTTCGTCGACCTGACCGACCTGTACTCCTCGCGCATCCGCGGCCTGGCTCGCGAAGTCGATGCCACCTTGGATGAAGGCGTCTACGCGCAGTTCACCGGACCGCACTACGAAACCCCGGCCGAAGTCCAGTACGCCAAGGCAATCGGCGCCGACCTGGTTGGCATGTCCACCGCGTTGGAAGCCATCGCGGCCCGCCACGCAGGCATGGAGATCTTCGGCATGTCCCTGGTCACCAACCTGGCCGCCGGCATCAGCCCGGTACCGCTGAGCCACGAAGAAGTAATCGAAGCCGGCCAGGCTGCCGGTCCGCGCATTTCCAAATTGCTGGCACAGATCATCGCGAAGCTCTAAGCTCCGCCATATTTGCGTACCAAGAAGTTAGTAGTGTCCTTGAAGGGAAATCAGTGAATCACACGCAGAAGATCCAGTTGCTTGATGCGGCGGGCAAGTGGGCAGCCCAGGATCCCGATCCGCAAACGCAGGAAGAACTGCAATTGCTGATCCAGCGCGTCACCGAGGGTGACGCGCTGGCCTTCGAGGACATTTCCGAGCGCTTCAGCGGCGTGCTGGAATTCGGCACCGCCGGCCTGCGAGCTGAGCTGGGCGCCGGCCCAATGCGCATGAACCGCGTGGTGGTCATGCGCACTGCCGCAGGCATCGCCCGGTTCCTGAGCGAACAGGCCAACGGACAGTACACCCCAAAGGTTGTCATCGGATTCGATGCGCGCTTCAACTCCGATGTCTTTGCCCAGGATTCTGCCGGTGTCTTCGCCGCTGCCGGCTTCGAGGTCCTGCTCATGCCATCGGCCTTGCCCACCCCGGTCTTGGCCTGGGCCGTACGCGAATTCAGTGCAGAAGCCGGCGTTATGGTCACTGCAAGCCACAACCCTCCACGAGACAACGGCTACAAGGTCTACGTCGGTGGCAGGATCACTGATGCCTCGGGCCGTGGTGCGCAGATCGTCTCGCCGATTGATGCGCAAATTGCGTCCTTGATCGACCATGAGCAGCCCGTGGCCCAGATTCCGCGTGCTCTCTCCGGCTGGCAGGTACTGCCGGCGATTGGCAACGAGGGCGACATCGAAGCCGCATACCTTGCCTCGATCCACCCGATCATCGATGCCCCGAACGAACAGGATGCGGCGCGCAAGAACCTGCGCATCGTGGTTTCAGCGATGCACGGAGTCGGTGGCCACACCATGCGCCAGGCTTTGCTCAACGCTGGTTTCCCTGACGTGCACATGGTCGCCGAGCAGGAACATCCCGATCCGCTCTTCCCCACCGTGAAGTTCCCGAACCCCGAAGAACCCGGCGCCATCGACTTGTCCTTGGAGCTGGCCCGCAAGGTAGGGGCAGACTTGGTCATTGCCAATGACCCTGATGCTGACCGCTGCGCCGCGGCCATCCTCGATGGCGATGCGTGGCGAATGCTTCGCGGCGATGAAGTGGGATGGCTGCTGGGAGACCAGGTTTCCAAGACCTTGCCAGAAGGCAAGAAGCTGGCCAATTCCATCGTGTCTTCGCGCATGCTGGCGGCCATCGCCAAGGATGCCGGACGCGAGCACGAAGAGACCCTGACCGGATTCAAATGGATCTCCCGCGTTGAAGACCTGGGATACGGCTACGAGGAAGCTCTGGGCTACTGCGTAGCTCCGGAGCTGGTGCGCGACAAGGACGGCATTTCAGCGGGTATCGTCCTCGCTGATCTGGCAGCCCAGTTGAAGGCAGATGGAAGCACCATCTCGGTTCGCCTGGATGAACTGGCCGCCAAGCACGGCGTGCACGTTACCGACCAGCTGTCCTTGCGTTTCACCGACTTGGCGCAGATCCCGGTACTGATGGACAAGATCCGCAAGAACGCTCCGGCATCGTTGGGCGGCTCCGATGTTTCCGAGGTCACCGACCTGTCCGAAGGCACCGAGAAGCTTCCTGCGAATAACGCCATGGTTTTGCATACCTTCGCTGGTGCCAGAGTGATTGTGCGCCCCTCGGGCACAGAGCCTAAACTCAAGTGCTACTTGGAAACTATTGAGCCGGTTGATGATCTGGCTGATGTCCCTGAAGCTCGCAAGCGCGCCACCGCCCAGGTCTTGGCCATCAAGGATGAATTGGCAGCTTACCTGAATGCCAACTAGGATTGCCCCTTCGAGACCTTCTTTTGAATTGATTGAAATCTTTATTGTTAGAGGAAATGATGACTGAACTAAGCGCCCGCGAGATCGCAAGCTACATCGATCACACCCTATTGGCTCAGAACGCGTCCCGTGAACAGATCGTGCAGATCTGCGAGGAAGCCAAGAAGTACGAGTTCAAGTCGGTCTGCGTCAATCCGTTGTGGGTCTCTACCGTTTCGCGCGAGTTGGAAGGCTCGGAGGTGCTGACCTGCTCAGTGATCGGTTTCCCACTGGGCGCTTCAGCAACAGACACCAAGGTTTTCGAGACCAAGCATGCTGTAGCTGACGGTGCCAATGAAATCGACATGGTGATCGACGTTGCCGCCGCCCTGCGTGGCGATCGCGATGCCCTGGTCAACGAGATCTTCGCCATTGCCCAGGCCGCCCATGAGGGTGGAGCCATCTTGAAGGTCATCATCGAAACCTGCCTGCTGACCGAGGAAGCCAAGGTCCTGGCATGCGAGGCCGCCAAGGCCGCTGGCGCCGATTTCGTCAAGACATCTACCGGTTTCTCCACCGGTGGCGCAACCGTTGAAGACGTTGCCCTGATGCGCAAGACCGTTGGTCCGGACATGGGAGTCAAGGCTTCCGGTGGCGTGCGCAGCGTCGAAACTGCTCGTGCCATGATTGCAGCGGGCGCAACTCGACTAGGTTCTAGCTCAGGAGTTGCTATCCTAGAAGGAGAGCAAAGCGGTTCCAGCTACTAGGACATCGCACCTATCTGTTTCCTCAAGGAGAAAAAGTGTACTCGAACGGCAAGAACACTGCCCATTCTGGTGAAGGCCGCCTTGTCGGCAACATTGTTACCCTCGTGATCTTCTTTGTGATGTTCGCAGCGGGTATTTACGTTCTGGGCTACTGGACCCTTGAGGTCGCTTGGTGGCCAACCCTGGTTGGCTTCGCTCTGATGTTCCTGGCTTTCGCAATCCCAATGCACCTCATGGGTCGTGCTGAAAAGGCCGAGGATCTGGTTGCAGCGGCTAACGCTCACCAGAACTAGTCAAAACTTCTAGAATCAGGGAAACCCCAATGCGGGTTTCCCTGATTTTCGTTTAAGCACTATTCCCGCATCTAGACTGATGCCATGGAAACTTGGGATCAGCGCGTAGAAGAGTTCTGGAACTGTGCCAAGGGCAAAAGCCCCGAACAACTGCACCACGAATTGGCAGCCCTGCTTCAGGGCAAAGGACCGCAGGATTCGCTAGTGCTTTTTGAAACCGCCTCCTTGCATGACTATCTGGGCGAAGAAGAACTGGCTGTCGGCCCGTACCAGGCCGCGCTGGCTGCTGGGTTGGAAGCGCCCAGGCATGACGAGGCTCAGCTGCAGCTGGCCAGCACACTGCGCAATCTCGGGCATTACGACCAGGCCATCGAGCTGCTGGAGCAGATCAGTTCCGAATCACCAATCCATACAGATGCCCAAGCGTTCCTAGCCATGGCACTGCTTGATTCTGGACAGCCCACCGAAGCAGTCAAGCTGGCCGTCAACGCCCTGGCACAGCATTCCTCGATCTACGCTGGGGCCCTCAGGGCCTATGCCGAAGAACTCGGCTCCCACGCATCCTCAACCGAGCGCTAACGGCCCAAGGGCCAGTCCCCTGCCCTAATGGCAGCAAACTGGCTCCTTTCGCAGATCCTCACAAAGGATTCAGGATTTTTCTGCTGGTGCCGGCGTCGGCTCGAAAATAGCGTAAAGCAGCTTCTCGGCCCACTCCAGGATCTCCCCGTCAGCCAAATCGCGTCCACCGATCGGTGAGGTCTTGGGCTTGGGAATGAAAATCGAATTCAACGCCGGCTTGTTAGCGGCCCCCGGGTACAGGCGTTCCAAGCGCACTTGCCGCGAAGCTGGCAGATCCTCGATCTTCGCCGGCGAGAGCTTGATGTTGTTGCCGATCTGCTGGATGTCATGCAACCCCACCGCGCGGGCACGGATGCGCAGCGCGGCTACGCGCAGCAGATTCTCTACCGGTTCTGGAAGCTTGCCGTAGCGGTCCTCCAGCTCTTCTCGCACTTCGGCGAGCGCCTCATTGGTTTCTGCCTGCGCGATGTTGCGGTAGGCCTCCAAGCGCAGGCGTTCGCCTGGCACGTAGTTGTGCGGCAGATGGGCATTGACCGGCAGGTCGATTTTCATCTCGGTGGATTCTTCTTCGCCTTCGCCCTTGTAGTCGGCGACAGCTTCACCCACCAGGCGCAGATACAAGTCGAATCCGACCCCGGCAATATGCCCGGACTGCTCGCCGCCGAGCAGATTGCCCGCACCGCGCAGTTCCAGGTCCTTCATGGCCAGCTGGTAGCCCGAGCCGAGCTCATTATGCGCGGCCACGGCCTTCAGGCGTTCCAAGGCGACTTCGCCCAAGGGCTTTTCCACATCCCACAGGAAGTAGGCGTAGGCACGTTCGCGTCCGCGCCCCACGCGTCCGCGCAGCTGGTGCAGCTGGGACAGCCCGTAGTTGTTGGCACGGTCCACAATCAGCGTGTTCGCGTTGGAGATGTCCAGGCCGGTTTCGATGATGGTGGTGGAGACCAGCACATCGAATTTCTTCTCCCAGAAGTCCTGGATGATCCGTTCCAGGCGCGATTCGCTCATCTTGCCGTGAGCCACCTCGATTCTGGCTTCCGGCGCCAATTCGCGCAGTTCTGCGGCGACCCGCTCAATGGAGGAGACGCGGTTGTGCACGAAGAACACCTGGCCATCGCGCATCAGTTCACGCTTGATCGCGGCGGAAATCTGCTTATCGCTGTGCGGGCCTACATAGGTGAGCACCGGATGGCGTTCTTCTGGCGGGGTGGCCAGCGTGGAGGTTTCACGGATGCCGGTCAGCGACATCTCCAAGGTGCGCGGAATCGGGGTGGCGCTCATCGCCAGCACATCCACATTGGTGCGCATCTTCTTGAGCTCTTCCTTGTGCTCCACACCGAAGCGCTGCTCCTCATCGACGATCACCAGGCCAAGGTTCTTGAACTCCACGTTTTTGGAGAGCAAGCGGTGGGTGCCGATGACGATATCTACGCTGCCGTCCTTGAGACCGGCCAGGATTTCCTTGGACTCCTTGGCCGTCTGGAAGCGCGAGAGGGTTTTCACGCGCACCGGGAAGCCCGAATAGCGTTCGGTGAAAGTCTGATGGTGCTGGGAGGCCAGCAAGGTGGTAGGAACCAGCACGGCAACCTGCTTGGAATCCTGGACAGCCTTGAACGCTGCACGGACCGCAATCTCGGTCTTGCCGAAGCCCACATCACCGGAAATCAACCGGTCCATGGGGATTTCCTTCTCCATATCGGACTTCACCTCATTGATGGCGGTGAGCTGATCCGGAGTCTCGATGAAGGCGAAGGCCTCTTCCAGTTCGTTCTGCCATGGGGTGTCCGGGCCGAAGGCGTGGCCGCGGCTGGCCATGCGTGCCGAGTACAGCTTGATCAAATCCCCGGCGATTTCCTTGACCGCCTTGCGCGCCTTGGACTTGGTGCTGGACCAATCCGAGCCGCCCATCTTGGACAGGGTCGGCGCTTCGCCGCCTACGTAGCGGGTGACCATGTGCAGCTGGTCCATGGGCACGAAGAGCCGGTCTCCGGGTGCCCCGCGCTTTGAGGACGCGTATTCCACCACGAGGTACTCGCGCTTGGCATCCTTGCCCGAGCCGTTGACCTTGCGGGCCATCAGTTCAACGAACTTGCCGATACCGTGCTGCTCGTGGACGATGAAGTCCCCTGCCTGCAGGCTCAGCGGGTCCACCGCATTGCGCTTGCGCTTGACCGTGAGCTTGCGCCCCTTGCGGTTCGGGTAGGCGCTGGAGCGGCCCAGCAGGTCCGCCTCGGTGAGCAGGCCCAGCTTGAGCTCTTCGAAGACAAAGCCGCGGCCCGCGGTAGCCTGCGTGATCTCGATCAGGCCGGCCGTTGGCGTAGCCGAAATGTCTTCGACCCGGTGGGCCGGAATCTTGAAGTCTGCAAAGAGCTCGGAGAGGCGGGCTGCCGGGCCCGGGCCTTCGGTGGCCACCACAAAGCGCCACTGGTCCTTGACGCGTCCGGCGATGAATTCCATCATGGCTTCAATATCGCCCTGGTACCCAAGGGGTTCGCGGGCCGGGATGCGGATCGTGGAGGCCCCCAGTTCCAATTCCTCATCGGCGCCCATGGAAGTCAGGGCCCACCACGAGACCTTGGCCTGCTGGGCATGCTGCACGGTTTCGGCCAGCGAGGCAAAATCACCCGAAGCCAGCTTCCGCTCGGAATCAGCGGTGTTCAGATCCAGCGGCGCGCTGGCACCGTCGGAGGCCGAAGCCCATGCGGCGGCCAGGAATTCGGCATTCGTTGCATTCAGGTCGTGGGCGCGGGCGCGTACGCGTTCCGGTTCCATGACCAAGGCGATGGAAGATTCGGGCAGCAGCGAAAGCAGCGGAACCATCTGGTCAACCAGCAGCGGGGCCAGGGATTCCATGCCTTCCACTGCGATGCCGCCGGCGATCTTGGTGAGCATTTCCTGGGCTGCCGGGAAGTGGTTCTTCAAGTTGGCCGCACGGCTCATCACCTTCGGAGTGATCAGCATTTCACGGCATGGGGTGGCGATGATCCGCTGCGGGCCGTCCTCAGCGGTGGAGCGCTGGTCGGCAATGGAGAAGTAGCGCATGGAGTCGATCTGGTCACCGAAGAAGTCGATGCGCACCGGATGGTCCAAGGTCGGAGGGAAAACATCGATGATGCCGCCGCGCACTGCGAATTCACCGCGGTGGGTGACCATGTCCACCCGCGCATAGGCCGCAGCAGCCAAATCCTTGATTACCGCGTCGAAGCCCGGCTCATCATCAAGTTCCAAGCGCACCGGGCGCAGCTGGCCTAGGCCTGCTACCAGCGGCTGGAGCACGGCACGGATGGGCGCGATGATGATGTTCAGCGCTTGGTCGCGATCATGCAGCCGGCGCAGCACTTCCAGTCGGCGTCCGACGGTGTCGCTGCGCGGGGAAAGGCGTTCGTGCGGCAGCGTTTCCCAGGACGGGAATTCAGCGATCTGCTCTGCGGGCAGGTAGGCGCCCAGCGAAGTCGAAATTTCCTCGGCTTCGCGGCCGGTCGCGGTCACGATCAACGTCACCCCGGGGTTCTTGCTCTCCCCCAGCGCTTGGCTGATATGGGCCGAGAGCAGCGAGCGCATGCCCTGGGGTGCTGCGATCTCCAGCGCCTCACTGCGCGTTGCATATTCGTGGGTTGCACTTTGGCGGATGCGCCTGAAGGAAGGCTCCTCGCGCAGGAAGTCATGAAGTCCGGTCAGGCTCATGGTTGCTTGTGTATCCTCTCGTGCAGACGTTCCCATTGGCAGGTTGAAGCCGTGGTGCGCCGATACGACACCACGAACACCGACCGCAAAGTTTTTCCGCGGCCGGATCAATGCCAATATGTAGTTTTCGGTGCAGTCCTAGCCTACCGAATGCCCTGCACCAGATAGGGTTATTACTGTCCGTTGCCGGGCATGAACTGCTTGTTCACCCGGCCACTCAGATTTCCAGATGGGGATTAGCTTCCATGGCATTGAACGCAAGCACTCAGATCGCTCACCCGGCTGAACAGGTCATCGCAACGCTGAGCGATCGCGGCTTCGCCGAGCACCTTACCAAGGTCGCCAACGGCACTTTGAACGACTTCACGGTCAACGGCGATACCGCCGGCGCCTTCACCCTGACCACCGTCCGCTCCGTGCCTACCGACCGCGTTCCCGATATGGCCCGCAAGTTCGTTGGCGCGACCATCGAAATTACCCAGGTCGACAAGTGGAGCGCCCCGGATGCCGCCGGCAACCGTACCGCCAACGTGCAGATCACCGTGGCCGGCGTCCCGGTGACCGTCAGCGGCACCGAGCAGCTCAAGGCCCAGGGCCAGAACAGCGAGTTCGCCATCGACGCGAAGGTCTCCTCTTCGATTCCGTTCATTGGCGGCAAGCTGGCTTCGGCTGCCGAGCCTTACTTGGGCAAGGCACTGAAGCTGCAGGCCGATCAGGTTAATGCCTGGCTGTCGAAGTAAGCTAGCGGAAATATAATTACGCTCACTGTTAATCCCCGGACGTGCGATTTCTCGCAAAGCGTCCGGGGATTTGTGGTCTGAGGCACGGTTCGCGCTAGGGTTGAATACAGGTGTGCCGGGAAGTCTGGTCGGCGATAAATATTCATTTAACGAAGTAAGCGAGTTAAACGCATGAGCCAAACTCCGTCTTCGGGTTCCAGCAAGAACCTGTTTTCGCGCCCTAGCTACAGGGAGTCCGTGCGCATCGGAGATATTCTGCGCAAGGAGACCGTCGGTGGCATGGTCCTCATCGCCGGCGCCCTGCTGGCCTTGGTCTGGGCCAACACCCCGCTGCGCGAATCCTATTTCGCCTTGCGCGACTTCCATTTCGGTCCTACCTTGTTCGGTGTCGACCTGAATCTGTCGATCGGACACTGGGCAGCTGACGCCCTGCTGGCAGTGTTCTTCTTCTTGACCGGTCTGGAGCTGAAAAAAGAATTCGTCATCGGCGACCTGCGCAACGTCAAGACAGCCGCTGTTCCGGTAGCCGCGGCCTTTGGCGGCGTGCTCGTTCCGGCATTGATCTTCGTAGCCATCGCCTCGATGTCCGGCGGCGGCGAGCTCTTGCGCGGCTGGGCGATCCCTACAGCAACTGATATTGCCTTCGCGGTAGCCGTGCTGGCCGTAATCGGCTCGGCACTGCCCACTGCGCTGCGCATCTTCCTGCTGACTCTGGCCGTGGTCGATGACCTGATTGCGATTGTCATCATTGCTTTCGTCTTCACCGACGAGTTGAATCTGGGCTACCTGGGCCTGTCGCTGATTCCAATCATTCTCTTCACCGTGCTGGCCCGCTATTTGGGCAAGTTCTTCGCCAAGCGGCGTTGGGCTGCTTGGGCAATCCTCTTGCCATTGGGCGTCATC
Organism: Glutamicibacter sp. MCAF14; assembly: GCF_052114325.1. Classification (NCBI taxonomy): domain Bacteria; kingdom Bacillati; phylum Actinomycetota; class Actinomycetes; order Micrococcales; family Micrococcaceae; genus Glutamicibacter; species Glutamicibacter sp. MCAF14. Next base: position 328,094 of record NZ_JBFREO010000003.1, read on the forward strand.
ACCTGGATTTTCGTCTTCGGTTCTGGCATCCATGCCACCATCGCCGGCGTGGTCTTGGGCTTCTGCGTTCCGGTCAAGCGTACCGATGGCAAGGAAGGCATCGGCCTGGCCGAACGCTTCGAGCACCGTTTCCGCCCGCTCTCCTCTGGCTTCTGCATCCCGATCTTCGCATTCTTCGCCGCCGGCGTGACCGTAGTTTCGCCTACTCCAGGCAGCGGCAGTGTCCTGACCGATCCGGTCGTCTGGGGCATCGTGCTGGGCCTGGTGCTCGGCAAACCGATCGGCATCCTGGGATTCACTTGGGTACTGACCAAGTTCACCAAGGCTTCATTGGATAAGGATGCCGGCTGGGGCGACCTGTTCGGCGTCACCCTTCTGGCAGGCATCGGCTTCACGGTCTCGCTGCTGGTCTCGGAGCTGTCCTTCGGGCTGGAATCCCCGCACTACGAGCATGCCAAGGTCGCGATCCTCGCCGGTTCGTTCATTGCAGCCATCCTCGGCGCACTGTGGCTGATTCCGCGCAACCGCCGCTACAAGGTCCTGCAGGAGCGCGAGACCCGCGATGCCGATAAGGATGGCATCCCGGATGTCTACCAGCAGGGCGACGAGCAGATCTAGCTTGCCCGCTGGGTGCTGAAACGACTGCGGCGCTTGCTTTCACTTAGGTGAAAGCAAGCGCCGCAGTTGTTTACCAGGCTATTTGCCGGCTCCGAGCATGGCCGCTTCAGCAGCCACCCAAGCGAGCATTGCGCACTTGACGCGGGCTGGGAACTTGGAGACGCCGACGAAGGCCGCAGCATCTTCCAGGACTTCTTCATCGGGTTCGAATGTGCCCTTGGAACGCATCATTTCGCGGAAGATCTCCAGTTTGTCCAGGAATTCGTCCTTGGATAGTTCCGGGAGCATTTCGCTGAGGACCGAGGCCGAGGCCATGGAGATGGAACAGCCATCGCCTTCCCAGCTCATCGAGGTGAATTGTCCGTCCTCGCCCAGCTCAACGCGCACGCGGATCTGGTCGCCGCAGATGGGGTTGTGCTGGTGCGATTCGCCGTGCAGCAGCCCTTCGGTGTTCTCTACCAGCGGCGAACCGACGCGGCGCTTGGCGTGGTCCAGGATGACCTGTTGGTATAGCTGATCTAATTCGTTCATTTAGACTCCAAAGTATTCGCGCACGGAGCCCAAGGCTTCTAGCAAGGCCGTGATGTCGGCTTCCGTGTTGTACAGGTAGGTGCTGGCGCGGGTCGTAGAATTCACGCCCAGAGCGCGGTGCAATGGCTGGGCACAGTGATGGCCTACGCGCACCGCGATGCCGCGCGAGTCTAGGTACTGGCCTACGTCGTGCGGGTGTACGCCAATGACTTCAAATGGAACCGTGCCGATGCGCGGTGCATTAGCCGGGCCGAAGACGCGTACGCCTTCGATTTTCGAGATTCCTTCATAGAGCATCTGCCCCAAGTGCTCTTCCCAGGCCGCAATGCGGCCCATGCCGATTTCATCAAGGTAGCTGACCGCAGTAGCAAGTCCATGGGTCTGGGCAATGCGCTGGGTGCCGGCTTCAAAACGCTGCGGCGATGGCATGTACTCTGCATGCTCCATGTCCACCACGGTGATCATCGATCCTCCGGTGAGGAAAGGTGGCATGGCGTTGAGCAGTTCTTCGCGTCCGTAGAGTGCGCCGATGCCGGTGGGGCCGAGCATCTTATGTCCGGAGAAGGCCATGAAATCCACGTCCAGGGCTTTAACATCTACCGGCAGGTGCGGCACCGACTGGCACCCGTCCAGCACCGTCAGGGCGCCAACCTTGCGGGCGGCGTCAACGAACTTCTGGGTGTCGGTGATGGTCCCCAGCACGTTGGAAACGTGGGTGAAGGCAACCAGCTTGGTGTTTTCGTTGACCAATTCGTCGAGCAGGTCGTAACGCAGTGCCCCGTCTTCGGTGATCGGCACGTAACGCAAGGTTGCACCAGTGCGGAAGGCCAGTTCCTGCCATGGGATCAGGTTCGCATGATGTTCCAGCTCGGTGCTCAGGATCTCGTCGCCTGGCCCTAAGCGGAAGCGCGCTGCGGCTTCTCCCCCGCGACCCAGCGAGGCGTTGGACATCGAGTAGCTGATCAGGTTCAGCGCTTCGGTGGCATTCGCGGTCCAGACAAGTTCATTGGTACGTGCACCGATGAACTTGGCTACCTTCTCGCGGGCTTCTTCATAGATCTCGGTGGCTTCAACGGCCAATGAATGCGCCCCACGGTGAACAGCGGCGTTGGCGTTCTCGTAGTAGTGCTGCTCCGCTTCGTAGACGCAGCGCGGCTTCTGGCTGGTGGCACCGGAGTCCAGGTACACAACGTCAACTCCGTTGACTTGGTGGTCCAGAATCTCAAAGTCGGCCTTGATGCGCGCAACTTCTTTAGCAGTCAGCGCTTCAAGGGCTTCTTGGTGACCGGTCATCGTGTGCACGTGGGCCTCCGAATAATTATCATGGTTGCCTGTCCAGCTATGGCAATCAAAGGCCACAGCCCTATTAGGCAAGGGGTACATTGGGTAATTATTCCACTCTGGGCCTCGAAGCACATCTAAGTTAGGCCTTAGTAAGGAACACCTCGCTCCATAGCTTTCCTAATTTAAAAAAGTTGAGGACCGTTGCGAACTCGCTCAGTTCACAACAGCCCTCACTTTGCTTCAATGCAGCCCCGTGGTGGGAACAGTCAGCTGGTATGGAATTTAGCCTGGGCCGCTTCCAAACCTGAGGTCATCAGCAATTCCACGGCATCCGCGCAATTGTCGATCAGAAACGGAAGATCCGCTTTTTCAACTTTGGAAAAGTCCTGCAAAACCCATTTGGCGGTATCCATGCGGCCGGGTGGACGCCCAACGCCGGCACGGACGCGCAAATAGTCCTTGGACCCCATGGCCTTGGAGATATCGCGCAGGCCATTATGTCCGCCTTCGCCGCCACCTCGCTTGAGCTTGATGGTGTCGAAGGGAATATCGATCTCGTCATGCACCACAATCAGGCGATCGACACCAATGCCGAAGAATTTCGCCGCGTTGGCCACTGGCCCGCCCGAAAGGTTCATGAAGACCGTCGGCTTGGCCAGCACGATGCGCGGTCCGCCAACACCCATGCGCCCCTCTACGATCTGCGACCGTGAGGCGTGGGTCTTGAATTTGGAGCCGACCCGTTGGGCCAGCTCGTCGAGCACCATCTGCCCAATATTGTGCCTATTGCCAGCGTAGCCGGCCCCGGGGTTCCCGAGTCCGGCTACGAGCCAAGTGCCATCACTCATGATGCTCAGCTAAAACCTAGTTCGCTGGAATTAGGCAGCGATGATCAGGTCCATGTGATCCACGGTGCGGTTCAGCGCGTGAATCTGGATGTCCTTGATGGTGGTCTTTACGGTCTTGCCTTCGATGTTCAGAACCAGCTCAACACCGCGGTCGCGAACGGCCAGGGTGGTTTCGCGTGCTGGAAGCAGTACGTGCTGTGGCTCGGAGCCTGCACCGTAGACAACTGCTGGGATCTGGCCGTCGCGGCGAGCCTGGCGAGCAGCGCCCTTGCCGAAATCGCTACGTACAACGGCGTCAAGGTTGACAGATGCCATGATAATTCTCCTTAGGAAATAATTGCTTCGTTTAGGCCCTTGCGTGGACTCGGGAAGCAATCAACATCTAGGAGATGAGAAAACTTGTCCGGCCTTGTCGATAACGGTCCCACCATTGCTGGTGTTTCCCTCGCCTGGGCACAGTCCACAATTCTACCAGCTGAAATCCCCAACGAGAAACCCTGTAGCGAACGCCACTAAACCCTGATTACAATTCAACGGCACCGGAAAACAAAGGTATCGGCTAACGCAAAGGCACCCACTTGAATCTTTCAGACATGCACCCATTCTCCACAAGCTCCGTGAGTCATCCCCCAACGAACGTTCCGTATCGCGTTCCTCTTTCGGGACACCGCTAACGATCGATATTGGTCGATCATAAAGAGGTGCCAGATGCCTTCGGCAGGGCGTTGAGCAGCGGAACACACTACATGGATTTCGCCCTTCAGCCTTCCTCCATCTGAGCCCATGAAGAGTTTCGCAGTGTACGTTCAAATCAGGACGTAACAGCGGCTTCTTCTCTCCTTTGAAAGTAGGGTTAGCTCATCGGCGGAGAAAACTCGCAAGGAATGAGAATGAAAGTGGGCGACAGTCTATGGATACTTCCGGGCGTTCGGTTCAGATTCGTCACCGACGCTTGCTTGATCGCAGCTTTTATGTGGGCCTAATCTTTAAAGGACTCAACGGCTTGGCAGAGCTGATCAGCGGAACGGCGCTTTTATTCACTGGACCCGCCAAGATTGCATCATGAATTAGCGTCCTGACCCAACACGAGCTCAGCGAAGATCCCCAGGACTTCATCGCTCGATCATTGGTCAACTTGTCTGAACGACTGGATGTTTCAGCGACACTATTTGCCGCCTTTTATTTGCTGATTCATGGGCTGGCAAAAGCTGTGCTTTTGTGGGCAGTGCTCAAAAACCGGTTATGGGCCTACCCCTGGCTTATCGGCTTCCTATTAGCGTTCATCCTCTATCAGGACTATGAACTGATCGTTAACTTTAGCTGGGTGTTACTGGCTCTCACTGTCTTTGATGTTGTGATCGTTCTGCTGACCTGGCGTGAGTACCAATTGCGTCGACTGCCAGACCTCCAGAATCAGAACGAATGATGCTGTTAGTGCAATGACTAAACGAAACTGAATTCTAGAAGCGAAAACGACCGTTTGCGGTGTCCCGTAAGAGGAACCCTCCGCGGGACGCCTGCTACCGTGTACATTGGCTGGCCTGCATTGGTCAGTCTCAGTACCGTCGGGGCGTCCACCCCGATGGCAACATGCCCGTGATCTTTCGCCGTTCAGAATCAGCATCGGCGGACCAGCCTTGCGCTGCCTGTGCATCATCGAAGGCGCCCCTGCCAAGCGCAGACCAAGGTCTGGGTGGCTCATCTCAGGCGCACCACCCCGACGCGTCGAAGCACGCACGCTCCACGATTTATCAGCGAAACCTCCCCCGCGGAAGATCTGATATTCTCCGTAGCGGGCCGGATCGAGTTGCACAGCAATACGTTTTCAGTCATGTCGACCATGTAATTCTCAAAGGCTGATCGACTGCCCCGCAGAGCGTTCTCTCTAAAAGGCTCCTTGGATGTTTGTCTAAACGCCTCTGGCCGGCACCCATGCGGGTGCCGGCCAGAGGCGTTGCGAAACGAGGGCTGCTAGGCGCGGCCGTCAAACAGGTTCGTAACCGAACCTTCGTGGAATACCTCGGAGATGGCGCGAGCGATCGTTGGAGCGATCGACAGCACGGTCAGGTTCTCGAAGCGCTTCTCTTCCGGGATCGGCAGGGTGTTGGTGACAACAACTTCCTTGGCACCGCACTCGGCCAGGCGCTGCGCGGCTGGATCCGAGAACACTGCGTGGGTCGCGGCGATGATGACATCCTTGGCGCCGGCTTCCTTCAGCACGCGCACAGCACCTGCGATGGTTCCACCGGTGTCGATCATGTCATCGATCAGGATCGCGGTGCGGCCCTCGACCTGGCCCACCACGGTCTTGGACTCGGCCTGGTTAGGCACGGTCAGATCGCGGGACTTGTGGACGAACGCCAGCGGGGTGCCGCCCAAACGGTCTGCCCACTGCTCGGCGACGCGCACGCGGCCGGTATCAGGGGAAACCACGGTGACTTCATTGACGTCTACCTTGGACTTGATGTAGTCAGCCAGCAGCGGGAAGCCGAACAGATGATCCACTGGACCATCGAAGAAGCCCTGGATCTGCGCGGTGTGCAGATCGCAAGAGATCACGCGGTCAGCACCAGCGGTCTTGAACAGGTCCGCGACCAGGCGGGCCGAGATCGGCTCGCGGCCGCGGCCCTTCTTGTCCTGGCGTGCATAAGGGTAGAATGGCGCCACGACGGTGATGCGGCGAGCCGAAGCGCGCTTCATCGAGTCAATCATGATCAGCTGTTCCATCAGCCAGTTGTTCAGCGGTGCCGGGTAGGACTGCAGCAAGAAGACTTCCTTGCCGCGAACCGATTCATCTGAACGGACGTAGATCTCGCCATTGGCGAAGTCGTACGCGTTCAGCGGCAGCAGTTCGGTATCAAGTGCCTTGGCGACCTCGGCGGCCAGCTCGGGGTGCGCACGGCCGGTGGCCAGCACCAGCTTCTTGTCGACGTTATGGCTGATTTCACTCATGGGGTTTGCTTTCTCGCTCGCTTCGCTATCACGTATGAGGTTGTTGTCGAGGAAATGAAGTCTGTAGCTGAATTACTCGGAGGCCGAAGAGTTCAGTGAGGACTTGAACGCTGCGTCAGCCGAGGAAGTGCCCGGGCGCTTTTCAAGCGTCCAGCCCTCGGAGTTGCGCTGCGGTGCCACAGACAGTGCTAGGGCACCGGCCGGGACGTTCTTGCGGACGATGGCTCCGGCTCCGGTGTATGCGCCGTCCCCGATTTCAACCGGGGCAACGAATACGGTGTTGGAGCTGGTGCGCACATGCGAGCCGATCTTGGTGCGGTGCTTCTTTTCGCCATCGTAGTTTGCGGTGATGTTGCCGCAGCCGATGTTGGTGAATTCACCGATTTCAGCATCTCCGGCGTAGCCGAGGTGCGAGAGCTTGGAGCCACGGCCAATCGTGACATTCTTGGTTTCGTAGAAGGCACCGATCTTGCCATCTACACCGAGGTCGGTGCCCGGACGCAGGTAGGCGAACGGACCTACCGACGCGCCCTCTGCAATGCGCGAGTCGGTGGCGTCGGTGCGCTTGACGGTGGCGCGCTGGCCGACCACGACGTTAGTCAAGGTGGTGTCCGGGCCGACGGTCGCGTTAGCGCCGATGATGGTCTCGCCGTGCAGCTGGGTACCTGGCTTGATGGTGGCGTCCTGGCCGATCATCACATCAGCGTCAATCCAAGTGGTGGCCGGATCAACGATGGTCACGCCCTGGCGCATCCAGAATTCGGTCTTGCGCTCGTTGTAGATGCGAGCCAGGTTGGAAACCTGCACGCGGTCGTTGGCCCCTTCGATCTGCCAGCGGTCCGCGATCTGCGAGGAAGCCACACGGCCACCGCGTTCGCGGGCAATTGCCAACACGTCGGTCAGGTACATTTCGCCCTGCGCGTTCTCGGTGGTGACCTCGGTCAGCGCCGAACGCAGGATCTTGGCATCGAAAGCGTAGATGCCAGAGTTGATTTCCTTGATGAGCAGCTCGTCAGCCGAAGCGTCCTTCTGCTCGCGGATCCCTGCAACCTCGCCCTTGTCATCGCGCAGGATGCGGCCGTAGCCATTGGGGTCATCCAATTCGGTGGTCAGCACGGTGACCGAATTGCCGTTGGACTCGTGGGTGGCGACCAGATCCTGGAGGACTTCACTGGTGAGCAATGGCACATCGCCGTAAGTCACCACAACGGTGCCTTCAAGTGCCGGGTCCACAACTTCCAAGCCCTGCTGGACTGCACGGCCGGTGCCTGGAATTTCATCCTGGTCGGCAATGGTGATGGAAGGGAACTGGCTCAGAATGTGTTCTGCAACCAGGTCGCGCTGGTGGCGGACAACCGCAACCAGGTTTTGCGGCTGCAAAGCTGAAGCCGCATGAAGCGCATGGCCAATCATGGACCGACCTGCGATTTCATGCATGATTTTCGGCTTCGCCGACTTCATGCGGGTACCAGCCCCGGCGGCTAGGACGATGACAGCTACTGGTGCGTTGACCTGATCACTCAAGTGCATTCTCCTGCAAATTGGATTCAAGGTTTTGGGCAGAGAAGTAAAACCTCAAAGCAAGTCTATCGCGAGCTCCGGGATGCGCTGAACTGGTCAAAAAATAAAAGCGCCACATGCGTGACGCTTCTTGATTGGTTCCGCCCCTAGGATTCGAACCTAGAATGCACAGCTCCAAAGGCTGGCGTGTTGCCATTACACCAGGGCGGAAAATGGCTTGTGCAGGTCATACCCAACAAGCACGCTAATTATTCTGCCATGATCAGCCCGATGTGCGAAATCGCAAAACACCGTAGCTAAACTCACTTTTATTCTCTGTTTTATTCTCCTGCCGCTCGCTGGCCCCGCGCGGACCCCATGTGCCCTGCCGCGATCTCGATTTGCCCCCGGAACGTAAAATAGAAATCGTGGCACATTTACTCGGGGGCGAAGCCCTACATCTGGAATATCCCACCCACGTCGTTTTCGACTCGGTAACCATCGGAATTTCCGATGGCGACCGCATCGGCTTGGTGGGCCGCAATGGCGAAGGCAAGTCCTCGCTGCTTGGCATGCTCAGTGACAAGATTGAACCGAACTCCGGGCGTGTTACCAAGCGCAATGGCCTGCGCGTGGGTGTGCTTGACCAGTCAGACACCCTGGACCCCGAAGCAACGGTGCACTTCAGCGTGGTCGGAGAGATGGATGATCACCAGTGGGCCGGCGAAGCCCGCATCCGCGACATCATCTCCGGGCTGGTCGCTGATCTGGACTGGGAAGCGAAAATCGGAACCCTCTCCGGCGGACAGCGCCGCCGCGTGGCACTGGCGGCTTTGCTGGTGCAGGACTGGGATGTCATCATCCTGGACGAGCCGACCAACCATTTGGATGTCGAGGGCATCTCCTGGCTCGCCGAGCACATCAACAAGCGCTGGTCCAAGAGCTCCGGCGGCTTGATGGTAGTCACCCACGACCGCTGGTTCCTGGACGCGGTCTGCACCACGACTTGGGAAGTCCACGACCGCTTGGTCGAGCCTTTCGAAGGCGGCTACGCCGCGTACGTGCTGCAGCGCGTGGAACGCGACCGCATCGCCGCGGTTACCGAAAACAAGCGCCAGAACATGATGAAGAAGGAACTGGCCTGGCTGCGCCGCGGCGCCCCGGCCCGTACTTCCAAACCGAAATTCCGCATCGAGGCCGCTAACCAGCTGATTGCCGATGTTCCACCGGCCCGCAACCCGCTGGAATTGCAGAAGATGGCCACCAGCCGCCTGGGCAAGGACGTCATCGACCTGCTGGATACCGAGGTGTCCTTCGGTGCCAAGCAGGTGCTCAAGCCGTTTACCTGGCGTATCGGCCCGGGCGAACGCACCGGCCTGCTCGGCGCCAACGGCGCCGGCAAATCCACCTTGCTGGGCCTGATCGCCGGCACCGTGGAACCGACCGGCGGCAAGATCAAGCGCGGCCAGACCGTGAAGCTTGCCGTGCTGGACCAGCAGTTCCGCGAATTGGAGCAGATCGGCCAGGACAAGGTCCGCGAAGTCCTGGCTCGCTACCGCACCACCTTCAACGTCGATGGCAAGGACCTGACGCCAGCACAGCTGCTGGAGCGTCTGGGCTTCTCCTCGGCACACCTGTCCACCAAGGTCGCCGAGCTCTCCGGTGGCCAGCGCCGCCGCCTGCAGCTGCTGATGATCCTGATGGACGAGCCGAATGTGATGATCCTCGATGAGCCGACCAACGATGTCGATACCGACATGCTGGCCGCCTTGGAAGACCTGTTGGATTCCTGGCCGGGCACCTTGATTGTCGTTTCCCACGACCGTTACCTGCTTGAACGCGTCACCGACCAGCAGTACGCCATCTTGAACGGCCACTTCCGCCATGTGCCAGGCGGCGTGGATGAGTACTTGAAGCTTCGCAGCGCCGAGGGCTCTACCGGCGGTTCCAATCCTTCGCAGGCTTCCTCCGCAGCCCCGGCTAAGCCTGCCGGCCCCTCGGGCGCCGAGCTGCGTGCCGCGCAGAAGGAACTGAACGCCAACGAGCGCAAGGTAGGACAGCTGGAGGAGAAGATCGCCAAGGTCCATGCCAAGATGGCAGCTCATGACCAAAGCGATTATGAGGGCCTGGGCAAGTTCACCGCTGAGATCAACGAATACCAATCGCAGATTGACCAGTTGGAAGAACGCTGGCTGGAACTATCCGAGCTGCTCGGATAGCACCTGATCTGTGGCTCGCGCCGATGGCTCGGAAATTTATTTCCGAGCCATCGGCTTTTCTTTAGGTAGCTTGTCCGCTGCATGCCGGGATCATGGCAGACTTTCCAGCATGGGAACCGTGATTTTGGAGGGGAAGCTGCTGTGCAAGGATGCGGCCGAAGTCGAGCTGGTGAAGAAATTACTGCCGGAGCATATTCGGCTGACCAAGGCTGAACCCGGCTGTTTTTCTTTCACAGTCACGCAATCACAGGATCCCTGGGTTTGGCTGGTGAACGAGGAATTTGCAGACGGCGCTGCGTTTGAAGCCCACCAGCAGCGGGCCACGGCAAGCACGTGGGGCCGCAGGACTTCCGGATTACAGCGCAGCTACGAGGTAACGGGCGTCTAGCAAGGCGCATTTTGAAGCCCACATGCGACGGGATGAATCCCAACCTCTGGTCGAAGCGGTGCGCTTCCTGACGCTGCGCATCGCTTGTCAGCTGGATGAGTGAAATGCCCTTGTGTTCCGCTTCGCAGATAGCCCAGCGGATCATTTGCGTGCCCAGTCCGCTTCGGCGCGACTCGCTGGCCACTCGAACTGCCTCGATCTGCATCCGTTTCGCCGCTCGGCGCGCAAGACTCGGCAAGGTTGTCAGCTGCATCGTGCCAACAATTTTTCCGCCCTCGCCTTCCAGCACAATCAGCGCATGCGCGGGGTCAGCATCAATTTCACCGAATGCCTCCAGATAGTGTTCCGGCCCGCCGGCTGCCCCAGAATGCTCTGCACGGCGTATTTCATCCTGTTCCATCAAGGCAATGACCTGTTCAAGATCCTCTATTCGCGCTTCGCGCACGAGGTAGTTCCGGCCCTGTACCGATAACTTGCCGTCGTTCAGGAGCATTTTGCCTCCCTCAGGCATGAGTCTGGGGCCTGCTGCGGGCGCCGATGGCGAAAGCCGAGAGAATGATCCCCGCGCCTTGCAGCAACCATCCCAGAATTCCGACCTGCATCAGCGTGATCATCAAGACACCAGAAATAATAAGAACTAGTGCTGCAGCCCATAGATAGAATCCACGCGTTTTCCGTCCCATGGCCACAGTCTATGCCCGCCGCTGGAACCCTTCAAGGTTTTCCGGTGATCCTATCGGCAAGCACCGCTAGTGCAGAGGTGCTTGTCCTGCCCTTGAGCTCGCTTCGGTCGGCAGCGCCGTAGGCGGCATAGAGTCCTTTGGTTGCCAGCCAGCGCAAGGGTTCGGGCTCCCATTTGCGCACCCGGTGGTTTACCCATGGCAAATTGGTCAATTCAGTCTCGGCCCCGAGGATCAAGTCGCGCAGGGTGCGTCCGGCCAGGTTCGCCGCGCCAACCCCGGTTCCGACATACCCTCCGGCCCAGCCCAGGCCGGTGTCCGGATCCAGCCCGACGGTAGCCGCCCAGTCCCGTGGCACGCCAAGGACCCCGGACCATGCATGCTCGATCCTTGCTCCCCGGGTTTGCGGGAACATCCGGTGCAATATTTCTTGCAGCCCCTGCATCGTTTTTTGCGGCGTCACGCCATCGGTATCCGTGCGCGAACCATACTTGTACGGCACGCCCCGTCCGCCAATGGCAATCCGATCATCGGCAGTATGCTGCGCATACATGTAAACATGGGCGTAGTCCCCCAGCACCTCGCCATGCTTCCAGTTCAGTTCATCCCAAATGGATGACGGCAGTGGTTCGGTAGCGATCAAGGACGAATTCATCGGCAGCCACAAGCGCTTGTGCCCGGCCAATCCGGCGGTGAATCCTTCGGTGGCCCGGATGACGTACTGGGCCTTGAGGGTACCGGCTTCGAAGTCGACGTGGTGCGGCTGCAGTGCGGTAGCGCGCGTGTCCTCATGGATTTTCACTCCGAGCCGTTCCACGACTTCGGCCAGTCCGCGCACCAGTTTGGCCGGGTGGATCCTGGCTGCATGCGGATGGAACAGCCCAGCCCGGGCATTGGCGACATTGATCTTTGCCTGCGTTGCACCGGCTTCCAGCAGGACGGTATCCGAATGCTCCCATCGCGCGTCGGTCATCGCATCGTCCCGCAGGCGTTGCTCCTGGGCAGCAGTGTAGGCAACTTCCAGTTCCCCGCCTTGCTTCAGGTCCGCATCGATGCCTTCGGCTGAACAAACGGCAATGACCTCGGCCACGGTCTGGTTCATAGCCAGCTGGAAGTCGTTGACCGCTTGCCGGCCATGGGAAGCCAGGTAGCGGTCGCGGCCAGCGGTGATGGTATTGGTAAGCCATCCCCCGTTGCGCCCCGAGGCGCCATAGCCCACGTGCCGGGCTTCGAGGATGGTGATATCCAGCTTCGGATTGGCCTTGGCCAAATAGTAAGCGGTCCACAATCCGGTGAATCCTGCACCGACGATCGCGACATCAGCGGTGCTATTGCCGCGCAACTGCTCGCGTGGCGCTGGCAGTCCGATTTCTTCCCACCAGTGCGAGACTCGTCCGTTGAGCATGTTGTGTTCCGCCCCAGAATCAAAAATGAATGGCACTCAATAAGTGTCTTGGGATTCAGCCTAGGGCCAGGCTGGAGGCGCAACAAGACCCCAGGGGCAAATCAGCAAAAGAAATCCCTGCCTGCATCGATGCAGGCAGGGATTTCCAGACATGTCATTCAGACAAGATGATGTGCGCACCGGCAGCTGGAGCAGTGACCGGGATGGTGGCAACGCCTACCTCGTCACCGAGCTGGGCCATGACCTCTTGGGCATGTTCTCCATCCTTGACCAGCAGCGCCAGAGTTGGCCCTGAGCCGGAAACCATGGCACGCAGGGCGCCGGCACCTTCCGCCATATCGCGCATGGTGCCCAGTTCTGGAGCCAATGCCAAGGAAGCCTGGGTCAGGTCGTTGGCGAGCACCTGGGATAACGCTGGTGCATCCGAAGCCATCAGCGCTTCGATAACCGCTGGGTCGATTTCTTGGGGGACTTCAACTTCGGTGCCTGAACGCAGGCGATCAAGCATGCCGTAGACTCGCGGAGTCGACAGGCCGTAGCTGGCTGGGATCAGCACCCAATGGGTCTTTGCCCGGGTCAGCAGCGGGGCCAGTTTGTCCCCGATGCCCAGGCCGATGGCCGCTCCACCCATCAAGGCAAAGGGTACGTCAGCCCCTAGGCGTGCGCCCAAGCGGCCCAGTTCCTCGCGGTCCAGCCCGGTTCCCCACAGCTCATTGCACGCCACCAGGGTGGCTGCTGCATCAGCGGAGCCGCCGCCCATGCCACCGGCAATCGGCACCCGCTTGGTGATGTGCAGGTCCGCTCCGAGAGTACAGCCGGTATGCTCCCGCAGCAGTTCTGCTGCTTGATGCACCAGGTTATTGGACCCCAGCGGAAAGTTCTCCGGTTCCGAGACCACCGGAGAATCAGGCTCCAAGCTCAGCAGCAGTTCCCCATCGGTGCGCAGGGTCGCCTCGATCTGTTCGGTCAGGGAAACCGCCACGTAGAGGCTGGCGACTTCATGGTAGCCATCCTCACGCGGAGGGCCTACCTTGAAATAGCAGTTGATCTTGCCCGGTGCGGTGGCAATGACATGCTGCTTGGACATGCTTATGCCTCGCTCGACGGGGCTTGCGCCGGAACAGCCTGTGCAGCTCGGGCAATGTCAATGTACTGCTCGATATCCAGCTTCTCTCCGCGTTCCTTCGGATCGATGCCGGCGGCAACCAGGATCCGCTCAGCACGAGCACCGGAACCGGCCCAGCCGGAGAGGGCCGCGCGCAGGGTCTTGCGACGCTGTGCGAAGGCCGCGTCGATAATGGCAAAGACTTCCCTGCGATCCGGGGCATCGCTGCGATCCTTGTCGCGGGTGAATCCCACCAGGCCGGAATGGATCTTTGGAGCGGGCCAGAAGACGTTCATGCCGATGACGCCGGCTTTGCGCATGGTTCCGTACCAGGCGCCCTTGACCGATGGGACACCGTAGATCTTATTGCCCGGGGTGGCTGCCATCCGGTCGGCCACTTCATCCTGCACCATGACCAGGCCATTGCGGATGGATGGGAAGTGCTCCAGCAGGTGCAGCACGACGGGCACAGCTACGTTATATGGAAGGTTTGCAACCAAAGAGGTCGGCTCTCCGGGAAGTTCGGTGACCTTCATGGCATCGGAAAGGATCACTGTCAGGTCATCTTCACGGCCAGGGCGGAACTCGGCCATGGTCTGCGGAAGGCGTTTGGCCAGCGGCGGGTCGATTTCCACGGCCACGACTTTGGCGGCGGCATCCATGATGCCCAAGGTCAGGGATCCTAGTCCCGGGCCCACCTCCAGCACCGTTTCAGATGGGTCGACTTTGGCGGCGGCGACGATGCGGCGGATGGTGTTCCCATCGATCACAAAGTTCTGCCCCAGCGTCTTGGTAGGACGGATTCCCAGCTCTTCAGCCAGACGACGGATTTCGGTGGCCCCAAGCAGCGGCAAAGATTCCTTAGACATCACAAATCCAATTCTAGTTCAGCCAGATTGATCCAAACATAACAACGCGACGCATCCACCGTGATGGTGGACGCGTCGCGTTGTTATTCAGCTTTTGTGTTTAGCGCAGACCCAGCTTGGCTGAGCAGTGTGGCCAGTGGCCCCATCCGCCGTTGGCACGCAGCTTTTCAGCGGTCGCAATCTGCTCTGCAGGGCTTGCCTGGTGCGGCAGCGGTGCGTACTGGGTGCCACCTGCTGCGCGCCACGAAGATGCGGAGAACTGCAGGCCGCCGTAGTAGCCGTTGCCGGTGTTGATCGACCAATTGCCACCGGACTCGCACTTAGCCAGTGCAGCCCAGGTTGAGGAAATGTTGCTCGGGGTTGGAGTCTTCTTGGAAGTAGTTTCCTTCTCTTCTTCCTTGGTACCAACCTTGATGACTTCAGCAACCGGTTTCTTGGTGATCTTGGACTTGAGGACTTCTTCCTCGCCCTTCTTGCCATTGCGGGATTCCTGGCGCAGGGTGAGCTCACGCTCGCCCTTTTCGCCTTCGGTCTTGACCTTGGTCTCGCCCTTGTCCATCGAGCTGTCCTTGACCTTCTTGGTCTCGAAGTCGATGTCGCGGGTTTCATCCCAGGTCTTGACGGTTACGTCGATGACCTCGACGGTCGCGTCGGCAGCCAGCTTGACGCTGTCCTTGGCGTTCTTATCGGTTTCACCCTTGATCTTTACGTTGATTTCATCGTTGCCGTCGACTTCGATCTTCTGCTCTGCGAGCAGTTCCTTGACGGTCAATGCGGTCGATGCGATCTTTTTCTTCTTGTCCTTGACAATCAGGGTCATGTCCTTGGGAGTGATGACTTCCAGTTCGTCGCTCAAGGCAGCAAGCTCCATGTCTCCATCGAGGGAAATCTCGGAATCCTTGTCAATATCGAGCTGTGCAACAACGTCGGCAACGGTCATGCCGGTGGTGTGCACGACGCGCTCGGTGCCATCGACGGTTACGTCGATGGACTTGTTGCGCTTGATATCCACCAGCTGCTCATCGGCAAGATCGGAATCCAGTGCGGCGGAGATCTCGTCGCGCTTGGCCAAGTTGATGTCCTGCTGTTCGAGCAGTGCGCCAACGGTAGCTGCACGGGTGGTGATTTCTTCGCGCTGCCCGTCAACGGAAACGACGACCGACTTCTGGCCGGAGATGTAGAAAACTGCACCGGCGATAACCACGGCTACGGCGAGCGCCTGAGCCAGGTATTTCACCCATGTTTTCTTGAGCAAGTGAGTCACGGTAGTAAGATCCCCATCGTTTGTAGGCCCGACGCCGGATGGTCTTTCCGGTTCATTGGTTGAGCCCGGCAGCTTTCGCTGCCTGTTCTTCAATCAAAATTGCGCCGTGTTTCCGTTTGCATCGAGGCGAGAGGATCAGGCTGCCTTGGACGCACCATGCCATTTTCTGGCAGGAACATCTTCGGACATCTCATCCACCGTAACCGAATTGTTATAATTCTTGCAAGTGTCCTGTAACGAGACCCACACCGTCCCGGTCTAGAATTCTCCGTACACTTCGCGGGTATTGGCATCAATCTGGGTGCAGAATTCGGCCAGTTCAATCCCCTTGGTTTCCGCCAAGAACCTAGTGGTGTAGGGAATCATGTAGCTCGCGTTAGGGCGTCCGCGGAATGGGTGCGGCGTCAAGAACGGGGCATCGGTTTCCACCAAAAGCAATTTCGGATCAGCCAGTTCCAGAGCTTCGCGAAGATCATGGGAATTCTTGAACGTCACCGTTCCCGAGAACGACATGTACCAGCCATTGTCGTTGCAGATGCGTGCCAGCTGCGCATCGCCTGAGAAGCAGTGGAAGACCACTTTCTTCGGCAACTGCGCATCCTGCAGCACCCGAACGACGTCGTCATGGGCATCGCGATCATGGATTTGCAGGGCCTTGCCTTGTTCTACGGCTATGCGCAAGTGCTCGCGGAAGGAATGCTCCTGCGCCCCACGCCCCTCTTCACCGGTCCGGTAGTAGTCCAACCCCGTCTCCCCGATGGCACGCACCCGCGGATCCGAGGCCAGCTTTTCGATCCGCCCGATCGCCTGGTCCAGCTGCGCACGCTCAGCAAGGCGGGCCGCATCGTTGGGATGAATGGCTACGGCTGCCAGAATATTCGCATGCTCGTTGGCGACCTGAACAGCATATTCAGATGACTGCACATCGCAGCCAACTTGGATCAGCCCTTTAACACCGACGGCAGCTGCCGCAGCTAGCGCCTCGGAGGCCGATACCTTCACGGTTCCGTCAAGGAAGTCCAAGTGCGTGTGGTTATCGACCACGGGAACTGGCAGCGCCTCGGGCGCTTCCGGGTAGTGCAAATTGCGCTTGCTTCCACCTTTTTCGCTGTCTGCAGCGCGCGCCCGCTCCCCCTGCTGAGCCTGCGGCGCTTCGTCCACAGGGCGGTAAGCTGCTGGAACCAGCGTGAGATCGGTATGTTTCTTCTTGGACACGGTAATCCTTTGCGCATCAGTACTGAGGTCAACCCTGCGGTTAATTGTGGCACCACCTCGTGCATTGGCAATAATCCTGCGCTCACTCCCCGGCAATAAGAGTCTGTTGCTGGATAAAAGAACCCCATATGATGTGATGCAAGACGCAATCGAATGCAGTAACTGCGAATGATCTCGCAGGTGATTCATTCTTCAGAAGGAGCCGCGCATGAGTGCGAACCAAACAGTGCCGTCGCTCGATTCAGCATTCCAGTCGAATTGCCAGCGGATATTCGATGCGGTCCAAAGCGTCATCACTGGCAAGCCAGAGGCCGTAACCAGCGCATTGACCGTATTGCTGGCACAGGGCCATCTCTTGATCGAAGACGTCCCAGGAGTCGGCAAGACCATGCTGGCCAAATCAATGGCGCGCAGTGTCAATGGTTCAGTTCATCGCATTCAGTTCACCCCGGATCTTCTGCCCAGCGATGTCACCGGCGTTTCGGTGTACTCCCCGCAGACACACGAATTCACCTTCCACCCGGGGCCGATCTTCGCCAATATTGTCATTGCCGATGAGATCAACCGGGCAAACGCTAAAACGCAGTCGGCACTGCTTGAATGCATGGAAGAACAACAAGTCACCGTAGATTCAATCACCCACCGGCTAGAGCAGCCCTTCATGGTGGTGGCAACCCAGAATCCCGTTGATTCTGAAGGCACTTTCGCTTTGCCTGAAGCCCAACGTGACCGATTCATGGCACGGCTGTCGCTGGGGTATCCGCAACGCGACGCGGAAATCTCGATGCTTGCCGGCCGGCACCAATTCGACCCCTTGGAAGCACTGCGGGCCGTGGTGGAGCTAGCGGAGCTACGGCACATGATTGAGCAGGTCAAAACGGTCATTGTCACCGAACACTTGGGCTCCTACGTCGTGGATCTGGGCCGGGCCACCCGCGAGCATCCGCAAGTAGCCTTGGGCGCCTCCCCGCGCGCTCTGATCCAGTGGGTCCGCGCCGCCAAGGCCCGTGCCGCAATCCAAGGACGCGACCACGTATTGCCCGAAGACGTTCGCAGCGTAGCCCAAATGGTGCTCAACCACCGCCTGATTCTGACCCGAAGAGCGGTTGCCGACGGTATGGATACCAGTGCTGTGATTCAAGAGCTGGTTGCCAGCACCCCCGTGAACTAGCACAACAGCCATGGAAAAGATTCCCCGCTACGATTCGCGCGATGCCCTGTCGTGGACGCGGACCGAGACAACACCGCCGGCCCTGCGGCGGTGGCATCTTGACCTGTTCACTGTGCGTGGCTGGTGCACGGCAGCGGCTGGCGGACTGCTGGTATTCGTGTCCTACCTGTTGGGACGGCACGAAATGATGGCGCTGGGCCTGGCGCTGCTGACGTTGGCGTTGGCCAGCTGGGCCTTGGCCTTCAACCTGCGTGGACGAACGAATTTGCACCGCGAACTGCTCTCTGTGGTTCCCAGCGTTGGCGAGGTCAGCAGGTTCCGTTTAACCTGTGCCGAACCAGCAACCATCCAAGAGCAACTGCCAGAAGATTTTGGCCCCGGCCCGCGCTTCCAAGCTCCTGGATCCGTTGAATACGAGTTGGTGTTCCGCACGCGCGGAATCCATCTATTGGGGCCTGCCCAGCAAATAGTCGGCGACCCGCTGGGACTTATCCGGGGAATGGTGCGCACCGGGGACGATTTGGAAGTTCCTGTACGTTCGCAACTGCATGCCCTGGATCGGCTGGCCTCGCTGGGCGAACTCACGCTGACCGGCGATGCCAGATTCTCCCGGAGCACCACCGCCGATTACTACGATGTCTCCACCCGCGACTACCAGCAAGGAGACTCCATCCGCCAGGTCCATTGGAAAGCCAGCGCCCGCCACGGCAAGCTCATGGTTCGCCAAGAAAACCACGTCGCCACAGCCCAAGCCCTTCTGGTTCTGGATACTTCCTTGGACCGCTGGATCCACAGCGGATCGGATCTGAAGCTCTCCTTGCCGCAGGCTCGCGCAGAAGCGCTGACCAGCAGCCGCCGCTTCGAGAACGCATTGTCATTGGCCAGCAGCATTGGCCTGCGCTACGCCAACAGCGGCTACCAGCTCGCCTTCCGCAATCTGGACGGAATGCCCTTGGCTGAACGCGACCAGCAGAGCATCTCCGAGCTGGGCGCACTGGATTCTTTTGAAGACTTCCATGCTGCAACGTCGGAATTGGCCTTGGCCAATGATGCAATGCCCGCCAATGGAGCAGAAATCTTCGGCAGTTCCTTGCACAAGGAATTGCTGGGCTACCGCGACGAACCTGTCATCATGATCCTCGGTGAACTCGACACGGCTCAGGCAGCATGGCTGGCTACCCTCGCCCGCACCGTGCGCCACGGTGAGCTGTTCCTATTGGTTAGCAACCCAGAACGTTATCTGCGCGTGCACCAGGAATTGGCACGCACCGGATGGAAAATACACATCCTTCCCGGCAACATGTCCATAGATTCGATGTGGAACGATGAGCGCTGACCTTGCCGCGCGCCTCGCGCAAATTGCAAACCCTCCAGCTCCCACTCCGGAGCCAGGGTACAAGCGGGCACTGCGGTGGTTGCTCGTTCCGATTGCCGCCGCGTGCTGCCTTGCTGTCGCAGTGCTGGCCGGCTCGGCCTCGCTGAGCGGCGTTGTCGAAGGTGCTCGTTGGTTCCCGGCCCTGGTCGTCCCGATTCTTGCCTTGCACTTATCGGCCGCTGTGTTGCGCGCAATCCCCCGCTTGCGCTGGGCTGCTTTTCCCGCTGCGGCGATCGTGGCACTGCTTGCCGTCGCATTCAGCGAAGCCCGCACACTGAACCTGGGGAACTTGCCATTTACCCAGTGGGTCTGGGCGATGTTGAGCGAAGCTGGCATGCAGCTGGCCACTCAAGTTCCGCCTGTGGCCGCTTCCCTGCCCGTAGCCTTCGGCGTCCTGTGCTTCACGCTGGCCATCAGCCTGGCCGTCGAGCTGCTGGCCGGTTCGCGCCGGCTGGCCATGCTGAGCATCATTCCCATAACGCTGGCACCGATTATCGCCTCGCTGTTCAAGCAAGAAGGAGCCGGAATTGGTTATCTGGCGCTGATTTTGCTGGGCATGCTCGGGTATATCGCTCTCATTCCCTATCTCTTCGCCCCGGTATCCGCCAAGCATGCCAGAGTGCCCCTGCCCAAGCCCAGGACGTTGGGAATTCTAGGTATAACCGCCATGGCTTGCATCAGTGTCCTCTTGGCCGCCAGCTTCTGGATGCCCGGGTTCCGCAATGGCATGTTCGCCGAAGGGCAACGGCCGTCGGGAGACTTGCTGGCAAGCAATGTCGACCCGTTGATCAATCTGGGGCGAGACCTGCGTTCAAACAGCGGCGTGCCTATTTTGACCTACTACACGACCGCAGAAAAGGCACCGTATCTGCGCACCCAGGTCATCAAGGACCTCTCCGCTGACCGCTGGGAACCAAGCGAAGACATGCTGACATCCACGCTTAAAGGCACCACAGCAGTTCCGAAGAATTTCAACGAGCTCAACAGCACCAATGAACTGCTTCAAATGAACTGGCCCGGTGGAATCAGCACTTCCGTGCTCCCCCTGCCCAACCGGGCCCACTTCGTGCAGGGCATCGCTGGGGACTGGAATTGGACTTATGAGACTTCCGTCGCCGGTCTCTCCTCCGAGGCCCGGGCATCCACCAACGATATTTCCGTGACCTATGCGGACTTATTCATCAATACCGAAATGGTCCGCAATATCGGCCAGTTGGGAATCAGTGCAGCTGCGCAGCTGCCCGAATATCTGAAGCTTCCCCAAGATCCAGATAATGGGCTGGAACCGTTATTGCAGCAAACTTTGAACGAAGTCTTCGGCCAGGGCGGGATTCCTGCCAATGATATCGATGCCGCCATAGCGCTGCAGCATTTCTTCCGTTCCGGCGACTTCGTCTACTCCGAACGCACGCCCCTGCGCGAAGGCTATGACGGCGCCAATTCCCGTGTCGTCGAAGCCTTCTTGTCCCGGCGCCAAGGATACTGTGTGCATTTTGCCTCCGCCATGGCGCTGCTTGCGCGCAAGGCAGGCATCCCCTCGCGCATCGTAGTGGGCTACGCGCCAGGTGAAGCTACCGGAGAGAGCATCAACTTCAACGACAACATGTCCCGGGGCATGCTGGACCGGAGCGTTGAAGACGGCACAGAGCTCACCGGCTACTCGGTCAGTGGAAAGCAGTCCCATGCGTGGCCGGAACTGTACCTGAACGGCATGGGATGGGTTTCCTTCGAACCGACCCCGGGGCGGGGCTACTCACCAAGCTATGCTCCGGAACCAACGCCTACCTCTACCCCGCAAGAAAGTACTGCGCCCGAGGTCCCCACCGAACGCAGCGTCCCAAGCGCTTCAGCCAGTGCCACGCCAACGGCCCAGGCTGATGCCGTTGGCAATGAAGCTCAAGATTCGCTCGTTGCCTGGCTGGTTCCGGTTCTGCTCGTGGCCGCTTGCTTCGCGTTGATCGTTTCTCCGTGGATCCGCCATCGGCAACGCCAAGAACGGCTGGAGCGGGTGCGCAGGGGCGGGGATTCGGCTGCCCGCGCGCTATTGGCCGAGCTGCAGGCCATTGGCGCGGATTATCGGGAACCAGCAGGCCATCACGAGTCAGCTGGCGACTACACTACGCGATTGAGCGAAAATCATCCGCAGGTGGCCGATGAACTGCAGACGTTGAAAACCGTGGTTCAAGAGAGCTTCTACGCCAACAGGCATCTCGGTGCCGAAGACAGCACGATCTTGCTTGATGCCTTGCGTGCGGTTCAAGAAAACTTGCGCAGCGAACTGAGCTTCATCCAGCGCTGCTCAGCGTTCCTGTTCCCTAATTCGGTGCGCCCTGCCCGCCCAGACAAGCGTCCGCGAATCAATGCCTAGCAGTTGAATTTAAAAAGCCAAGGCCCACCCGGAACGTTCCGGGTGGGCCTTGGCTGTAGCTGAAGAATTTACTTCTTGGCTGCGTATGGATCGGCGATGCCGATGTACTGCACCGTGGTGTACTCTGCCAGGCCTTCTGCGCCGCCTTCACGGCCCAGACCCGACTGCTTCACGCCACCGAATGGTGCCGCGGCGTTGGAGATGACGCCAGCGTTGAAGCCGACCAGACCGAATTCGATCTGCTCCGAAACGCGGAACATGCGGTTGAAGTCCTGCGAGTAGAGGTAGGACGCCAGGCCGTATTCGCTGGCGTTAGCCAGCTTGATGGCTTCGGCCTCGTTCTTGAAGGTGGTCACCGGTGCCACTGGGCCGAAGATTTCCTGGGTCAGGATCGTCGCGTCGTTGGCCACGTTGGCCAGCACGGTTGGCTGGTAGAAGTAGCCTGGTCCGTCTACTGGCGCACCACCGGTGACGGCAGTTGCGCCGGCTGCGACAGCGGCCTCGACCAGTGCGTGGACTTCGTCGCGGGCCTTTTCCTCGACCAATGGGCCAACGGTGGTATCCGGGTCGGTACCGCGTCCTGGCTTCAGGGCCTTCATGGCCGCTGCGAACTTCGCGGTGAATTCTTCGGCTACGTCCTCGTGGACCAGGAAGCGATTCGCTGCAGTGCAGGCCTCGCCCATGTTGCGCATCTTGGCAGCCATGGCGCCTTCAACAGCTGCATCCAGGTCAGCATCCTCGAACACGAGGAATGGTGCGTTGCCGCCCAGTTCCATCGAGGTACGCAGAACCTTGTCCGCGGCATCCTTCATGAGCTGCTTGCCCACTGGGGTGGAGCCGGTGAAGGAAACCTTGCGCAGGCGGTCATCGGCCATCAGCGGGCCGGAGATCTTCGAAGCCGAAGAACCGGAGACCACGTTCAGCACGCCAGCTGGCAGGCCGGCTTCCATCATGGTGGCCGCAAACAGCTGCGAGGTCAGCGGAGTCAGCTTGGCAGGCTTGAGCACCATGGTGCAACCGGCGGCAATGGCCGGGCCGACCTTGCGGGTGGCCATGGCCAGTGGGAAGTTCCACGGGGTGATCAGCAGGCATGGGCCAACTGGCTTGTGGTGCACCAGCACCTTGTTCTTGCCCTCTGGGGTGGTGACGTAGCGGCCGTAGTGGCGCACGGTCTCTTCGGAGAACCAGCGCAGGAATTCAGCACCGTAGGTCACTTCGCCGTAGGCCTCGGCCAGCGGCTTGCCCATTTCAAGGCTCATCAGCAGCGCGAAGTCGTCTTTGCGCGCGGTCACCAGGTCAAAGGCGCGGCGCAGGATCTCGGCGCGTTCGCGTGGTGCGGTCAGCGCCCATTCGGCCTGAACTGCGTCAGCGGCATCCAGGGCCGCCATGGCGTCTTCGCTGGTCGCGCTGGCCAGGGTCAGCAGCTTTTCTCCGGTCGCCGGATCAAGCACGTCGAAGGTGCCGCCATCCGAGGCATCTCGCCATTCGCCATTAATCAAAAGGCCGGTTGGTACCTTGGCAAGCAACTCTGCTTCGCGCTGGGCCGTAATCGACATACGTGCATCTCCTGATAATAAGTAATGAAAACTGATCGTCTTTGATGTCTACGCTATTCCCGGCAGGCCACGAATGTAAATTGCCGTCTGCACGATGAAAGCGAGCATTCATTGTGCATTTAGCCTATGCGAACGCGGCTATTTTTCCGCTTCGTGACGTGAGGCGAGAACAGCCTCGTAAAGCTCACGTTTCTTGGCTCCGAATTTTTCGGCGACGTCAGCCACTGCTTGCTTCATCCGCACGCCTTCATCAACCAACGACGCAACCTTGGGCAACAAATCCTCAATGGAAGCGGCCTCGGCTTCTGGCGCACCGTGGACCACCACCACGATTTCACCGCG
Organism: Glutamicibacter sp. MCAF14; assembly: GCF_052114325.1. Classification (NCBI taxonomy): domain Bacteria; kingdom Bacillati; phylum Actinomycetota; class Actinomycetes; order Micrococcales; family Micrococcaceae; genus Glutamicibacter; species Glutamicibacter sp. MCAF14. The sequence continues at coordinate 351,784 of NZ_JBFREO010000003.1, forward strand.
CACGCCGTCTTCAGCCCACGCACGCAGTCCGCTCAGCGAATCACGGCGCACTTCCTCGAATTTCTTGGTCAGCTCGCGGGCCACGGCCGCCTCGCGTTCCGGACCGAAAGCCTCAATCGCGGCGTCCAGGAAATCATTGAGCCTGTGCGGGGCTTCGAAGAACACCATGGTGCGATCTTCGTTGAGCAAGGAATCAAGACGCTTCCGGCGTTCCCCGGTCTTGCGCGGCAAGAAACCTTCAAAAGTGAAACGGCCAGTTGGCAAACCGGACAGGGCCAGCGCGGTCAGCACCGCGGAGGGGCCAGGTACTGCAGTGACTCGGATGCCTGCGCTCATGGCAGCAGCCACCAATGGGTATCCGGGATCCGAAACCGCTGGCATTCCAGCGTCGGAAACCACCAGAACCGTGGCACCCTCGGTAGCCAGCTCAAGCACCTCGGTGAGCTTATGAGCCTCGTTGTGCTCATGCAGGCTCATCACCTTGGCATTGATCTTAATGCCCAAGGCATGAGCCAGGTGGTGGAAGTTTCTGGTGTCCTCCGCGGCGATGATATCGGCGGTGGCCATGATCTCCCGCAACCGAGGCGAAGCGTCGGACAAATTGCCTATCGGGGTGGCGCCCAGGACGATTACGCCCTCATTATCTGAGTTCTGCACATTCTTAAGCCTACGCGACGCAGGAAAAGCCTACTTTCTGGACTATCCACCGGTAGCATGATTTGGTGATGGGCACCTCGGTATTGAACACTCCGGACACCGGCCATGTACGCTCGGCGCGACAGGCCTTCACTTTTGAGAGCTTGAAACAACGGCTCCTACCCGTGGTTGCTCCTCGCGGCCCGCTGATATGGATCATCCCGCTGCTCGTCACCCTTATCGCCGGACTCCTGCGTTTCATCAATTTGGCCCACCCGCACTTGCTGATCTTCGACGAAACCTATTACGTCAAAGACGCCTTTGCGATGCTGCAAAGCGGCTATGAGCGTGAGTGGGCTGACGAGAGCGACGAGCAATTCATTGCCGGTGACCCGCAGTTGCAGGACGAGTCATCCTTTGTGGTCCATCCGCCACTGGGCAAGTGGATGATCGGCGTGGGTATGCTGCTCTTCGGCGATTTCAATGGCTTCGGCTGGCGTTTTTCGACGGCGCTTCTTGGCACCCTGTCGGTTCTGCTCGTGACCCTGTGCGCGCGTTTGCTCTTCGGTTCCCACATCCTTGCCGCGATCGCAGGCCTGCTCATGGCCGTCGATGGCCATTCCATCGTCATGTCACGCACGGCACTGCTGGACATCTTCTTGATGTTCTTCGTCATTGCCGCGTTCTATGCATTGCTCAAAGACCGGGCCCAAGGCAGAACCGCACTAGCGCGGAAGCTTGCAGTTCCTGAAGGCAACCGCCCCGATGAATTCTTGCTAATCCACGGTCCGATGCTCTGGTGGCGCCCGTGGCGTCTGGTTGCAGCCATCATGCTTGGTGGAGCGGTTGGCATCAAGTGGTCGGCGTTGTCCTTTGTCGCTGTTTTCTGCCTCATGGCGGTGCTGTGGGACTTTGCCGCTCGGCGCAACGCAGGCATCCACAAATGGCAGTCTGCGGCCTTCACCCGTGACGGCCTGTACTCATTTATCACCATGATGCCGCTGGTCCTGCTGACCTACTTGTCCACTTGGACCGGATGGCTCATCACCCAGGGCGGACGCTACCGTAATTGGGCTCAGGAAAATCCAGGCGAAGGCATCAGCTGGCTGCCCGGGCCGCTGCGCTCCTTGTGGCACTATCACCAAGCCGGATATGAATTCCATACCGGGTTGAACTCCGAGCACGGTTGGCAGTCCTCGCCATGGACGTGGCCCTTTGCCGGGCGTCCGGTGCTGTTCTATTTCGAAGGCTACGACAAGGGCGTCAACGGCTGCGAACTGCAGCGTTGCACCGAGGTCATCACGGACTTGCCTAACCCCTTGATGTGGTGGGCCTGCACCATCAGCATGTTCTTGCTGATCTTGTGGTGGATTGGTGCCCGCGACTGGCGCGCCGGAGCAATCCTTTCTTCGGTAGCTGCAGGCTTCCTGCCATGGCTCATGTACCCAGAACGCACGATGTTCTTCTTCTACACCCTGCCACTGGTTCCGTTCATGGTGCTCGCGTTGACGTATATGATTGGCAGGTTCATTCCGCGCGACCCCCATTCCGGTGCCGTGTACCGCTCACGCGTCATCATAGTGACCATATTTATGGCGTTATTACTAGTCACGTCGGCCTTCTTCTGGCCAATCTGGAGTGGAGAAATGATCGCGGATGACTATTGGCGCTTGCACGTGTGGCTGCCTAGCTGGGGCTAGGCCACCTGCGGCTTAGCCACCTATTTACATGAAATAGGCCACTTAGCTGATCACCGATTTTCAAAGGACAACTCTTCCATGCAAGAAGTCACCGTCGAACTTCTCACTGCTTTAGCACCAGAGGTCAACACGACGAACCTGCTCCTTGACCGCGTGGCACGTGGTGCGCAGCGCCCGCTGTTCAGCGTGCAGCGCGACGGTGTTTGGCACGAGCTAAGCGCCGGCGCTTTCCTCACCGACGTCAAGCGACTTGCAATGACGCTGATCAATGACGGCTTGCAGCCCGGGGACAAGGTCGCGATTATTTCACGCACCCGCTATGAGTGGGCTCTGGCAGAAGAAGCGATCTGGTTCGCCGGCGGCGTGACCGTGCCCATCTATGAAACCTCCAGCGCATTCCAAATCGAATGGATCCTGCGCGATTCCGGTGCCCGTGTGGTGTTCGCTGAGAACCATGAGCTGCGCGCGAATGTCCGCCAGGCAGCAGCCCAGCTCGGCGAATCGGTCCGCACCCATATCTTTGAAGGTTCAGATACTGCCGACAAGTCGCTGATCCCCTCCGCCGGCCTGCATCAGCTGATGGTTCCAGCCTCGCAGGTCGATGAGCAGCTCATCGAGTCCCGTCGCGCTTCCATGGCCCTGGAAGACGTGGCCACGATGGTTTACACCTCAGGGACCACTGGCCGTCCCAAGGGCTGCAACATGACCCACTCGAACTTCGCCATGGTGGCACACAACCTGGCCGAGCACATGCGCGAAGTCCTGGGCGAAGAGCGCCGCACGTTGATGTTCTTGCCGCTGGCCCACGTCTTGGCCCGTGCCGTCCAGCAGACCTGCATCCACGGCGGTTCGGTAATTGCGCATTCCAGCTCCATGGCCAACCTGGTCGAGGATCTGGCAGCGGTCAAGCCTGGCTTCCTGCTGGCTGTGCCGCGCGTCTTTGAAAAGATCCGCACCACCGCCTTGGCCACAGCCGAACGCGGTGGCAAGGCTGAGCTATTCATCAAGGCAGAACAGACCGCCATCGAGGTGTCCAAGATCCGCGACGCTCGTTCGCGCGGGATCAAAGCGCGGATGCCTTTGGGCCTGCGTGCTCGCCATGCCTTATTCAACAAGGTGCTCTATCCGAAGCTGCGCTCGGTTTTCGGCGGCCAATGCGCTTACGCGATCTCTGGAGCCAGCGCCTTGAGCCAGGATTTGGCGCACTTCTTCCGCGGTGCAGGCATTGACTTGCTCGAAGGCTACGGACTGACCGAGACCACCGCGCCGGCCACCGTGAACCAGGCATCACGCAATCGTGTGGGCACCGTGGGCCGCCCCCTCCCCGGCACCTCCATCAAGATCGCTGAAGATGGAGAAATCCTGGTCAAGGGCATCGGAGTTTTTGCCAGCTACCACAACAACCCGGAAGCCACCGCGGCCGTCTTCGATCAAGATGGCTACTTCAAGACCGGTGACACCGGTGTCCTGGATGACGGGGGCTTCTTGCAGGTCACCGGACGCAAGAAGGAACTGATTGTCACCGCAGGCGGGAAGAACGTCTCCCCCGGTCCCCTGGAAGAAATGGTCCGTGCCGGACGCATTGCCGCCCAGTGCGTGCTGGTTGGCGAACAGCGGCCATTCATTTCCGCCATCGTGGCCTTGGATCCCGAAGAGCTGGTGCTGTGGGCCAAGGCCAACGGGCTTGGAACCATGACTCTGGCTGAAGCGGCCATCAACCCGGCTGTTATCGCCGAGATCCAAAGCTACGTCGATACCGCTAACCTGACCGTTTCCAAGGCCGAGTCCATCCGCAAGTTCGTTGTCTTGGAAGATGAATTCACCGAAGCTTCCGGGCATCTGACCAACTCGCTGAAGCTCAAGCGCCAGAGCGTTCTTGATCAATTCGAGGATCACATCGAGGCGTTTTACCGCAAGTAGTACTCAACGCAAAAGCACTGGGGAGCAGTTCATTGAACTGCTCCCCAGTGCTTTGTTATGCCCTAGTTCCCGATGCCGAAGGCGCGGGCTTCCTGGCGTAGCCTGGCAGCTTCGCGACGGCGGCCAGTAGGCCAGCAACTGATCAGCACGGCGATGATGGCAGCCAGTACGAGCACTGCGATACCGATGGCGCTATCGAGCCAGAACTGCTCTGGGTACAACCGGATCAAAGTGTCGCTGACGCTGAAGGTCCATGTGCCTTCTGAGAAGAACAATGCGTGGAACTGGGTGAAGAAGGCGTCCCAGCCCATGATGGCTAAGACCACGAGCGCAGCTATCCCCGCCAAGGTCAGGATTGCCCCGGCGAATAGTGCCCGGCGCACGCCACCGGCATACCGCTTGGCAAGGTACCAAACTCCGATGACCAAGATGATGGCAAGAACAACGCCGAGGATGTAGGCGAATCCGATCAGATTCTTGACGTCCACCATGTGCTGGACTTCCCCGTCGGTAAACATGCTCGAACCGGTCGGGAGCTTCAGACCCGACAAGTACTCCGGACCGGCGAAGTTGTTCAGGTAGTCCACCCCGTAGCTGCCGTAGGTCAGGCGTTCAGGATCGGTGAAGCCAAAGGAGTCGCTTGGGAAACCGGGACGGCCATAGGACAGCGCCAAGAACGCTGGCGTAGCAATCAACCGAATCGCGGCAATCAGGGTCAGCAACGGGAAGACCAAAGCTACGATCACCTGAGCGGTACGGCCCAGGGCCGGCTTGGAATTCAATGCACGCTCGCGTGCGACCCGGCGCTTTACCGCAGCTTCGGAACGTTCTGGCTCTGGTTCATAGCTGCCGAACACACGATTGCGGGCCTGGGCCACGGCTGCCTTGGTCGTTGGCAGCGATCCGGTCTTCGGTGCCACAGACACCGGCGGAACGCTTTGTTCAGCAGTGCTTGTGGTGTCAGCCTTCGCTGCTGGTTGAGCGCTCTTGGCGCCAGCTTCCTTGCCTTTGCTTTGGGCTTGCTTCTCAGCTTCAATTTCGTGCGGTAGCTTGATCGCACGGATGACGTCTTCTACAGGCTCTTTAGCCGTTGGCTTCGCAGCGGAAGCCTTCGCAGCAGGTTTCGCGGCAGCAGCTGGCTTGGCGGTTCCTGGCTTGGCTGCAGCTGGTTTTGCCGCAGCAGGCTTTGCAGCCGCGGGCTTAGCAGCTGCTGGTTTGACCGGTTGCTTGGCGGCCGGCGCTTTAGCGGCCGGGGTTTTGACAGCAGCAGGTTTAGCAACGGCTGCCGCTGGTTTGGCTTCAGCAGGCTTGGCAGCAGCTGGAGGCGTTTTGCTCGCGGCGGCTGCTGGGGCTTCGGCTTCGGTCTTGCCGGACATCGCTCGGCGGATCGCCTCTTTACGCGCGGCTTCCCGTTCGGCTGCGGCATTGGCCTGGGCCTGGTTCTTATGCTCTTCCAAACGCGCAGCAAGCTCTTCAGCTTTTTGGCTCAGGCTGGCCTGTGAGCGCGGCGCATTGCCAGTGGCAGCCGCTGCCGGCTGGCCCGTAGGTCCTTGCCCTCCAGTAGGGTTCTTCGCCGCCTCAGCCATGAGGAGTCCTCCTGCAATTCGCGCGATGGTGTGCTGTTTTGGGGTTACTTTTCAGGCCGCATACGGCCCATGCGCCTTTAGCATACCCAGCGAGCCGAGTCTTCTGACGGATTACCACACCAAAATTGGATTTCAGCTAGGACACAAAAAGGAGCGAAGGACCTGGCAGGAGCGCAGTTGCAGGTTCAAAAATTCGTTGACGAAGACTGCCTAGGTTTCGTCGTCGCCGGCAGGCAGGACCGCCAGGCGTACTCGCGAGTCGAATCGCTGGGTCCGATTATCGCGGGCGCGGACCGAATCTGTCGGCGATTCTGATGCGTGGCGAGGTTCGCGAACCTTCGGTTCACGGTCGCGGACGGCATTGACCAACGCGTTCAACTCATCTTCTGGTTCCAGTACCTCCGGGATGGCACCGCGGATCAGGTTCCATCCGCTGGGAACGGTCAAGCGATTGGCATGACGGGCACACAGGTCATAGCAGTGCGGCTCCGGGTAAGTCGCTAAGGGCCCAAGAACTGCTGTTGAATCAGCGTATACGTAGGTAAGAGTTGCACGAGCCGTTTCACGGCAAGCTGGGCGAGAACAAAGACGAAGACCTTCCACGTCTGCCATTCTACTCGGCTGGCCCGCACTTCCTTGGGATCTTGTGCCTTTTGCGGGCTGATGACCATCAGCACAGTGTCGCAAGGGTTAGGCTGAGTTAATGAACTCCAAGTTGCCTGATCGTCCCAGCGGCCCGCGGCGTAATCGCCATGGGAGGGGACGGCGGGGGCCGCTGATGCCGATGCATCTTCCTGCGTACCGTTCTCGGCCGGAGCGATTCGATGATGCCGTGATGGCCAGTGCGCAAAGACTGGCGCAGCGCTGGCCCGGCAAGATCGAAAAGATCGAATTCCTGATTGATCCAGTCCCCAGTGACAAACTGCTGGATCAGGCCTCGGCACTCGGCGAACGGGTTCCGCTTGCTTCTTCGGTACCTGCTGGTGCTCGCCGCCCGGCACGCATCATCATCTACCGGTTGCCCATTGAGCAGATTGCAGAGAACACCGGTGAGCTCTTGGATCTGGTCCACCAGTGCGTGGTGCACGAGGTAGCGCAGCTATGGATGAAACCCATCTCAGAAGTGGACCCGTCGTATTTTCCCGAGGATCCGGACTTCTGATTCAAGGCATTGCTATCTGGCTGGGCTTTGAGCTTCACGGCACGGCGCATGAGTCGCGATGCCCACACGCACAGCGCCGATCCAAACTAACGCTGAGCCAACCAAGTGCGCGACCACCAGCAACTCTGGAAGGCTGGTCACCGACTGGATCACGCCGATCAGGCCCTGTGCGGCAAATACGTAAACGTAGAGCTTGGCTTTGCGCTCCACCTCAGTGATCTGATCTCGTCGTGCACGGTTCCACAACACCGAGGCAACGCTCAAGGCCCCGAAAGCCACCGATGCGTGCACCACGGTGATCAGCAACCAGTCAAAGCCCATTCGCGGGACCTCGGCCGAATCACCCGCGTGCGGGCCTGAACCGGTCACACCGGTACCGAGAATTACCAGGACAGCACTGAGAACCACCAGCACACTTCCCAGTTTCCTAACCGATTCCGTGCTGAACTGCGGCTCGGTCCTTCCCAGATTCTGGACCTTGTCCCAGGTCGCTGTCGCAGCGGTGAGCAGCAACGTAGCGGCGAGGAAGTGCGCGGCAACAACATACGGGTTCAGTTTCACCCAGACAGTTACCTCGCCGATCACCGCATTGAGCACGACCAGCCAGAACTGGAACCACGCCCAGCGGGTGATCTGGGGAACTGCTTCGCGTTGCAGGCGGGCGGCAATAATGATCCAGCCAACGGTCGCGCAAAGGACAAAGGTGAGCAACCGATTAACGAACTCAATGGTCGCGTGGATTCCCATTTCTGCCGTTGGCGCGATGGAAGCACCGGTGCAGGTCGGCCAGTCTGGACAGCCTAGGCCGGAACCGGTCACTCTGACGACACCTCCTCCGACAATGATCAGAATTGCTGCGATCATTGCCGAAAGCGAAGCGGCCTTGAGCGATTTTCGTTCCAACGCAACTCGCTGAGCAAGCCACGCAAATGGGGTTACCGAAAGTCCAATTCCTTAGTAGCGGTAATTTAGCCGCCGATGTTCACCACGATGCCGTCGCGTCCGGCATTCGCCTGTGGCATGGCCGCCCAAGCAATGGAACGCTCGGAACCGAGAACCAGCTGTGCCAGATATGCGTTGGCATCCGTTGAGAAGATGACCGCTTGGGCATCTTCAGAGACGGACTTCGGATCAAAGACGATGCTCTGCCAGGCGTCAATCTGAAGGTTCTTCGGCTTTTCAAGCTTGCCGTCCTTGTTGACCACCACGGCTTCCACCTCGGAGTCTGATGCCACGGCGGCGATGGTGAATTTGCCGGTGCCGTTAGCAGACAGCGGCATGGCCTGAGTCCCGGACAGCACGTTGGAGCTTGCGGCCCACGCAGTATCGGAGGAATCCTTCGGATCGGAACCGCGAACCATCTTCACCGCTGCGGTGACCGGAGCATCCGATTCAACAACCACCGTGTAGTAACCGCCGGCTAGCTGCGACAGGTCAATGCTCTTCGTGGCGTCCGATTCAACGGCGAGGTTATCCTCGAAGCTGGCGGCAACTTCTCCATCTTCGCCCAAGACCTTCACCTTGAACCCGGCACCTGAGGCGCCGGTTGCGGAGACATGCAGCTGCGGCACCAAGGACTTGTTGTCCTTGCTCAGTTTCGAAAGATTCTCTTTGCTCTCAATCCACACCCCAGGAATCACCTGGCTGTTGGAAGCTGACGCGTTAGCGCCTACCAGCTCAACACCAGAAGGAGTCAACCCGCGCAATGCAGCCTGCTGAACTGAAGCGGTGATCTTTCCACCAATGCTAGTGACTTCAGCTGAAATGGAATTCAGGTCCTGGGCGTAGCCGCCCAACACGATAGCCCGGCTTTCCCCCGCTGCCAGCACGATGTTCTGCAACGTCGAAGTATCAATCAAGCCTTCTGGACCACGAAGCCGCAGGGATACCTGGGCGGTGGTGTGAGTTGGGTTCGACAAATGCATGACGCTCGTGGACCCAGTGCTGGTCTGCAGGCCAGTGAAACGCCAATTCGAGGCCGGAGCCTGGCACGTTCCTGCTGCCAAGCCTGCCAAATCGCCGTCCTTGGCCTGGTAGCTGCGCAAGGTGCTGCCCTTGGAAGCTAGTTCGCCCAGTGGCTGCAAGGAATAGACCTGTGCATCATCAATGTCCTTGAGCGTTGAAATCTTGCTGATGAATCCGGTCAGGCCTTCATCATCGGCGCCCCGAGCTTCAGCAGCTTCGGCGTCATCGATTCGTTCCGTCAGCTCGTGCACGTCACTGCCATCAAGCTTGGACAAGGAAGAACCTGGAATACGCTTAGCGAGATCCGATACGACAACGCTGCGCAGGTTGCTGGAAATTTCCTTGGCTCCCGGAGCGAACTGCGCGTCCGTGCCTTCCACGCCCTTGAGCAATTTCGGGGTTGCCGAGCACACGCTGCTGGAGTCACCTGCAGGCAGGTTGGTCACCGCAGCTGGCAGCGACTTTTCAGCCGGCGCCGGAGCAAAGATCGATCCTGCGCCCACAACAGCGCCGGCAGCGAGTACTGCAGCCAAGCTGAGCAGAACCGCGCCGGTCTTCTTGCGGGTGGGGGCAGAAGCTGCGTCCTTGGACGCGGCGGCGCGAGCTTTATCTAGCTTGAGACGACGCTGGGAGACCTTCCCATCGGCAGGTTCTGCAGCACTTGGTTCAGCAGCGGCTGCTGGCGCAGCGACGGCGCTGGTTTTGGCTGCTTCTTCCTTGGCCGCGTTGCGGGCGCGGACCTTCTCCAGCTTTTGGCGCCGCTTCGCGGCCTTGGGATCCTCGGCCTCGGCTGCCTTTGGGGCGTCCTCCGACTTGGATTCTGCAGACGGCTTCGGTTCGGTCTCTGCCTCCGCAGAGCCCATAGCGGCGCTCGCAGCAGCCGTAGCGGCAACCGGCGCAACGGTGCTGTGCCGTGCCGAGGAATCCTTGGCATCGGACGGCTTCGTTGCAGAGCTCGCTGAATCACCGGCAACCGGTTTCGTCACCGGATCATCTGCAGCCGGTTCCGGGGCTTTGCCAATCGCGGATTCGGGCAGGCTCTTCGCCTTCGCGCTATCGGGGTCCTTGGCAGGCTCAGCGCTCTTGGCTACCGGCTTGGCGACTGCGTCATCTTTGCTAGCGGCGGCTGGGAGCCCCGCTGCAGTTTTTTCCTGTGCTTCCGGGGACTTCGCAGTCACCGAGCCAGCCGCCTCTGGCTTTGGCGCACTTTGGTCTTCAGGCTTTTTGGCGTCAGGTTTTGCTGCGGAGCTGGAATCCGCTGCAGGGCTAGAAGCGTCTTTGGCTGCCGGTTGCGCTACAGGCTTGGGCTGATCCTTGGCTTCTTGCTGCTTGGAGGCCTTGGCCTCGGATTTTGCAGCTTTCGCTGAATTCTTAGCTTCTGCCTTGGCCCGGGCTTGAGCTTCCTTGGCACGGATCTTATCCAGTTTGGCATCGACCTTGGCCTTCGCCTTGGCTGCCTTTTCCTCAGCGCGTGAGAGCGCAGCCGAAACCGGAGCGGAGTCCTTGGGTTCGGGCTGCGCGGCTGCTGGTTGAGGAACCGGAGTCTGTTCAGCGGGCTGGTCAGCAGAATCCGCTGAGTTCACGTTCTTCTCGTCGCTCACTACTTCTTCTCCTGCTCGGCTTCAGCGTCCGAAATACGGTCGCTGAGCTTCGGGGTCAAGTTCTCACGAATCTCGCTGGCGCGTTCGCGTGCCTCTCGGCGGCTTTGCGGCATGGTTCCGGTTGCTGGGCTTTGTACTTCAGCTGCGGCCAGAACCTGTGATCCATCAGCGACTTCTTCAGTTTCGCCGCGTGGTTCACGGAAGCGGTACTCGGTATTCCGGTAGTTGGCGAAACGTCGCGAACTTGGTACTGGGATGGCCAAGAGAACGGTAATCAGCAGCACTATCGCGCTGAGCACCAGAACAGGAATGGCCATGGAATCCTTATGGGTCAAAGCCAGCTTTCCACCTTCGGCAGGAAGCTCATAGGCCTGGGCCCAACGTGTTTCCGAGTCTTGCGGGTAAGCGACCGAACGCAAGGATTCGCCATTGAGGCTGGCGCGCAGCTGCGGATCTGACGCGGTAGCCAGAACCAAGGTGCGCTGCGAATCAGCGGCCGGGATCTCAATGTTAGTGATCTTGCCGCGCCGGGTCGGCAAGATGGTCACGTCGCCATTTTCCGAGACAATGCGGGCAAAGCCTGCGCTCTGCGAGTCTTCGGTGGATTCGTAGTGCACACGCCAGAGCCAGCCGCTGTCGGTCTGGCCGACCGAGGCCAGGCCCGTTGCCGCATCCAAGGTGCGAACGGTCGCTGGGACGGATTCGCCAGTCTCGTTGAGCACGATGTAGCCCACGCCCAAATCACGCAAGGACTCGCGTGAATCCAACGCGGATCCGGAAAGCAGCATGGCCACTGCCTTGCTCTGGACCTGCGCAGTGGCTGATGCTTCATTGCGTTCAGGATCCAGCAGCGATCCGCTCAGCTGCTTGACTAGCGAGTAGCGGCTGATTCCGTCCAGGGTTTCGCCTGAGCCGACAACCAAGTGGCTGTCGATTTCACCGGAGGATCGTGGACTGAGCACCAAGGTGCGCTTCTGGAATTCAGAGCGGCCGGCATCAGCAGCCGTGGCCGGCAACGTGCGAGGCTGGGAGCTACGCACCTGCTGGGCAGAGTTCATGGCGCTAAGCGTCTCGGATTCAGCTGCTGGATTCAGCTGGGCACCAAGCAAGACAGAGCCCGAAGCGAGAATGGTGAGCACGCTGAAAACAGCCATCAGGCCCATAACTGGACGAGCTGCCTGCTTGCGCACCGAACGCAACTGGTCTTCATGGCGCAAGGCAGCCAAAGCGTTGGCGGCCGCGGCCAGCATCGCGAACATTGCGAAGGAAACGAACGGACCGGTGTAGGCGCTCACGCCCGTATGCGAGTCCAGGGTGTACGGGACAAACCCGACAGCCCAACCGGCAGCCAACGAAAGTACAGCACCCCACAGCAGGCGGCGGGAGTTGCGGCGCATGCTCGCATTGTGGCTGAACGAAGAACTCAGGGTTCCAAAAACGGCCAGGCCGATAATCGGCGCGCCAACTAGCAGCGCGGCAACCAGGGCCCATGGTCCTGTAGGCAAGAAGTCCCAGCCCACCAACGACGCGTTCGCGTTGAAGTATTCAGGGAAGCCCAGCAGCATCTGCCATGGAGCAGCTGGCGAGAACGCCTGCGCGGCACCGGGCTCGGTGAACAGCAGTCGCAGATCTCCCAGACCGGCGAACAGCAGTGGAAGGTTCCATACCAGGGCAGGCAGCGGGATCCACCATAGGCTTCGTGCCCGGCGCACCGAGAAGATGGCCAAGACGTAGATCAGGATGCTGGCGGTCAGGAAGAAGGAGACGGAGCCAGCGGAAATCACCCAGAGCAGCAGTGCGGCGCTTGCCGAAGCAGTCCACGCGGAGACGGACTGCTGCTTGGCGGTCTTGGGCTTGGCACCCTCAATAGCCACATGGGCATTCATGGCGCGAATGATCGCCAGGAAGAACAGCGGCAGCAGGATATGGATCAATACCGAGCCGACACGTCCCGAAGCCAGCGACGAGACCAATGAAGGCAGCAGTGCCCAGATCAAGGCGGCAAAGAAACGTACGGCGCGGGAGCGGCTCACCGCGCCAATGCCCCACCAGGCGCTCAAGGCTGCCAGCGGCATCGCGGCGAAGAAGAGGTAGACCGATGCTTCGTTGGCATGGTCGAAAGTCAGCAGCGAGAACAGCCAGAACAAGAGGTCCGAGTTATCTGGTGGTGCGCTCAAACCGGTGGTGGTGTTCTGCCACCAGGACAGGGCGTTAGCGCCGATTTCCTGGTTGGTGTTCGAGAACGGGCGCAGGGCACCGCCGGATAATGCGCTGGACCCGAGCAGGCTGCGCCAAGCGATCATCGAGGCTGCCCCGGAGAGCAACAACGCCAGAATCAGCGAAAGCACCGCGGTGGTGCGTGGAGGGCGGGCGATCCGTACGAAATCTGAGAAGTTGTCACCGCTGGGTTCAACCATCGCGTCGGCACCGCTGCCGTCGCCATAGACTTCGCCTTCGCCGCGACCGGTGGTCACATTGCGCCGGTATTCGCGCACCTGCGCGCCGGTGGCCATGAGCTTTCGAACCTGGCGGCGGGGAATTTCACGGATTTGAGCAACATTGCGGCGTGAAGCGGCCAGCTTGCCCGGGGTGAACAGGCCACGAAGTACCGAGCCCAAATGGCTGAACCCATGGCCTGGGTCCTTGGCCAATAGAGCTACAAGGAAGTGGCCGATGCCGCCGAGCAGCAACCCGATCCACAAAAATGGCAAAGCCAGCGGGGATGCGAACTTCAAGCGCTGGAAGACTTCGGCGCGCTTGGCTTCGCGAGGACCGGCCAGCGAGTCGACTACCTCGACCTGGTGGTACATCTTGGCGCTCGGAACCACAACAACTCGGTGTCCGGCCAAGCGGTTGCGCCAGCAGAGGTCAACGTCGTCGCCGCGGCCTGGGATTGCCGGGTCGAATCCGCCCAGGTGTTCAAAGACTTCACGGCGGATGAACATGCCAGCCGAGGAGACGGCGAAGTAGTCGCTGCGTCCGTCGTACTGCCCCTGGTCGACTTCGTCGATATCGATCAGGGTCAGGCGCTGGGCCTTGCGGTCAACGCTCAAGCCGACTTCGGCCAGGTGGCGCGGGTTGTCGATGTCCAGCAGCTTGCAGCCGGCGATGGATACCGACTCGGATGCCTCGACGGCGCGAGTCAGCTGTTCCAGTGCGTCCGGAGCCGGCATGGAGTCATCGTGGATAATCCATAGCCACTCATCACGGTCCAAACGCGCTTCTGGTAGTTGCGAAACGGCCACTTCCAGCGAGAGTCCCAAGGATCCTTCATCGGCAACCAGCAAGGCTGCATTGGAAGGCAGGTTGGCCTGCAAGACCTCTAGCGAGGCATCAGAGGACGAAGCGTCAACTCCGACAAAGCGTTCGATAGGCCGGGATTGGTTTCGCAATGCGGCCAAAGTGCGTGGTAAAAAGTCAGCGCCATCGTGCGAAGCAACGATGGCGGTGACATGAATTGGCGGACGAATTAGATTGCTCGTTTCCGTAGACGGCGACGTTCGCGCTCTGAGAGCCCTCCCCAGATTCCGAAGCGCTCGTCATTGCTTAAGGCATATTCTAGACATTCTGATCGGACAACACATGCGCCGCAGACACGTTTCGCGTCACGAGTCGACCCTCCCTTTTCAGGGAAGAATGCCTCGGGGTCGGTCTGTGCACACAGTGCACGGGCTTGCCAGCCCAGTTCGCCCTCATCAACTTCTCCGCCAACGCCAAGCCATACAGCCTTGATCGTTTCGCGCACTTCATCATCTTCGTCGAGCTCAGGTGCCCACGAACCAACCGAAGAAATTTCTTCTGGTTCCGATGATGCGTCATGCACTTTCAAGAAGTTGTCGGCCGCGGTCTCCAGATCGGCTGCAACTGCAACCCGTGCGGACTCACCGGCTTGAGGATCGACAAACCAGTCGGATGGTGCGTCCTCCAGCCCGTATTGAGCCGACGCAACAGCCGAGGTCGAAAATTCGGAGTACCCCTGCTCCAGATTCGCCATGGTGATGTTGACCTTTCGATTGGTTTGAGTAGATCAGGCCGTCACTGCTCCCGATCCATCCGGCAGCATTTATTCCATCGAACTAGCGAAAAGTGATGAACATGCTCGGACGCACCATCTAATTACAGCCGTGTAACTCCGCTAGAGTCAAGTGGGGAGGTCATTCTAAGAAGAGTTCTCAGGAAACTCCCGGCACAACACGCCGTCAAAAGACGCATATGAGATGGGCGAGTCCCGTCTTAGCTGAATTCTCGGTGAATTCTCAGTATTTAAATTTAAGGACATTCGATGAGCAATAGCCTACAATCAGGGACTTTTGTGGAGAATCTGCTCTCCCCACGACGCGGCTCGGCCTCGCCTTGGCTCACCTGGTACTCCGTTACCGGGGAACGCATAGAGCTCTCCGGACGGGTATTTGATAATTGGGTCGCGAAAAGCGCCAACCTTTTGGGTGAAGTTTTCGACCTCGATGAGGACTCCGTCGTGGTTCTTGATTTGCCAGCACATTGGAAGTCCCTGGTCCTGGCGCTAGCTGCACTGCATCACGGCGCCACGCTGGTTGACGCTGAGCAGGCTGACGCCCAGCAGGCCTCGGTTTGGGTCACGGCCCAACCAAATGACCCACGCATCCCCAACAGCTCTGAAATCCTCGCCGTGAACCCGGCAGCTCTCGCGCTGTCCTTCGGCTCGGATCTCGGCCCTGTCGCAGAAGACTTCAACGCCTCCGTACGTACCTACGGGGATCAGTTCTATCCCTCGCCAGTTTCTGGTGATACCTCAGCGATCGCAACCAATGGTGACGCCCCCATCGGCCTTGCCGCGCTATTCGATGCCACGGCTAAGGCGCAAGGAACTATTCTAGTCCGTGCCCAGCAGCCCGTGCTCACCTTGCTTCCCTATGCCATTGGCCAGTGGAAAGCAGGAGACGGAATTGTGCTAGTGGAAGATGGATTGGAAGTGACCGAGCGTCTTCGCGAAGGCGAACGCATCACCTCCGACTACCAGCCAGCTGGCTAGCGAACCACCGTTGGGAGGGTGCCGGTATCGGCCTGGGCGGTGGATTTCATCGTGCCAGTGCCGGTATCTGCCCGATTTTTGTCCAGAATCTCGTGGTCATGGGCAAATTTTTCTTCTTGGTCCATTTCCTTGCCGAAGACCCAGAAACGGTAGGCGAAGAAACGGAAGATGGTGCCCAGCACCAAGCCGACGACCGAACCGGCGATGAACACCGACGTTGGATCGGTCAGGCCCAACCAGTACTTGGTCACCCATACGCAGGCGGCGGCAATGCCCAAGCCGATAGCATTCATGATGATGAACATCACCAGCTCGCGCAGCACATTGGCCTGGCGGCGGTGGCGGAAAGTCCAATAGCGGTTGGCCACCCAGGAGAACATCGTCGCGACGATGCCGGCAATGATCTTTGCCTTAACCTGCGAATCGCTCATGGGGCCATGCAGCAGCCAGACGTAGATGCCCGAGTCGATGATGAACGCGATGCCACCGACGACACCGAACTTCGCCACCTCGCGCCACAGCAACGAGATGAGTCCGGCTATTTTGAGTTTAATGCGCTCGAGCAATTGTCCTCCAGGGAATTCTGTTCCCGTCTGGCTAGCAGTAACAACGCGCGCTACATGCTAGGAGAAGCCCGCGATCTTGTTATTTTATCCGTACTTTCTGAAAATTGACCGGATTGTGAGAGTAATCAGACATCGCGCATGCGATTCTCAACGCCGCTTTCGATACCCTAGTACTCGTGAGCTTTCCAAAAATTGGTGTGATTGGTGGCGGGCAGCTAGCCCGAATGATGGCCCCTGAGGCCCTGAACCTAGGTTTTGAATTGCATATTCTTGCCGAGGGTCCTGACGTTTCAGCTGCGCGCTGCGTTCCGGACGCCCCGGTAGGCGACTACAAGGACCTCGAAACCCTGCGCGAATTCGCCAAGGGCAAGGACGTAGTCACCTTTGACCACGAGCACGTTCCCAACGATTTCCTGACGACCCTGATCAACGAGGGCGTCAACATCCAGCCGCGCCCGGCAGCCCTGATCCATGCCCAGGACAAGCTGGTCATGCGTGAAGCCATCGAGCGCCTGGGACTTCCCAACCCGCTGTGGGCCAAGGTCGAGGACGTCGAGGCGCTGATCGCCTTCGGCGAGAAGGCCGGCTGGCCGATTGTCTTGAAGACTCCGCGCGGCGGCTACGACGGCAAGGGCGTGCGCATGCTCGACAATGCGCAGGACGCCAAGGACGCAGCCGAATGGTTTGCCAACGGTCCGCTGCTGGCCGAAGACAAGGTCGATTTCTCCCGCGAGCTCTCTGCTTTGGTCGCCCGCACCCCTTCCGGCGAGGCCAAGGCCTGGCCCGTAGTTCACACCATCCAGGTTGATGGCGTCTGCGACGAAGTCATCGCACCGGCCCAGGACATCGACGATGCCACCGCGGCCACCGCAGCCAATGCGGCATTGCGCATCGCCGAGGAATTCGGCGTTACCGGTGTCATGGCCGCAGAACTCTTCGAGACCCCCGGTGTTGGCGCCGGTTTCGTGATCAACGAGCTGGCCATGCGTCCGCACAACACCGGACACTGGACCATGAACGGTTCGGTCACCAGCCAGTTCGAGCAGCACCTGCGCGCGGTATTGGACCTGCCGCTGGGCGAAACCAGCGCACTGGGCGTCACCGTCATGAAGAACTACCTCGGCGGCGCCAACCAGGATCTGTACTCCGCATTCCAGGCGGCGCTGGCCGCCGCCCCGGAAGTCAAGGTGCATGCCTATGGCAAATCGGTACGCCCCGGGAGGAAGATCGGCCACGTGAACATCGTGGCAAACGCCGGGCAAAGTGTGGATGAACTTCGCTCCCAGGCCAACAAGGTTGCCGCGCTGATCCGCGATGGCGCCGACGCCACCGTCTAGTCTTTATTTTGATCAAGAGCCGTTGCCAGGTGTCTGGCAGCGGCTCTTACTAGAACACTGCAAGGAAAATCTCATGTCTGAAGCACCACTTGTCGGCCTCGTAATGGGTTCTGATTCGGATTGGCCGGTAATGCGCCTCGCCGCGCAGGCCTTGGCAGAATTCGGAATCCCCTTTGAAGCGGACGTCGTTTCAGCGCACCGCATGCCCACCGAAATGATCGACTACGGCAAGAAAGCCCACGAACGCGGGATCCGTGTAATCATCGCTGGCGCCGGCGGCGCAGCGCATCTTCCCGGCATGCTTGCAGCTGTCACCCCGCTGCCAGTGATCGGAGTTCCAGTTCCACTGGCTAAACTAGATGGAATGGACTCCCTGCTTTCCATCGTTCAGATGCCTGCAGGAGTCCCCGTAGCAACTGTTTCCATTGGCGGAGCTCGCAACGCAGGACTGCTTGCTGTGCGTATGCTCGCAGCGGGAACCGACGAGCTAGCCGAGTCGTTACAGGTAAAGTTGCTTCAGTTTGCAGATTCATTGCGAGAGCAGGCCCACGCCAAGGGCGCGGCTCTGCGTGCTGAAGTTGCCAACGAGAATTTCGCTTCCTAGGGAAAGTCCACAAGTACATGGGTTCTGCCAGCCACCGCGCACCAAGTCCGTTGCGCCAGCCGGAGACTATCAGCTCTCCGCAGCGTAGCAAGCGCGCAATGATTTTGGTCTTGCTGACCATCTTCTTCCCCGGAAGCGCCCAGCTGATTGCCGGAAATCGAAAGCTCGGACGGATCGCAGTGTCCATCACGATGCTGTGCTGGCTGGCAATCATCGCGCTGGCCGCCCTGTACTTCATTGATCGTTCGATCATCTTGGGCTGGGTAGCGCATCCGAACTTCCAGCTGTTCTTGATCATCGTGCTCGGCACGTTGGCCCTGGGCTGGCTGATCATGTTCATCAACACCTTGGTGATCATCCGGCCCAAGCTGCTGGCCCCGGGCATGCGAGCCATCGTTTCGGTCTTTACCCTGGCAGCCGTGGTGGCCACCAGCGGGGTATTCGTCTACGGCGCCTCGTTGCTGAACACCGGACGCGAAACCATTACCGCGGTCTTCGACAAAGGCCCGGCCTTCGACCCGATTGACGGACGCTACAACATCGCGGTCTTCGGAGCTGACTCCGGGGACAACCGTGAAGGCGTGCGCACCGACGTTGCGGCTTTGCTTTCCGTTGACGCGAAAACCGGCAAGAGCCTGCTGATCTCGGTACCGCGTAACTTCCAGAGCGCACGCTTCGCAGCTGGCTCTCCGATGGAGAAAATATGGCCGAAGGGCTACGACTGCGGTGACGAGTGCATCTTCAATTCGATCTACCGCAATGCCGAAACCGAACACGCCGATGCGTTCCCTGACACCGTAAAGAACATCGGTGCGCAGGCCGCCATGGACGCTTTGGAAGGCACTACCGGCCTTCCGGTCCAGGGCTACGTCATGATCAACATGGCCGGCTTCGAGCAGTTCGTTGATGCCCTCGGCGGAGTCACCATCAACTCCGGCGGCTGGGTTCCTTACAACGGCAAGTACTACCCGAACAGCACCGTGCGCACCCACTGGTTCGCCCCGGGCACCCACACCTTCAACGGCAAGCAGGCTTTGTGGTTTGCCCGCTCGCGTGACTTCACCGATGACTACCACCGCATCAAACGCCAGCAGTGCTTGCAGCAGGCCATCATCAAGCAGGTCAAGCCGCAAACCATCCTGAGCAACTTCACTTCGATCATGTCCGCTGGCGAACAGCTGGTGGAAACCGATATTCCTGCCGGGCAGCTCGGATCGTTCGTTTCGTTGGCCGAGAAGGTTTCGAATGAGCCAATGACTCGCCTGACCCTTGGCGCACCGGACTTCGAACGCAGCTTCTCCACCTACCCGAACTTCGATGAGCTGCAGGAGCGCATCCAATCCCTGATCGCCAAGCAGAATAAGCCAAAGGAAGACAAGCCGAAGAAGAGCAAGGATTCTTCCAAGTCTGCAGAGTCCGAGGAGACCACGAAGGCCTCTGAAGAAAGTGAGGACAGCACCGATGTGAATAATGCTCCGAAGCTGTCCAATAGCGATGACAAAGAGTTCACCAAGCCAGATGGAAGCCCGATCACCGAGGAATACTTGGTGAATCTGGAAATGGCTGGCTACCGCACCTTGATTTCTGAGATTGCAGCCAACAACGACGAATGTTCGGTTCCATAAACGGTTAAGACCCCCCGACCGCCAATGCGACCCAAATACCGTTCCTGAAAGGCTATGGTCAAACGACGTGTTCGAGTTGAAAAACGCTATCCGCGACTACCATTGGGGTTCTGCCTCGCAGATCTCCGACCTGCTCGATTTGCCTGCGGACACCACCCCGCAGGCCGAGATGTGGCTCGGCGCCCACCCTGGGTGCCCAAGCCGGATCTCCACTGACGGCACAGCACTCAATGACTTCATTGCGCAGGACCCAGAACATATTCTGGGGGCCGGTGTCGCCCAGCGTTATGGACGCCTGCCATATCTATTCAAGGTCCTTTCTGCCACTTCGCCGTTGTCCATCCAGACGCACCCAACGCTGCAGCAGGCAAAGGAACGCTTCGCCCAGGAAACGGCCAGCGGCAAGGCTTTGGACGCTGCGGACCGCAACTACCGCGACGATAACCACAAGCCGGAAATGCTCTTTGCATTGACCGACTTCGTGGCACTGTCCGGTTTCCGCCAGCCAGCGCAGATCGTTGAAGACCTCCAGGTTCTGGAACCGCACCTGCCAGAGCAGTCCCATCGCGTAGTGGGTGAACTGGTGGCCTTGCTGCAGGGTACAGACCCGCTCGCCAGCACCTTCAAGCACGTGCTGACCGCTGGGGAAGAAATTTCGCAGCTGGCACAGCAGATCAGCCACGCGGTGTCAGCCAGCACCGAATTGCAGCGAAATGTGCAGTTTGCCGAGCTGGTTTCCATCAACAAGATCTACCCGGGTGACCCAGGCGTTCTGGTGGCGTTGCTGCTGAATCTGGTCTTCTTGGAACCAGGCCAGGCCATCAGCTTGGGCGCGGGCAATGTCCATGCGTATCTGCGCGGCTTGGGAATTGAAGTCATGGCCAATTCGGATAACGTGCTGCGCGGCGGACTGACCAGCAAGCACATTGACGTTCCCGAGCTATTGGATGTCACCATTGCCCAGCCCTCCCCCGCTCCGATCCTGGAGCCGGTGGCGCTCGATACCCATGATCGCCTCTACAAGCCTGACTTTGAAGAGTTCCAGCTGCAGGTGCTCGATCCTACCGAACCAGGTCTTGCCGCCGATCTGCAGCTGCACGGTGCAGCCGTTGTGCTGTGCACCGCCGGCGAGTTCATGGTCGCAACCCGCGAGGGGGAACGCAGCATCAGCCGCGGGCAGTCGCTGTTCATTACTGCCGCTGAGCTGCCTGCCACCGCCACCTTGCAGGGCACCGTTCCAGGCCAGCTCTTCGCGACCAGCGCGCAGATCGACTAGTACTGCCGGCCCTGCATCTTCACGGCGTTCAAGGCCTTAAACCGAAACTGCGAGCTATGAACCTGCAAAAGGTCCATAGCTCGCAGTTTTAGCGTGAGCTGGTTTTAGCGGGTGTAAGCTTCCCACTTATCCTGCTGGTGCTCACCATCGACGAAGCGGATGGTGCCGGACTTGGCACGCATCACGATCGACTGGGTGTGGATACGGTTGTCCTTGTAGCGAACTCCGCGCAGCAGGTCGCCATCGGTGATGCCGGTCGCTGCGAAGTAGCAGTTATCGGAGGTCACCAAGTCGTTGGTGGTCAGCACGCGGCCCAGTTCATGGCCGGCGTCGATCGCCTTCTGCTTCTCATCGTCGTCCGTTGGCCACAAGCGGCCCTGGATCACGCCGCCCAGTGCCTTGATGGCGCAGGCGGTCACGATGCCTTCAGGAGTGCCGCCAACGCCCATCAACGCGTCAACGCCGGTGCCCTCGCGGGTTGCGGCGATGGCTCCGGCAACGTCGCCGTCCATGATCAGCTTGGTGCGCGCACCGGCTGCACGGATCTCTTCGATCAGTCCAGCGTGGCGTGGGCGGTCCAAGATGGTCACGGTGACCTGGCTGATCTTCTTGCCCTTGGCCTTGGCGATCAGGTGCAGGTTCTGCTTCACCGGCAGGCGGAGGTCAACGAGTTCTGCTGCTTCTGGCCCGGTGACCAGCTTCTCCATGTAGAACACTGCGGAAGGGTCGAACATCGAACCGCGGTCGGCCACAGCCAGAACGGACAGTGCGTTGTTCAGGCCCAGTGCGGTGAGTCTGGTGCCGTCAATCGGGTCTACTGCGACGTCGCATTCGGCTCCGGTGCCGTTGCCGACCTGTTCGCCATTGAACAGCATTGGCGCTTCGTCTTTTTCGCCTTCGCCGATCACGACAACACCGTTGAAGTTCACGCTGGAAAGCAGGCCACGCATGGCATCCACTGCTGCGCCGTCGGCGGCATTCTTGTCACCGAATCCAACCCATGGCGAGGAAGCGATGGCTGCCGCTTCGGTAGCACGCACCAGCTCCAGTGCTAGGTTGCGGTCCGGCTCCGCGTCGGAAACCGACAGTCGCGAAGAAAGGTGGGCATAATTGTTCTTTTCGGTCACGAAAGATCCCATCACTGAGTCGTAGTCATTGCGCCTATGCAAACACCCTCATTCTATCCCCTTAGTTTTTAGCTTTACAGTTCGTGTCGGGCGCGCCTGCACGCAGTCCAACGTGTGGTTGGGCACTCCCGTTCGAAATCCACAGAATCTTCGGGGAGAATGGAAGGCGTGCATCCTGAGAACAACACCGAGAACAACGCGCCGGCAACCGAGAACGCAGCAAGCGGTACCGGCCTGCCTGTTGCATCCCCTCGAAGCCTGGACGATCCCAATGCCACCTTTGAAGATCTGCCGTTCAAGCCGCAGCTGACCGAGAAGCAGGCCAAGCGTGCAAATCAGACCTTCAAGGGCATGGTGCTGTCCATCGGCTTCACCGTTGCCATTCTCATTCCAGTCTTGATGCTCAATCCCGCACCGAAGGACGACGCTTTTGAAAGCGACGTCAACCTGCAGGCCACCGCAGAGCAGACCGAGCAGATTTCCGGTTTTGAAATTTTCGCTCCCGAACTGGGCGAGAAGGAATATGCGAACTTCGCGCGTTGGCAGGCCAACACCGCTCAGGGAGTTCCTTATTGGGAATTCGGCCTGGTCTCGGAAGATAAGAACTTCGTTTGGGTTCGCCAAGCAGCTGAATCCAATCCAACGTGGATCGCCTTGATCACCGACGCAGCCACTCCCACCGAGAAGCGCACCATCGGAGGCACTGAATGGGAGGTGCGGGTCAAGGACCAGAGCACCTACCTGATCGCTGATTTCGCCGACTCCACCGTGGTCCTGTCCAGTGACACTTCCGTTGAGCAGCTGAACAGCGTTGCTGAACAGGTCGCAAACGACCTGAAATAAGTCACTTTCCCGAGCATCCGCAGTCATATATTCGATATTCGAATAACTTCCCGTAGAATCTGAGACATGCTCCCTGAATCAACACAACAGTCACTGACACCAAAAGAGGCCTGGGAAAAACTCAGCTCAGGTAATCTCCGTTTCGTCAGCGAAGACACCCAGCACCCCAACCAGGACAGCGCCCGTCGGCAAAAGCTGATTTCCGGCCAGGAACCTTTTGCGGTCATCTTCGGCTGCTCGGATTCCCGCCTTGCCGCAGAGATCATCTTCGATGTGGGATTGGGCGACATGTTCGTGGTGCGCACCGCCGGGCACGTTTTGGACCCTGCGAGCTTGGGTTCCTTGGAGTTTGCCGTCGATATCCTCAATGTGCCGCTGATCGTGATCCTCGGACACAACTCATGTGGCGCGGTCACCAGCGCCATCAAGGCCAAGGAAACCGGAGAAATGCCCAAGGGCTTCGTCCGTGACTTGGTTGAGCACATCACCCCGTCGGTTCATGCTGCCGAACGCAAGGGCATCACCGATGTGAACGGCACCGTCGTCGAACACGTCAAGCAGACCACCGACCGCTTGGTCGATCTGTCCAGCATCATCGCACTGGCTATCGAAGAGGGCCGCACCGCGGTCGCCGGCGTGGCCTACCACCTGCATGACGGGCGCGCCCAGCTGGTCTCCAGCCTGGGTCTGGACTAAGCGCTCAAAAATTCTACAGAAAGCCTTGTAAAACGGCTTTTATTCCCGTTTCGGCGAAACGTCACTGTTGGTTGTGACCTTTGCGTCAGAGCCCTGTCTTTTGATTGCGGTTCGGGCGTACTCTGGGCTCATGACTAACAGTGACGATTTCCGCATCGAACATGACACCATGGGCGAGGTTCGAGTCCCCGCTCAAGCTCTGTACCGCGCACAGACCCAGCGCGCTGTTGAGAACTTCCCGATCTCGGGAAAGACCTTGGAATCTTCGCATATCAAGGCCCTCGCACAAGTAAAGAAGGCCGCGGCGCAGGCCAATCTGGCCCTGGGCGTTCTGGACGAAGAACGTGCCGCAGCCATCGTTTCCGCAGCCGATCAGGTAGCCACCGGCCAATACGATGAGCACTTCCCCATCGACGTATTCCAGACCGGTTCTGGAACCAGTTCGAATATGAACACCAACGAAGTGCTCGCCGAATTGGCAACCCGTGCGCTGAAGGCTCAAAACAGCGATACCGAGGTTCACCCTAACGACCATGTGAACGCCTCGCAGTCTTCCAACGATGTCTTCCCGACCTCGGTCCATGTTGCTGCCACCGGCGCGCTGATCAATGATTTGATCCCAGCCCTTGGAACCTTGGCCTCGGCGTTGGAGGCTAAATCTGCCGAATTCAAGGACGTGGTCAAGTCCGGTCGAACCCACCTGATGGACGCCACTCCGGTCACCCTCGGCCAAGAATTCGGCGGCTACGCAGCCCAGGTTCGCTACGGCATTGAACGCATCGAAGCAGCACTGCCGCGAGTTGCCGAGGTCCCCCTTGGCGGCACCGCAGTGGGTACGGGCATCAATACCCCAGAAGGCTTCCCGCAGCGGGTCATCGAATTCCTGCGCGAAGACACCACGCTGCCCATCACCGAAGCACGCAACCACTTCGAAGCGCAGGCCAACCGTGATGGATTAGTCGAAGCTTCTGCCGCTTTGCGCACCATCGCCATTTCACTGATCAAGATCGCCAACGACCTGCGCTGGATGGGCTCCGGTCCCAACACCGGCTTGGGTGAAATTTCCATCCCCGACCTGCAGCCAGGTTCATCGATCATGCCAGGCAAGGTCAACCCGGTGATTTCAGAGGCGACCATCCAGGTTGCTGCGCAGGTCATCGGCAATGACACCGCCATCGCTTGGGCCGGAACCAACGGTGCGTTTGAGCTGAATGTCGGGATCCCGGTGATGGCCTCGAATCTTCTGGAATCCATTCGCCTGCTCTCCAACACCTCAACGGTCATGGCAGAAAAGATGATTCAGGGAATCAGCGCCAATGTGGAGCGTGCCCGTTTCCTCGCCGAAGCCTCGCCTTCGATTGTCACCCCGCTAAATAAGCTCATCGGCTATGAGAATGCAGCCAAGATCGCCAAGAAGGCGGTGGCTGAAGGACTGACGGTACGCGAAGCAACCATCGCATTGGGCTTCGTGGAACGCGGTGAAGTCACCGAGGAACAGCTTGATCAGCTGCTGGATGTATCGACCATGGTCGGCAAGTACTAGCCCGCTTCGCCTGTCGAGTATGCCGCTGCCGCGGTTCGATGCTGCACATCGAACCGCGGCAGCGTATCTAACCCCCGAGAAACAGGCTCCTGCTTGGAGGTGGCCTCTGCTACTCTCCGAGTATGACTCGCGCCACATCCCGACTTTTCAAACGCCTCGCGCTGTGGATTTCGAGTACCCTCGTACTCCTCTTGGCCGCATTCTTCATCTTCGCGCCGGGCATCGTAGAAAATACCCGGAACAAAATCGAGGCCAAGGATTTGCCGGTGGTCAGCGAAGAGGCCGCGAAACTGCATTCGCGCTTGGAGATTGCCGATATGCACGCCGACACCTTGATGTGGGACCGCTCGCTGCTCACGCGTTCAACCCGAGGACATGTGGACTTGCCTCGCCTGGAAGAAGGCAATGTCGCCTTGCAGGTCTTCTCCTCGGTTTCCAAGTCGCCTGTCGGCCAGAATTACGAGTCCAACAGCGCCGACTCGGATAACATCACGCTGCTGAGCATCGCCCAGCTCCAACCGCCGCGGACCTGGAACTCTCTGCTGGAGCGCTCGCGCTACCAAGCAAAGAAACTGCGTGATGATGCCGCGGATTCACAAGGAACCCTGCGCACCATTACCAGCACCGCCGAGCTCGACAAGCTGCTCATGGACCGCAAGAACGGCATGAAGGTCACCGGCGGACTCTACTCCATTGAAGGGCTGCACAACCTCGAAGGCGATATCGCAAACCTCGACATCCTCTTCGAGGACGGGATGCGCATGGCAGGATTCACCCACTTCTTCGACAACCCCGTTGCCGGTTCCAAGCACGGAGTCGAGAAAACAGGGCTCACCGACCTTGGACGGGCCGCACTGAAGCGCATGGAAGAACTGGGAGTCATCATCGATCTGGCGCATTCCAGCGACCAGACCTTCGATGATGTCCTGTCCTTGGCGACCAAGCCGGTGGTATTCAGCCACGGCGGTGTCCAAGCCACCTGCGATGTGAACCGTAATCTCAATGATGAACAGATCCGTGCGGTGGCCCGAACCGGTGGCGTCATCGGCATCGGCTACTGGGATGCAGCCATTTGCACCATGGAGGTGAACTCCGTCGTCGATGCAATGGAACACGTCATCAAGGTTGCCGGAATCGAGCATGTGGGTTTGGGCAGCGATTTTGACGGGGCCACGACCGTGGCATGGGATGCCAGCCAGATCGCGGTGATCACCCAAGAGCTGATGAACCGCGGCTACTCGGAAACCGGCATCGAGGCCATCATGGGCGGAAATACGCTGCGCGTCTTCCGCGAGGTGCTGCCAGCAAACTAGCCCGGCTCAAGCCTAGCTAGCGAAGTAGCCGCCGGGCCGCGGATTCAGCGCCCACTGCAGAGCCCGTTCGTGAAGCGGTGGCAGTTCCGGGCGATCAGCCAGCGCGTAGTACCCGACCTCCAAGTTCTCGTCATCGTTGACATTCGCCTCACCCGATAGGTGGCGAGCCTTGAAGACAACATCGAGGTACTGGGCGTGATCTCCATTGGGGTACACCGTTGGAGCAGTCACTCCGACACCCAGCAGGTCAGTGATTTCGCATTCAACGCCGGTTTCTTCCAGGACTTCGCGAACCGCGGTATGCGATGGCTCTTCGCCAGGATCGATAATTCCTGCTGGCAAGGTCCACTGCCCATTGTCAGCGCGCCGCACCAGCAAGACCTTGTCTTCGTGGAGGATCACGACCTTCACCCCAGAGAGCCACAGCAGTTCATGTCCGATACGTGTTCGAAGATTAGTTACGAATTCTGGAGTTGCCATGATTTCATCGTGCCATAAGCAGCGCGATAAACGAGCCGATGAGCATGAAGGGACCGAAAGGGACCGCTGATTTCAGGGTCAGCTTCCGTGCCACCACTCCCCCGATAACCCAGAGCGTGGCAAGTACGAAGGCGAGCAATGTTGCAAAAAACAAGCTGGGCAAGGAATAGTATCCGAGGTTCAATCCCAGCACGCCAGCCAGCTTCACATCTCCCATGCCCATCGCTCCGCCGGAAGCCAGCGTAAGGAGCAGATAGCCGCCGCCAAGCAGCAACAGGCCCAGCAGCCCCATGAGCACACCGTGCAGATCCGACCGCAAAATCCCCAGCAGCGCAATGACTGCCAGGCTGGCCGCCAGCCAAGATGCGACCAGGCGGTTGGGCAGACGATGTGTTGCCATATCTTGCTTTGCCAGAAGGACCCCGAAGCCAAGAAAGCAGGCAAGCTGGAGAAGAACCAGCGCTGCTGACACCGGGCTTTCTTGGGCTACGCTCCAAATTTCTGACATGCATAGAGCATAGGCAGGTAATCGCCTCTGCGGCAGAGCAGTCTTCCTCTTGTGAATAATTCAGCCGCTTCTACAATTAGAGTATGGACGTTCCCACAGCTCCAGTTCTTTTCCCCGGGCAGCCAGCCCCTGACTCGGCGGCCCGCCGTCGCTTCCGCGCCTTAGCCCGTTCCGCGCCGTGGCTGAGCACGTCGTTGCAGTTCCGGATCCAGGTTCCAGAACCCTACGCCAAGCCGTACGAAGGACTGGAAGGAGAACTGACTGCGATACTGCGCCAACGCGAGGCCATTTCCGTGCGTTCGGCCGACGGCCAGCTGGTGTACCAAAAGGAGAAGTTCACTGCGGACCGCAGCCACGGCTATGTCGCTGCCACCAATTCCTCCTGGAAGCTGCCGGCCTCGCTGACCTCGCCGGTCTACACCTCGGACCAGCTGATCTTGCGCCGTCCACAGATTTCCGGCTTCAACGGATTACTGCCCTTGGAGCACTGGGAAGCGATGCTGGATCCGGTGGAGCTTGCCGGCACCGAACCGGCCTCCCATGATCTGGCATTTGGCCACCCCACCTATATCCATGAGTTGGCAGAGATCACTCACGATGATCGGCCAGCATTAGCTGCCGTCCTATCTGCAGGGCATAACTACCAGCCTACGGTCGCCAGCTGCCCGCTGGTTCCGCACGGCACACGCACCTTGGTAGTCCTGGATCGGGCCACCGGTCTGTGCGTGAACCGGCGAGTGCTCCTCGCCGAGGCCCAAGTACCGCCGGCGCCCGAGCTGTCCCTTCAGCTGCTTGCGCATAACCAGTACTACATTGATTCCCTGTTCACTGCCCCAGCCCCCACGCTCACCGACGTGAGAGCGCCGATTCCATGGGAGCTGCGCAGCGAACGCCCCGCCTAAGGCCGGGTTGGCGAATCCAGCAGGTCGGTGACCAGCGCGGCGATGGCCGAACGTTCGGAACGCGTCAGGGTCACGTGCCCGAAGAGCGAGTGCCCCTTGAGCTGCTCAACGACCGCGGCCACACCGTCATAGCGGCCCACGTGCAAGTTATCGCGCTGTGCCACGTCGTGGGTGAGCACGACCTTGGAGTTCTGTCCGATGCGCGAAAGCACGGTGAGCAAGACGTTGCGCTCCAAAGACTGGGCTTCATCAACGATGACGAACGAATCATGCAGCGAACGGCCGCGGATGTGCGTCAGCGGCAGCACTTCAAGCATCCCGCGTTCCACCACTTCATCAATGGCGTTCTTCGACACGATCGAGCCGAGGGTATCGAAGACGGCTTGGGCCCACGGCCCCATCTTCTCGCCCTCGGAGCCCGGCAGGTAACCCAGTTCCTGGCCGCCCACGGCGTAGAGCGGGCGGAAGACGGTAATCTTGCGGTGCTCGCGGCGTTCCAGCACTGCTTCCATTCCCGCGCACAAGGCCAAGGCCGACTTGCCGGTACCGGCGTTGCCACCCAGCGACACGATCCCCACCGACGGGTCCATCAGCAAATCCAGGGCGATCCGCTGTTCGGCGCTGCGGCCGTGCAGCCCGAAGGCCTGCTGGTCCCCGCGCACCAATTTCACGGTGTTCGCATCAATTTTCCGGCCCAGGGCGCTTCCTCGCGGCGAGGTGATGACAAAGCCGGTGTTGATCGGGTGCTCGGCTACCGCAGGGTGGTTCAGAAGCTGTTCGTGCTCGTAGAGCTTGGCCATGGTCTCTTCATCGAGCTCGAGTCCCTGGATTCCGGACCACCCGGTGGAAGCGATTTGATCGTTGCGGTAGACCTCGGCATGGATTCCCATGGCCGAGGCCTTGATGCGCATCGGCAGGTCCTTGGTCACCAGTGCTACGTCAAGGCCCTCATCCAGCAGGTGCTTGGCGACCGCGAGTATGCGTGCGTCGTTATCCCCGGAGCGCATGCCCACCGGCAGGACATCGGGTGCAATATTGTTCAATTCAATGCGCAGCGTTCCACCGGTTTTGGACACTGGGACCGCCTGGGCCAATCCCCCATGGCTGGCTATCAAGTCATCAAGCAAACGAAGGGCTTGACGGGCGAAGAAACCCAGATCAGGATCCTTGCGCTTGTTTTCCAGCTCGATGACGACAGTCAACGGGATCACTACATGATGCTCATCGAAACGGAACATGGCTTTCGGATCAGAAAGCAAGACCGAAGTATCAATGACGTAGGTTCGTACACCCTGTTCGGCAGTTCGGTTCATGGCAGCGCACCCATTCTCGGATCCGGCGTGGGGACTCTCCCCACGCGAAAGTGGGGAATCCCAACACCGGATGTCCAAGGCGATTCCGGTAGCTGTACCGGCTGGCGCTGCAATTGGTCATCTAGTGCGGAACCCTTCGATCAGCCGGAGCTTGTTGCCCTGGCCTTATGATCACCATAGACCTTCAAACGCTACTGGGGGACTACGTTCAGGTAACGATTAGCTGAACAGCTTCAAAGGGCGTGCTGGCTTGGGCTTAGGTGCCGAAACGCCGCTGACGATCAGCGAAATCACGCAGTGCGCGCAGGAAATCCACACGGCGGAAGTCCGGCCACAGGGCCTCGCAGAAGTAGAACTCGGAGTAGGCGCTCTGCCAGGTCAAGAAGCCGGACAGTCGCTGCTCGCCACTGGTGCGGATGACCAGGTCCGGGTCCGGCTGCCCCTTGGTGTACAAGGCGGACTCAATGTCATCGGTGGATAGACTGGATGCCAGTTCTTCAAGCGTGCGGCCATCCTTGGCGGCGTCGCACAGCAAGGCCTTGAACGCATCGAGGATCTCACGGCGGCCGCCGTAGCCGATGGCCACATTCACGTGCACGCCGTCCCGATTAGCGGTTATGGTCTCCAAGGCGGCCAGCTTTTGCGCCAGGTCCTCGGGCAATAGATCCTTAGCACCGACCTGCTGCACCTTTACCCGGTTGGTCTCCCCTAGCCGGTCCAGCGTGGAGCCGATAACTTCCAAGAGATCGCGCAGCTCGCTGGCCTCGCGATTGAGGTTGTCGGTGGAGAGCATGTAGAGCGTGACCATCTGGATGTTCAGGTCCTCGCACCAGTCAAGGAACTCCAGGATCTTGTCGGCACCGGCTTGATGGCCTGCCATCGTCGGGGTGCCTGCCAGCTTGGCCCAGCGGCGGTTGCCATCGACCATTACGCCGATATGGTGCGGAAGCTTGTCGGCAGGAAGTGACTTCGCCAAGCGCCGTTCGTAGTAACGGTACGCAAGGTTGGGAAGCTGCACCTTGACCCTGCCTTTCGATCGTTTCCAAAACTCTAGGTTCTAAATCTACCGCGATTTATCCCCGGGTTTTGGCATCTGCCGCTTCACCACGTTAGCAATCAGCAATTTCCGCTGCGCTCAAGCGTTCTTCGGCGCGCTGAATAATGAGAATAAACCCTCGATCCCCAAGACCGGAAGCTGGCAAAGCTCTTCCCGGCACGGCTGGATCTGCAGGCCCTGGTCCGCATGAGGCAGGGACGGATCATGGCGCACATTGATCCCAAGGCTCATGGCCACCGAGCGCACGCGCTTGGCTTGATCCGAATCCCACTGCGAGATCGCCAGATAGTGTACGGGGCTGGAAATGATGCACTGCACTTCCAACGCGGTTGCTACCTGTGTCGGTGCTTCGCTGGCTAAGGCCAGGGCATGGGCAGAAAGCCCTCGGGCGCTTTCCAGTGCTGCCGCATCCGCGTTGGTGTATTCCCCGGCTGCCATGGACTGCAACGCTTGGACGGCCAGCGCCTTGGCGTAGAGCGCTCCAGAAGCTGGCGTGGCATCGTCCAGGACTGTCACGGCAGCGATGCTGCTGCGCTGCGCGGTGATGCGTGCATCGGATTGAACCGTGTCCCGTGGCACCCCTGATTCTGGATCGACAAAGTCAGCGGCGCGGCCCAGCAAGTCCTTAGCTCGCTGCGCCCACTGCTGCTGGCCGGTGGCTTGGTGCAGGGCCAGGAAGCCGAGGGCCAAGGCCGAGTAGTCCTGCAAGGTGCCTTCATTGGCGTGCGTGGCTGCGCCGGCGAAGCTGACCCGGGCCAACCGCCTATTTTGCTGATCCCACTGCATCTGCCACACCGATTCGGCGGCCTGGACCGCCAGCTTCAAGGCATCTGGTGCTTCCAGCAGCAGCGCCGCTTCGCACAAGGCTTCAATAGCCAGGCCGTTCCAGCCAGCGATCACTTTTTCATCGCGGATCGGCATGATACGCGAGCGGCGCAGGGTGCGCATCTGCTCACGCAGTTCTTGCAGTACCTCCAGTTCGCTTGCCTCAGGTGTGCGCAACAGCGAGAAGCAGAAGTTCTGCGGGTCCTCGGCTACCGGGGCGAAACGAAGCAAGCCCTTAGGCAGGCGTTGGATCAGCGGATCGGTGACCTGTGCGATTTCTTCGCGGTTCAAGGTGTAGTAGGCCCCTTCAACCTGGTGTCCGTCGCGGGAAGAATCTGCGTCCAGCGAGGCAGCAAGGGCTGGCGTCGAAGAGGAATTGGTGAGCAATTCTTCTTCGAGGAAGGTGATGATGCCTTGGGCGCTGCGCTGAGCCAGTCCAGCGAGCTTCTGTGCACGCTGCGCGGTGTCCCCTTGGCCCTTGAGTGCCATTTCGGCGGCCAGAACGCTGGTTCGCGCCGCGAGGGAGAGCAATCCGGCGTTGTCGTAGAGCATTTTTTCAAAGTGCGGGACGGACCAATTCGCATCTACGCAGTACCGGGCAAAACCACCATCGACATGGTCTTGCAGGCCGCCCAGGAAGATCGCTTCGAGGTGGGTTGCAGCAGCTTCAAAGGCTTCCTCGGCCCGTTGCGGCTCGGTGATCACTGCACGCGACAGGGTTTTCAGCGCCCAGGTGGGCGGGAATTTAGGCGCCGGGGTGAAGCCGCCTTCAGGTTTGCCGGCGGCAATCCAGCGATCCAGTGCGGTGCTGAAAGCTTGGTCGGCTGGCTGCTGGGACTGCAGGGACAACAGCGCGCTTTGCCGGCTGCCCAGTTCGGCAAGATGCTCGGCGAGCATTTGAGCCTGTTCTTCGAGCCCGGCACGTTTGGTTTCCCAGGCTTCGTGGACGGCATTGAGCACTTGGCTGAAGCTCGGAGTCTTGCCGCGAGGTTCCTTCGGGTAGTACGTGCCGGCATGCACGGTCCGTCCATCGGGAAGGGTGAAAATCGTCATCGGCCAGCCGCCTGCGCCGGTCAGCGCCTGGGTGGCCAGCATGTAGGTATCGTCTACCAGTGGATGCTCTTCGCGATCCACCTTGATGGCTACGAAGTTTTCGTTGAGCAGCGCAGCGATTTCTGGATCGTCAAAAGACTCGTGGCTCATCACGTGGCACCAATGGCAGGCGGCATAGCCGATGGAAAGCATGACCGGCACGTCACGAAGCCGTGCCTGTTCAAATGCTTCATCCCCATAGGGGAACCAGTCAACTAGTTGATGGGAATGCTGTCTGAGGTATTGGCTGGATGAGCCAGCGAGTCGTTGAGCCACGCAATCATGCTATCGCGCAGCCCACAAAGCGCCTACTGCTGCTCGTCGGTCTTCGGGTCGTGCGGCGCATCTGGTTCCTGGAGATTGCGCGCTTCGCCCTTGTCTACCAGTCCCTGCTGCTTTGATTCAGCTTCCGAGGTGTAGCGCACGCGGCGGACACGGCGGATCATGTCGCGGATCAGGAAGATCACGGCAACCACCAATGCTGCGGTGAAAATGAAACCGAGGAATCCTGGGCCGTAATCGCTGGCAGTCTCCGTGCCGAAACCCAAGGTCGAGGAAGTCAGAGCCAAGGATTCAAAGATCGTATTCACGTTGTAAAGACAACTCTCATTTCTAGTACTGGAAAAGCGCTTAGTACTATCTTAGTCCGGCAAACAGGTCGGTCTCGGGCAACTCGGTGGCTACCTTGGAGGAGATCAGCGTGTAGTCCTCCCACGGCCAGTGCTCGGCGTAGACGTGTTCCGGCACGGCGAAGAAGAAACCTTCCGGATCAATCTGGGTTCTATGCGCCAGCAACGCCTGATCGCGCTGCGAGAAGAAATCGGCGCAGTCGATCTGGGTGGTCGTGGTGTGTGGGGAAACCCACTTAAACATCTGGTTGTCCTGGTCTTCTTCCCACATCGCCACACGCTCGGTGTATGGGGATTCGTACCCGGCTTCCAGCATGGCGTAGTGCAGGGTGCGGAAGCGGTCCGGTGCGAAGGCACGGTCGTAGTACAGCTTGCTCACCGACCATGGCACTCCGAGTTCCGGGTACATTTCCGGGTTGGCGGCATGCTCGAATGCGAAGGTGGACACCTTGTGGCAGTGGATGTGGTCCGGGTGCGGGTAGCCGCCGTTTTCGTCGTAGGTCGTAATGACGTGTGGACGGAATTCACGGATCAGCTTGATGATGCCGGCAGCGGCAATCTCTACTGGCTGCAAGGCAAAGGCGCCAAATGGCAGCTCGGGCAGCGGGTCGCCTTCTGGCAAGCCGGAGTCAACATAGCCAAGCCAACGGTGCTTTACGCCCAGCACCGCGGCTGCTTCAGCCATCTCGGTGCGGCGGACGCCGGCCAGGTCGCGGTGCGCGTGAGCCAGTTCGCCAGCGGCGGCATTGAGGATGTCCCCGCGTTCTCCGCCGGTGCATGACACAACCATCACTTCGGCGCCGGCATCGACATAGGCGGCCATCGTCGCAGCACCCTTTGAAGATTCATCATCCGGGTGCGCGTGAATAGCCATGAGTCGCAGACCCTGCGAAGGAGCAATTTTCTTCACGTCGTGAATCTCCACTTATCTTCTTTCCTTATGCCGCATTCTCTAGATAGGCAGGAAGCATCAAATCTGTCCGCCATCCTTATCAACTCACAACCGACCACCGGTTATTCCCCCATGCCGAAAGGCAGTAAACTGGAAGAAAGAACCAATGTTCGGCATTCCCAGTTCCAATGCCGCCAGGCAAGAGAGTGGTGCAAGGCAAATAATGTCTGATCCAAGCTTAACGGCTCGCTACAACAACCCCAAGAAACGCAATCTTTCTAAGAAATCGCGTAACTGGCTCATTGGTGCAGCGCTCTCCCTCGGCGTTGCCGGAGCCGCCTATATCGGCTTCAGCAACTACAGCTCCATTGGCTCCCAAGACTTGGAGTTCGAGGTCATTTCCGCGACTCAAGCCAAGGCCGTTGTCGCCGTCGAATACAACACCAAGCTTCGAGTGCAATGCGACATTCGCGCGATGAACGAGTCCAAGGCCATCGTCGGCTACAAGACTGTTCTGCTTGATCCAGGAGAAGCGACCGGGCATATCACCCAGAACCTGGAAATTGACCTGCATACCGATAACCTTGCAACCACCGCCGGGGTGGAGGACTGCTACGAGGTTCCGCAGGAATACAAGGGGTAACATTTCAGCTTCTTGCTCTCCTAGAAGCTGAATCCATTGGGCTTAATCCGTTTTGGCGACTACTATCATTGAAAAGATACGTTTCGCCCCGCATCGGCGCATGGTTCTAACCGAGCATTAGGACATGAGGCTGGCGGGGTCTTTGCTTGCATCGCCAATAACGTGCAGGCCCGCAGATCCGTACCGAATCCGACTTCGTCGACGCCACCGTTTCGGTGGCTTTCGGCTTTAGGACCACTTATCGGTCCCAAGGCCAAGCGAAGTCCTAACTGACCAAAGGAAGTACAACGTGAGCACCAACAGCAACGAACCTGTCGTTTGGCTGACTCAGGAAGCCTACGATCGGCTCCAGGACGAACTGACTTTCCTCTCAGGCCCGGGACGTGCCGAGATCGTTGCCCGTATCGAGCAGGCACGTTCGGAAGGTGACCTGAAGGAGAACGGCGGCTACCACGCTGCTCGTGAAGAGCAGGGCAAGGCTGAAGCCCGCATCCTCTACCTGAAGGATCTGCTGCGCCGCGCCGACGTAGGCGACGCTCCAGCCGACGATGGAATCGTTGAGCCAGGCATGCTGGTTGTCGCCAATATCGCTGGCGATGAGACCACTTTCCTTTTCGGCTCCCGCGAAGTTGCTGGCGACACCGATCTGGAAGTCTACTCCGAGCAGTCCCCAATCGGCGTTGCCGTGCACGGTGCCAAGGTTGGCGACAAGCTGTCGTATCTGGCTCCAAACGGCCGCGACATCAAGGTCGAGATCATCTCCGCCAAGCCTTACGGAGCAAAGTAAGCGCCTGAGCAAAAGAAATCCCCAGACCAGCTTCTCCAAGCTGTTCTGGGGATTTTCTGCGTTCAGGACGATTACCACCCGGTTCGCCGCGTTTACGAAATCACGTTCAGCCTTCGATCGCCGAACAGATCGAACCACCGAACCAAGAAGGCGGCTGTTTCAGCACGTGTCGCCTTGGCGAAAGGCTTGTACTCTACATACCATTCTTCGTATTCGCCGAAGTCGGTCAGCCAGCCCGTTGAGATTCCGGTAGCACGCATCCATTCGATTTCGCGATAGAACAAACTGGATTTAGCTACATCCCGAAAGCCGCTCTCCGCGAGGGGTGTAAATGAATAGACCGATTTTGGAGTCATCCGGTACAACATCGCCGCCATGGCATCGCGCAATATTGGAGCCAATGGCCGGAATGTGCCGTCTGGCCATCCATTCGCGATGCCTTGGGCATGTAGCCAGCAAATCTCCTTGTAGAAAATGTTGTCTCGCGCAACGTCCTTGAATGGAGAGGCATTAGGCGGAGTGTAAGCAGGCGACCCGTTGATGCGGTAGCAGAATGCGGCGAACGCATCACGCAGTACAGGTGCCTGCGGGCGGAAGGTTCCGTCGGGCCAGCCATTAGTAACTCCCAGCTTGGAGAGAATCTCCACGTACCGGTACAGGTCATGGCTTTCCGGCACATCTTTGAAAGTGTTCGTTTCCCATTCAGCTGATGGGTGGATCGTTTCCGATCCTATAAAATCTCCGCCCGACCAATAAGTTGTTACGCCGGTAAATTCCTGATAGTAGGAGCCGTTGCTTTGATAACTAATATCATCTGTGGGGAAACCGAATGATGGACGCCAAAGCTTAGCCATGGCGGCTTTCGATTTACGGGCCATCGTCAGTCCGCGTCTAGTGACAGCTATTCCGTTTTCATAGATTTTTGCGGAAAGTTCGCCGGTAAAGAATTGCCTTCTATCGACTTCAGGATTGATCTCCAATACCAAATCGCCGAACTCCGAGGTTTGGGCCAATGCGGATGGAGCGCTTGCTGTAGCGATTAGCGGAACAGCAATCGCCGCCGTTAGAAATGACCTGCGGGAAAGACAATCCATGAAATCTCCTCGATATGCACGGTGGAACAAGGACCCTGGGCAGAGCCCCATTTTCAAATAAAAGTCTAATTGATTAATGGGAGTATAGACGAACAAATCCCCAGACCAGCTTCTCCAAGCTGTTCTGGGGATTTTCTGCATTCAGCGGCCTTTAGGCCACGGAGCCGCCGGCGTTGTTGGTGATCTGCGGGTCGAAGCCTTCGGCCCGCAGGTTGTTGAGCACCTGCTTGGAGTGCTCATGGCCCTTGGTTTCCAGATCGATGGTGATCGCCACGTCGCCCATGGACAGCGAACCGCCGATGCGGGTGTGGTCCAAGCGGGTCACGTTCGCATCCGATTCGGCAATGATGTTGGAGATCTGCGCGAGCGAGCCGGGGCGGTCTGGAAGCATCATGCGTATGGTCAAGAAGCGGCCGGCCGCTGACAGGCCACGCTGGATCACCTTGAGCATCAGCAGCGGATCGATGTTGCCGCCCGAGAGGATGACCGCGGTGGTTGCCGGGTTGATGCCGTGCTCTTCCAGACGGTTCTCCAGCAAAGCTGCCACGCCCACCGCGCCGGCAGGTTCCACCACGAGCTTGTTGCGTTCCAGCAGCACCACCAGGGCGCGGGCCAGCGCATCTTCGGACACGGTCACCACGTCATCGACCAGTTCCTTGATGATGGCGAAGGGCAGCTGGCCCGGCTTGCCCACGGCGATGCCGTCGGCGATGGTGTGCACGGTATCCAGCGGCACCAGCGCGTCAGCGGCCAGCGATGGCGGGTAGGCTGCGGCGTTCTCCGCCTGCACGCCGACTACCTTGATCTCGCGGCCCAGTTCCCGGGCTTTTTCCTTCAGCGCGATGGCCACGCCGGCCAGCAGGCCGCCGCCGCCCACGCCCATCAGCACGGTGTCCACCTCTGGAAGCTGCTCAAGCAGTTCCAGGCCGATGGTGCCCTGGCCGGCGATGATGTCCGGGTGGTCGAAAGGATGCACGAAGACCGCGCCGGATTCATCGGCGAAGCGCTGGGCTTCGGCCAATGCCTCGTCCACGGTGTCGCCGAAGAGCACGACTTCAGCGCCGTGGTCGCGGGTAGCGGTCAGCTTGGGCAGCGCAACACCGCGCGGCATGTAGATGCGTGCCTTGATTCCCAAGTGGCTGGCTGCCTGCGCCACGCCCTGGGCATGGTTGCCTGCCGAGGCCGCGACCACACCACGGGCCTTTTCCTCGTCGCTGAGCTTGGACATGCGCACATAGGCGCCGCGGACCTTGAAGGAGCCGGCGCGCTGCATGTTCTCGCACTTGAGGAAAACTTCCGAGCCCAGGTGCTGGGAGAGCACGCGAGAGTGCTCTACTGGCGTGCGGGCAATAACCGGTTTGAGAACCTTCGCTGCGGCTTCGATGTCAGCCAAGGTGACCGGCAAAGTAGTTTCAGTGCTCATGGATTATTCCTCATCTGCTTTTGTTTCAGGATGCCGGAGCTCCGGCGAAGTTTGCGGGGTGGCAGCCGGGCTGGCGATATCGGCCGGCGGGACTGCTGGGGCTGGGTTCTTTACCGGCGGATTCTTTGCAGAACCCGCCTTGATAATCTGCTCGCCGTAGAGCTTGATGACGTGCGCATCGGTTTCCCATGATCTGTGCGAGAGATACCTGATCACGGCGTTGAGCACGGCCAGCAGCGGAACAGCGAACAGCGCGCCCGGGATGCCTGCGAGCATCGTGCCGCCGGCTACCGCCAGCACCACGGCCAGCGGATGCAGACTCACGGCCTTGCCCATGATCAGCGGCTGCAGGATATTGGATTCGGCCTGCTGAACCAGCAGAACCACGGCGAGCATGATCAGTGCGTTGATCCAGCCGTTGGCCACCAGGGCCAGCAGCACTGCCAGTGCGCCGGTGATCAGTGCACCGACGATCGGGATGAACGAGCCGATGAAGACCAGCACGCCCAGCGGCATGGCCAACGGGACACCGAGGAAGAACGCGCCGAGCCCGATGCCGATGGCGTCGATCATCGCCACGACCATCTGCACGCGCACGTAGCTGACCAGCGAGGCCCAGCCTCGGGTCAGCGCGCCATCCATCGCGGGACGGGCCCGGCGTGGCAGCAGGTTGATCAGGAAGAGGCCGATCTTGCGGCCGTCGAGCAGCAAGAAGATCAGCGCGAAGATGGCCAACAGGGTTCCGGTGAGGATCTGGCCAATGGCCGAGGTCCAGCTGATCGCTTCGCTCAAGATGTTCGTGGCGTTGCCGCGCAGCTGCGCCAGCGTGTCGTCGAGCACCGATTGCAGGTCGTCGTTGGTCAGCTTCAGCGGACCGTTGAACAGCCAGTTCTGGACCTGCTCGATGCCTGCCAGCGCTTGGGTCCACAGGGCGTTGAAGCCCGCGGTCAGGCGTTGTCCGGCCAGCGACAATCCGGCGGTCACCAACGCGAAGAACCCGATCAGGGTGATGCCCACGGCCAGTCCGCGCGGGACTGCAAGCCTTGAATTCATGGCATTGACTACCGGAGAGAGCAGCCCGGCGAGCAATGCGGAAACCAGCACGGGGATGACCAGCAGAGAAATCTTGGACAGAGCCCATACCAGCACACCCAGAGCGGCGACGACGATCAGGAAACGCCACGCCCAGGCCGCGGCCATGCGCACGGCATAGGGCATGTCTTCGGCGCTTTGGAAGTCGGTGCTGTCCGCGCGCGGCACATCAAGTGCATTTGCTGGCTTGCTCGGAAGCGAGACGCGCAAGCGGCGTAGTCGATCGAACCGGCTGCTCTTCATGGAACTACGCTATCGCGTTTGCCAAGCCGCCTATCGATCCATGTCACGATTGTGACATAAAACGAGGAGCAGTGCCCGATATGGGCACTGCTCCAGAAAATCACGCTCAATATGTGTGCCTGCCTTTAGTGCAGGTGGCCAGATTGCGCAGAATATGCCATTGAAAGCGGTACGTGCTGCTACTTGCGGCGGCGGCGCACAACTTCGAGCACCCTGTGTTCCGCGTCCTCGCCAGGCTTGATACCTGCCGGAACCTTGAAGTAGAACGCCGCGCCCAGCAGCCACCAGACACCGAAGATCGCCCAAGGCTCCCAGCTCAGCGAGGCGGGCATGCCCGGCATGTACAGGCTGAACAGCGCCGCGGTGAGCAGCACCGAAACCCAGCCGATGATGACCCCGCCATTGTTGTTGCCGCCCACGCGCAGTGGACGATCCATCTGGGGCTCGCGCTTGCGCAGCACCAAGAAGGTCACCGAAACCAGGAAGTAAGCCACGATAATGCTCGGTGCCCCGGAGTCCACGAGCCAGCCGAGCATCTCGGCACCGAAGAACGGGGCGAGCACGGAGATCCCGCCGATGAATAGCAGCGCGTTAGCCGGAGTGCTGTATTTGGGGTGCAGCTGGCCGAACCATGAAGGCAGCATGCCGCTGCGGGCCAGCGAGTAGACCAAGCGTGAAGCTCCCAGCAGCAGGGAATTCCACGAAGTCAGGATGCCGGCAATGCCGCCGGCGATCAGGACCTTAGCCATCAAGTCCGAATTGAACATCGCGCCGAAGGCATCCGCGGTGGCGATATCTGCACCGGCCAATTCACCTGCTGGCATTGCCGAGGCGGTGGTCAGCACGACCATGACGTACCACAAGGTGGCCATGATGACCGAGACAACGACAAGCTTGCCGATCTGCTTGGCTGGGATGTTCACTTCTTCCGCCGACTGCGGGATGACGTCGAAGCCGATAAAGAGGAATGGCACGGCGACGAGCACCGCGAAGAATCCGCTGATGCCCGGGGTGAACAGCGGTTGCATGTTCTGCACTTCACCACCGCTGAAGGACCCGAAGATCAGCAGCGCGCCGATAGCGAGCAGGAAGAGGACCACGAAGGTCTGCAGGACACCAGCCTGCTTGACCCCGCGGATGTTAATCCAGGTGATGAGCACTGCGGCGAGCACGCCCACCAGTGCCCAGGTCAGGTTGACTTCGAATCCGGCTACGGTCCACAGCGGAATCTGGCTCATGCCCGGGAAGATGTATTCCACGGTGCGCGGCAGGGCCACCGCTTCGAAGGCCACGATGGTTACATAGCCGCCGGTGATCGCCCAAGATCCGATGAACGATGGACGAGCACCGAGCGCGCGCAGGATGAAGTTATGCTCGCCGCCAGCCTTCGGCATGGCGGCGGTCAGCTCCGCGTAGGTCAGTCCGACCACTGCCATGATTCCGCCGCCGACCAGCATGGCCAGCATGGCGCCCATGGTGCCGGCGTTGCTCAGCCAGCCTCCGGTCAACACTACCCAGCCGAAGCCGATCATGGCGCCGAAGCCCAAGGCCAGCGCGTCAAGGTTGCCCAGCGACTTCACCAATCCCGGTGATTTGCCTGTTGATTCGTCGATGCTCATTGCGTCCTTCTTGCCATCTTGGATGTGCGTCGAGTAACGATATTGCTACGGAAGAATCTAACCAAGATTCTTCAAGACAGCCCAATCAGTTGTCATATTCATGGGTCTTGGGAGCGCAACAATACGTCAGGCAGGACAACGCTACAGGCGATTAAACATCTTGGACCAGCACCCGATATGGGTACTGGTCCAAGCAAGCAGGAGGCGTAGAACTACTCGTCGCCACGCAGGATAGCCAGGATACGCAAGATCTCGGTGTACAGCCAGATCAAGGTCATGGTCAGGCCGAAGGCACCGCGCCAAGCCATAATGGCCGGAGCACCCTGGTTCGAGAGTTCCTCGATCATGGTGAAGTCAGCAACCAAAGCGTAGGTTGCAAGCAGAACGGCAACGACACCGATAACCAGGCCGAGCACGCCGCCGCGCATGCCGAACATGCCGTCGATAACTCCGGTGAGCATCAGAACCATGTTGAGCAGCGAGAAGGCGATCAGGCCGATCATGCCGATCATGAACATCTTGTTCAGCTTAGGAGTCATGCGGTACTTGCCCGAGCGGTACAGCGCCAGGGTAACGCCAGCAACACAGAAGGTCGCCAGTACAGCCTGGACGGCGATGCCCTTAAGATTATCCTGGCTTTCCAGGAAACCGGAAAGGCCACCGAGGAACAGACCCTGCGCCGCTGCGTACAGGAGGATCAGTACCGGCGATGGGCGCTTCTTGAAAGCATTAACCAAGCCGAGGACAAATCCAACCAGGGCACCTGGCAGCATCAGGGCTGGAATGGTCCAGCCAATTGCAGCGCCAATGACAACCAAGGCGAGGCAGATCGCGGTCTTGTTGATCGTTCCGCCAATGGTCATGCGGCCGGTATCAGCGCTGGTTGCAGCAGGCTGCTGGTACATCTGCTGCAGCTGGTCTGCGCTCATATTTGCGGTGTCACGGAATCCAACAGGACTTCCTGGCTTGGTTCCCCAAGCATCAGAGCGGCTGCTGGAGCCAAAAATTGGGTTGCCCAATGTCATTCCCCTATAGGTTGCGATGGTGCTGGCACGTAGCTAGCAGAAGATCGTTTGCTTAATCCTATTGAATGTTGCTGTGAAATCACTCAGTCAGAAGGATGATTCGGCCCATTATCCGAGAAAAAAATACTCTCTGAGCGATATTCTTGAGAGTTTCAGTATCAGCTTCGCGATTCACGCCGTTTCGCCCAACAACAGGGCCAGCGACCGGCGCTGTGCCTAACCTGCACACTTCCACGGCAAGAGAAAAGACCGTCGCGGACCGGTCACCCCGGACCCGCAACGGTCTTATTCCGTACCCCCAGTGGGACTCGAACCCACAAGCCTTTCGGCAGCTGATTTTAAGTCAGCCGTGTATGCCAATTCCACCATAGGGGCAAGACTCTCAAATCTTACGCGATCGAGAAAGCAAATTGAAAATCCGCTCCACATGATTGTGCGAGGGACCGATCTCTCGGTCCCTCGCACACTAGTCGATCATCTGAGGCCTGTGCCTACTTCTTTGGCTTGGCCGACTCTTCGAAAGCAGTGCGTGGTGCTTCGAGGTTGTTCAGCTGCAGTGCGTCGCGCTTGAAGAACAGCGCAACCAGCCAGTCGCCTACGACGCGGAACTTGCGCTCGAAGGTTGGCATTGCCATGCCGTGGTAGCCGCGGTGTGCCATCCATGCTGGCCAGCCCTTGAGCTTCAGGCCCATGACCTTGGCGACGCCCTTGTTGCGGCCGAAGCCTGCAACTGCACCGAGGTTCGAGTGCTTGTATTCCTTGATGGTGCCAACGCCGTAGCGGGCAGCATACAGGTTCTTTGCCAAGAGCTTAGCCTGGCGTACTGCGTGCTGTGCGTTGGGAACGCAGGTGCCATCTGGCAGGCCGCCGGTAACGTCCTTGACTGCCGAAATATCGCCAGCTGCCCATGCGCCTTCCAGTGGATCACCGTTGGCGTCCTTGATGCGCAGGTCGGTGCGGGTCTCGATGCGGCCGCGCTGCTCGATTGGGAAATCGGTGGAGCGAACCATTGGGTTGGCCATAACGCCAGCGCACCAGATCAAGGTGTCGGCGCCGAACGAGCCCGCTGGGGACTTGTCAGCCATGTTGATCAGTTCCAGGTTGCCTTCTTCTGCGCTGTTCAGCGAAGTGTTCAGCAGAACCTCGATACCGCGGCTGCGCAGGTGCTCGACAACCCACTCTGCCTGCTCGGCGGTAACTTCTGGCATGATGCGGCCCATTGCCTCAACGAGAACGAAGCGTGCTTCCTTCGCGTCGATGCGGTCATTGAGCTCGATCAGGTGACGAGCCATATCTTCAAGCTCGGCGATGGTTTCGATACCGGCGAAGCCGCCACCGACAACCACGAAGGTCAGTGCGCGCTTGCGTGCCACTGGGTCAGTCATGTTCGAAGCGGACTCGATGCGCTCGGCAACCTTGTTGCGCAGGGCCACGGCCTCTTCGATGGTCTTCAGGCCAATGCCGGTTTCAGCCAGACCGGTGATTGGGAAGGTACGGGTGATCGCACCAGCGGACATCACGATGTCGGTGTATTCCAGCTCGAACTGCTCGCCGTTCACTGGGGCAATAACAGCCTTCTTGCTGGCATGGTCGATGCTCAGCACGCTGCCGTTGACCAGTTCGGAGTGCTTCAGGTGCTGGCGGTGCGAGACCACTACGTGGCGTGGTTCAATCTGGCCACCGGCAACTTCTGGGAGGAATGGCTGGTAAGTCATGTATGGGTTTGGGTCGACAACGGTGACGATGCCGCCGTGTGCCTTGACCTTCTTCTGCAACTTCATCGCGACGTACAGGCCTACGTAGCCACCGCCAACGATAAGAATGCGCGGACGCTTCTGGGAGGATTCGATGATCGACATACTGTTGATTCTACGCGGATTTCCCGAGTTAGTGAAAACATTCACTAAGTGTTTCCGTTCGGTATGTCACGTCTGGGCCATATGCGAAGGATTCGCACTGAGACGTTTGAGCTCCCATTATCGAATTAAGTATCGGTAGGCACGCAAAAGCGGAGTGGAACTTCAATTTCCACCCCGCTTCGGACGCTATTTACTTCTCTTCTTCG
This sequence comes from Glutamicibacter sp. MCAF14, assembly GCF_052114325.1. Taxonomy (NCBI): domain Bacteria; kingdom Bacillati; phylum Actinomycetota; class Actinomycetes; order Micrococcales; family Micrococcaceae; genus Glutamicibacter; species Glutamicibacter sp. MCAF14. Next base: position 395,984 of record NZ_JBFREO010000003.1, read on the forward strand.
GGAATCTCATCAAACAGATCCCGCCCCTCAGCTTGTTTTGGGACTTCCAAGGAGCTCAGGGAAGCCGAGGCCAGGTTTTCCGTAGCCCGCTCACGTCGACGGCGCACCATCGTTTGGGTACCACCAGCAACGAGCACCAATAGCAGCAGCACTCCTCCACCGATGATGAGCACCGGCTGCAGCACAGGGGCCTTGCCATCAGGAAGAACTGGCTTGGGGGCCGCGACTTGCTTCAGGTCCGATTTCTCCATGGAGACCCCCGGTGCCGGAGTCTCGGTCTGAGACACGGTGTTCCGGCGGTGGACGCGGATCCATTCTTCAATGGTCCCCAAAGGGTTCTTGGTCACGGCTGGTACTTTTGCGGTCAGCGCCGCATTGGCATCAATAATTCCGTAGCCGTAGAGGTTGTCCACGCCAGCAGCTCCGGTATCCTTGGCAGTCTTCAAGATTCGGTTGATTACCTCAGGAGCCTTCATATCCGGATACTCGGAACGGATCAACGCAGCGACTCCAGCTACCAGCGGGGCGGCACCAGACGTACCGGACCAGCGGGCATATCCATCGCCAGGCAAGCCGCCAACCAGCTGCTCAGCAGGGGCGGCAACACCAATGGAAATGCCTTCTGTCGAAGAATCCTGCGAAGCCTTGCCGCTGGCATCAACGCCAGCGACCGTTAGTACTCCTGGGATAGTTGCCGGTGCACCGACCTGGCTCATGCCACCAGAACGGTTGCCAGCCGCAGCAACGATGACCACGTCATGGTCCTCTGCATATTTGAAAGCGTCATCCCAGCTTTCTGGCCACGCCGGGCTAGTTGAGCCAAGAGACATGTTGATGACTTTGGCACCAGAATCCACTGCCCATTTCACCGCTCGCGGAATCTGGGTTTCCACTGGAATCTTGGACGGATTGCCTTCGCCCATCCACAGCGATACAGAAAGCAGATCTGCTGCCGGGGCAACACCCAGCACTCCATCACTGCCACGGGTCAGTTTCGGAACCTTTTCGTATTCAGGTTCTTCGGGAATGTCCTTGTCGTCGTCCTCAGCAGTCTTCTTGGCTTTCTCCCACGCGGTCTTCAAGCGTTCGTTTTCGGATTTAACCCGGTTGATTTCGCTCTTGTTATTGCCGCGTCCCGCCAGCAAGGTGGCCACCAAGGTGCCATGTTCACTCATGACGCCAATTGGCTTGTTGCCCTTTTCTCCGCCAGAGCCGGACATATCGGTACCCCCGACAATGGCGCCCTTCAGATCAGGGTGCGAAGTATCAATACCGGTATCGATGATGGCGACTTTAACGCCTTCGCCCTTTGTTGTCTTATGCGCTTCGGTCACGCCGAGGGAATCCAGCCAGTACTCGGATTCACGCATGTTGTCAGCATGGGCCGGTGCACCAATACTGAGCGAGGTAAATGCCAATAGCGCCACCACAAGCACAGTGCTGAACTTGAAGATGCTTGTCTTTTTCCTGGCGCGCAAAGCTGAGCTCAAGACAACTCCTTGGGTCGGTGGCTGGGTGGCAAAATTAGGCAACGGCAGCTGAGGCCGCGATTCCGTCGAGGATATCGTGCTCGGATGCAATCAAGAGCATCTCGCGGTTCGCACTGGTCTTTTCCAGGTAATAAAGGATGCGCTGCACAATGGCTGCACCTGCTTGAATCACGTCTACACGGCCAGGGTGCATGAAGCCCAGCGATGCGCGCTCCTCACGGGTGTAGGAGAGCATGCTGTCAGTTGCCTGTCGCATTTGGGCAAAACTCAGCTGTGCTCCATGGATCTTTTCCGACTCATAAGCCTTCAGTCCCAGGGCCTGGGCTGTGAGCGTCGTGAACGTCCCGGCCACCATGATCACGGCATCGACCTGTGAAACGTCCACCGCACCGGTCAAGGTTTCCAAGGTGCTGTCCATGAAATCCAGTGCCGCATCAGAGCGCAGTCCAGCTTGGTGGAAACGCTCGGTAACCCGAACGCAGCCCATGTCCAGGCTCTTGGCAGCCAGCGGGCCGGTTTCGTCGCCCAGCACGAATTCGGTAGATCCTCCGCCAAGGTCGATCACCAGGCTCTTGCCGCTTTGACCGGCACGGACCGAAGCGGCCCCGGTGAAGGACAAGGATGCCTCTTCCTCACCGCTGATCACTTCTGGGGCTACGCCCAGGATCTTGGTAATCTGCGCAGAGAAAAGTTCACGATTCGAAGCGTCGCGTGCCGCCGAGGTCGCCGCGAAGCGAATGGCCTGCACCTGATGCTCATCGCACAATTTCTTGTACTCGCGGGTGGCGGCAAAGGTGCGTTCCAGGGCTTCGGGAGCGAAGGCCCCGGTGGCGTCTACGCCCTGGCCCAAGCGGACAATGCGCATGGTGCGCAGCACGTCGACAAGCTGGCCTTCAGCATCCACGTCAGCGATGAGCAGGCGGATGGAGTTAGTTCCGCAATCGATACCGGCAACGCGCATTAGGCATCATCCTGATCAGAGCCCTGGGCTGCTTCACGCTGGGCACGCTTGCGGGCGCGTTCTGCACGCTTGGCAGCAGGGTCCTGCATTTCCTGGGTCTTCACATGGCGCGAACGGTCGCGGCTCGGAGCCGCAGACTCGGTATCCCACGCGCCCACGCAGTAGCACTTGTCCTTGGTCCACCACTGGGAGATTGCTTCCAATGCTTGGTCGCCCAATGGGTTCACGCCTTCACCGGCAGCCAGCGAATGGCCTACCAGCACGTGCAGGCACTTGACGCGGGTTGGCATGCCGCCGGCGGAGACCCCTGCGATTTCCGGAACGGCGCCGGTGCCCGAACGTGCGCCGATGGCGTCGCGGTTGGCCAGGTACGACTCGTGCGCCGCAACATAGGCCTGTGCCAGCTGCGGGTCTTCGCCCAGGTTCTCATTCATCTCGTTCATCAAGCCCGCTGCTTCCAAACGAGAAACAGCGGCAGTGATTACCGGGTGAGTCAGGTAGTAAGTGGTGGGGAAAGGAATTCCCGAAGACAAGCGTGGAGCTGTGGTTGCTACCAGCGGGTTGCCGCAAACACAGCGCGCACCGATTTCAACTACGTCGCGCACTGGGCGGTTCAGCTGGCGCGAGAGGGTATCCAGATCGGCTTCGCTAGGTACTCGTCCGGCGGCGTCAAGGGCTTCGCGGATTGGCTGTTCAGTCACGGTTATAAGTCTCTTCGGGTTTAAAAGTAGTTAGTCAGTGGCAGAACGTCGGACAGAGTCGAGCAGTGCATCAACCCATGGAAGTTCCTGGCGCACCTCGAAGGTGCTCCCGTTGCCTTCGGTGGAAGTCTCTTCATCCTGTGGGCGTTCGCCGACCACCATGTAGAGCTTTTCACCGGGCATTACCAAGTTTATCCGCTCGCGTGCTTGCTGCTTGATGTACAAGGGATCATCCCAGCGCGCAATCTCGGCTTTGAGCTCGTCGCGTTGGGTCTCCAGCGCTTCAATCGACGCATGCAATTCGTTCAGCTCAGCCATTTGCGTGCGGTAGAAGTTCACGGTAGGCACAAGCATCACGGCGAAGAACGCGAGAACCACGATCAGCGCTGCGATCCGACCGGAAAAACGGTGCGCAGCAATGGGTTCGCCTTCGGGAACCTGTTTGTTGTCAACCGGCTTCTGCCCCGGTTTGCGGCGTACCGCGGCGGAGAATTTGACCCGGTCATCGCGTCGGCGTTCGTTCTGTTTTTCCTTGGCCCTTTCACGCAGCGGAGCCTTGGGCTTCTGCGCGTAATTGCCTTCAAACTTTTTCGGTCCGCGTGACGCATCTGACGTTGAGCGTGTCGTGGTTTTCGGCTTCACGCTGGCACTTCGTGGCTTCGGCGCACCAGCAGCAGGAGTCTCTGGACGTGCTGTTCTCGGAGCTTTCTTTACCGGTTTCTGCGGATCAACAATATGCAGGGCATCGGTAGCCGGTTCAGCTTCATTCCCTGCGTTAACAGGTTTCGCCTGATCAACCGGGGTTACTGCGCTTTGTTCTGCCGGATCCGGAGTATTACGGCGAGGCATTCGCGGTGGACGCTGAGCCATACTCCCCCAATTCCCGTGGTGCTTCTCGTGCGGTGTTGCCGTGGATTAGGCAAGATAATTCCATTAAATAACGAAAAGCTCGCCGGTATCCACTACCGACGAGCTTATTCGCTACAACTGAAAATTAGCTGTTGAAACGCGGGAAAGCGCTACGGCCAGCGTAGAGTGCCGAAGCACCCAGGTCTTCTTCGATGCGCAGCAGCTGGTTGTACTTGGCTACGCGCTCGGAGCGAGCTGGTGCACCGGTCTTGATCTGGCCGGCGTTGGTTGCCACGCAGATGTCAGCGATGGTCACATCTTCGGTTTCACCCGAACGATGCGAGGTGATGGTGGTGTAACCGGCGCGCTGCGCCATGGTCACTGCATCGATGGTCTCGGTCAGGGTACCGATCTGGTTGACCTTCACCAGCAGCGAGTTAGCGGTGCCCTTGGCGATGCCGTCGGCCAGACGCTGCGGGTTGGTGACGAACAGGTCGTCGCCCACCAGCTGCACCTTGTCGCCGATGGCGTCGGTCAGGGTCTTCCAGCCATCCCAGTCGTCTTCATCCAGTGGATCCTCGATGGAAACCAATGGGAAGTCAGCGACCAGGCCTGCGTAGTAGTCGCTCATTTCCTGAGCGGACAGCGCCTTGCCTTCGAACTGGTAAGCGCCGTTCTCGTAGAACTCGGAAGAAGCAACGTCCAAGGCAAGAGCAATGTCTTCACCCGGGGTGTAGCCGGCGCGCTTGATGGCCTCGGTGATCAGTTCCAGTGCCGCACGGTTGCTTGGCAGGTTCGGAGCGAAACCGCCCTCATCGCCCAGGCCGGTGGACAGGTTCTTTTCCTTCAGTACGGACTTGAGGTTGTGGTAAACCTCAACGCCCCAGCGCAGGCCCTCGGAGAAGGACGGTGCGCCGATAGGGGCGATCATGAATTCCTGGATGTCCACGTCGGAGTCGGCGTGGGAACCGCCGTTGAGGATGTTCATCAGTGGCACTGGCAGTACGTGTGCGTTCGGGCCGCCCAGGTACTTGTACAGTGGCAGGTTGGCGCTCACAGCGGCAGCATTTGCTACTGCCAGGGAGACGCCGAGGATGGCGTTGGCGCCCAGCTTGGACTTGTTGGCGGTGCCGTCCAGTTCAATCATGGCGGCGTCGATGGCGCGCTGGTCAGTGGCGTCAAGGCCCTCCAGCTCATCAGCGATTTCCTCAATCACGGACTCTACAGCGCCCAAAACGCCCTTGCCGAGGTAACGGTCCTGGTCGCCGTCGCGACGCTCAGCGGCTTCGAATGCACCGGTGGATGCACCCGAAGGAACAGCTGCGCGGCCGTGCGAGCCGTCAGATAGCAGGACCTCGACCTCAACGGTCGGATTGCCGCGGGAATCGAGGATTTCGCGCGCGTGAATGGCGTCAATCAATGCCATGAGTATGGACTCCTTGTAGAAAAGGGGTGGTCTAAGGGCTGGTCAACCAGCGGTCGCTGATAAGACCGTCGGCGCCATTGCCTGTCTCTAGCCTAGCGCTTCAAAGGTGATTTGCGCGATGTTGTTGCGTCGGTTTCCGCGCCGTACTGCTGGCCCAGGGCTGCACGAAGCACCGATTCAGCGTCCAATCCCAGTTCTTCAGCCCTCGCCGACAGGGCCATGAGTTCGGCCGCAAGCGAGCGTTCATCGGTAACCCGCTCGCGCAGCTGCTGGCTAACCAGCCCCGTTGCAGTCTGCTCGGATCCCGCTCTGGCATGGCGATCGAGCAGTTTCTGCGCCAGTGCCAGGGCCGGCAACCCTGCAGGCAGACCGGCATTCTTCCGCTTGCGCGGCTGGCCGGCGCGTTCGGCCTGCTTGGCAGCATCCCATACGCGGATAATCTCATCTACATCCGTAATGATCTCTTGGCGGACCTGTCCCTGCTCATCAAAAATATGCCGGTTGCGGCGCAATAATTTCGCATTCAGCGTTTCGGCCACATCTTCCAAGCCGAATTGGCCGTGTTCTTCGGCGATCAGGGAGTGCAACAGGATCTGGAAGTACAGGTCGCCCAGTTCTTCCTTCAAGAGGGAAGGATTCTGTTCAGCGATGGCGTCAAGAACCTCATAGCTTTCCTCAATGAGATAGGTGCGCAGCGACTCATGGGTCAGTGCATTGGTCCAGGCGCATTTGTTGCGAAGCGTCCGTACGGTGGCGTTGAGCTGCTCTAGCTGCGTTCTGTTCTCCTGCATAGGAACATGCTACCGAAACAAGGTATTCAGCCAGCGGCCGATTAGTCCCCACCACCGATCCTTTCGGGCTAGCATTGCCGTAATTCATCCCGACGAAGTGAGGAATGCCAATGACTGTCCAAAGCACCGCCAAACTCCGGTTCCTAGAGCAGCTTCCGGCCACGCTCTTCATTGGCGGCCAGTGGGTTGAAGGCCGCTCTGATGCCACGCTGCGCACCACCAACCCTTTCGATGATTCGCTTTTAGCCGAGATCCGCCAAGCCTCAACCGAGGATGTCGATGCGGCCTACCAAGCGGCCGCCACGTCCCAGCCCGGGTGGGCCTCGCTCTCCCCCGCCAAGCGTTCCAAGGTCCTGAATCAGGCTGCCGATTACCTGCAGGGCAACTTCGATGGCATCCTCGCGCTGCTGATCGCCGAGTCCGGTTCTACCCACTTGAAGGCGAATATTGAACTGGGCGGCACCATCGCGGCGATTCGCGAAGCGGCCACCTTCCCCACCCGCGTCCACGGAAAGATCCTGCCCTCGAATGCCGAAGGCAAGGAGAACCGGGTCTACCGCGAACCGGTCGGTGTCGTGGCGGTGATCAGCCCGTGGAACTTCCCGATGCTGCTTTCAGCTCGGTCCGTGGCACCAGCTTTGGCCCTGGGCAATGCGGTCGTGCTCAAACCGGCTTCGGATACCCCGTTGGTCGGCGCCCTGGTCTTGGCCAAGGCCTTCGCCGAGGCTGGCCTGCCCGAAGGCGTGCTCAACGCGCTGGTTGGCTCCGGTTCGGAGATCGGCGATTACTTCGTTGCCCATCAGACCCCGTCGCTGGTCTCTTTCACCGGCTCCACCCCGGTGGGCAAGAACGTCGGAAAAATTGCTGTCAGTGGCGAGCACATGAAGCGTGTGGCCTTGGAGCTTGGCGGCAATGCACCATTTGTCGTTCTGGAAGATGCCGATCTGGAGGAAGCTGCCAAGGCCGCGACTCTGGGAAAGTTCCTGCATCAAGGACAGATCTGCATGGCTATCAACCGCATCATCGTCCAGGCACCTGTCTACGAGGAATTCATCGAGAAGTTCATCGAGCAGGTCAATAAGCTCGGCTATGGCGATGCCGCAGATCCAGCAAACCTTGTGGGTCCCATCATCAACGACGCCCAGTTGGAATCGGTCAGCACCAAGATCAAAACGGCCCGCAGCCAGGGCGCACGAGAAGTGCTTGCTGGGTCCATCAACGGCCGCGTGGTCTCGCCGCATGTCTTCGCAGATGTCACCAGCCAGATGGAGCTCTTCCGCGAGGAGATCTTCGGACCGGTGGTGGGCATTGCCAAGGCCGAGAGCCAGGCACATGCCTTGGAACTGGCCAACGACACCGAGTTCGGCTTGTCCTCCGCGGTGTTCACCCAGAATCTGGAACAAGGCGTTGCCTTTGCCCGTGGCATCAAGGCAGGAATGACCCATATCAACGACATCACGGTCAACGATGAACCGCACGTGATGTTCGGCGGGGAGAAGAATTCGGGTCTGGGCCGTTTCAACGGCGAATGGGCCATCGAGGAGTTCACCACCGACCACTGGATCGGTGTGCAGTCCACCAAGAAGCAGTACCCGTTCTAGGATTCGCGTTCGAAAAATAGCGAAGCCGCCTCTTGCCATTGCATGGCAAGAGGCGGCTTCGCTAGTTTTTACAGCAACTGGGAACTAGTCGGCGACGTTTTCGTATTCGTCCTCGTCGTAGTCCTCGTCATCAAGCAAGTTGTCGTAGTAGTCGTTGATGTACTCGACGAGCAGTTCACGCATTTCCAGCGGGACAAATGCAGCTTCAGCAGCGTTCAAGGTCAGATCCAGCAGATCTTCCAAGTCGTAGTCGAAAGCTTCGACGAGCAACTCGAATTCATCCGAGATCGTGGTCTGCGACATCAGGCGGTTATCCGGCGAGATGGTGACGTTGAAACCGGTCTGCACCAGCAGGTCGATCGGGTGGTTCGTAATGCCCTCGCCGAACTTGGCGGTGGCACCGGTCTGCAGATTGGAGGAAGGGCAGACTTCCAATGGGATGCCGCGTTCGCGGACCCAGTTGGCCACCGGGCCAAGCGATACCAGGCCGGTGTCGTCGCTGAGCTCTTCGCCGTTCTCGTCGATGGCACCGAATTCAATTTCGATGTCCTCGGCAACCCGAACGCCGTGGCCCAGGCGCTGGGCGCGGCCGATCAGGATGGCTTCCTTGATGGATTCCAGGCCTGCTGCTTCGCCAGCGTGCACGGTGGTCGGGAAGAGGTTTTCAGCCAGCAGGTCGAAGGCTTCCTTCATTTTCGATGGCGGGAAGCCATCTTCGGCACCGGCGATGTCAAAACCGACGACGCCGCGGCCGCGGTGGCGCAAGGCCAGCTTCGCGATTTCCACGCTCTGGTCGCTGTGGCGCATGGCGGACACAATCTGGCCGATCTGCATTGGATGGCCCTCGGCATTGAGCTTCTCGCAGGCCTGGTCCAGGCCCTCCTGGATGGCGTCAACGACGTCGTCCAGGCTCAGGCCTTCGCGGCGGTGCTGTTCAGGTGCGTAGCGCACTTCACCGTAGATCACGCCGTCTTCGGCAAGATCTTCAACGAATTCGCGTGCAACGCGGATCAGCGCATCGCGGGTCTGCATGACCGCTACGGTGTGCTCGAAGGTTTCCAGGTAGCGTGTTAGCGACCCGGAGTCGGCCGATTCACGGAACCATTCACCCAAAGCTTCAGCTTCGGTCTCTGGTAACTCATGGCCAATCTCAGCGGCCAAATCAATGATCGTCTGAGGGCGCAGGCCACCGTCAAGGTGGTCGTGTAGCGAAACTTTAGGCAGATCCCGGAAGTCGAATTCGGGATCGTAGGCAGTATGAATCATTTCTTCAGTCACACCACTGAGCCTAGTCGCATTTCCGCTGAACTGACAGCTCCCACAGGTAAAGATCTGCCGGCTGTGGTGTGAGCCTGATCAACACGGCAGGTTAACGCTCTTGCGGGGCCGGTGGCACCGTCTGCCGAAGCAGTTCTCCGGTGTGTTCCTTGCGCGCATCGGCATGGCGATGCATGCGTCCAAGCACCCAGCTGACGATCCGGTCGATGATGAATCCCAGCACCACAGCGATGACGATGGAGACGATGATTCCCAGCAGCTTGTTGTCGTGCATCCAGTTTCCAGCCATCGCGCCGATGCTGATGGAATAGGCCGCCCAGGTGAGCACACCAATGGTGTCGAAGATGGTGAAGCGCTTGTGGCTGAAACCGGTGGCGCCTGCCGTCAGGTTCACGGCAACACGGCCAATAGGGATATACCGGGCGGTGAAAATGAGCAGTGCTCCGGAGGTTGCAAGTTTTTTCTCAGCGTATTTGAGCACCCGCTGCGCACGTTTACCGCGCATCCACTTGAATCCCCGGGAACCGATCTTGCGACCGATCGCGAAGGTGATCTGGTCGCCGAGCAAGGCACCACCGGCTCCCAGCAAGCCAATGAGAACCAGGTTGGGAACTCCGGTGTGAACCCCTACTGCAGCGAGGGAAACCAAGAATGATTCGCTCGGTACGACAGGGAATATCGCATCGATCATGCAAAACAGAAACAACAGCGGCAAGATCCACCATGCGCTGGCGGCCTGCGTAATTGCTTCATTGACTAATTCCATGCGTGCTTACATCTACTTTCCCGAAGCGTCCGTTGCGCTCAGTGTTCATCCATCTTCGCTCGAGAACTACCTCACGCGCATCCTACTTTCGTAGCCATGTGGACAGTTCTCATCCACGACCGCAGTAGGAGATAACTAACTAACGATTGACTACGGCATTATGGTTCCCGGGAACTTGCTGTGAACTTCTAGTTCCGGCAGCGGCCTCGGTGGCATGCGGGCAAAAAGAAACTGGGAGACACAACGAAGTGTCTCCCAGCTCCAAAATTCAAGCAGCAATTGCCTACTTGGCCGCGATGCGCTCCAAGATCAGGCGGGTGTCCGGACGGTCATCGGCCGAACCGACCATGATGGCTCGCTGGACCAGTTCAATGGCGCGCTCCATCTTTTCCGGGGTATCGGTCAGCAACGTGGCAATAGGCTCGCCACGGCGCACCAAGGCTCCTGGCTTCACATGCATGCGCACGCCCGCGCCCGCCTGGACGCTGTCTTCCTTGCGGGCACGGCCCGCGCCCAAGGTCCAGGCGGCCAAGCCGATGTCCATGGCATCCAGCTTGAGCAGCACACCCTCGGCAGGTGCCACCACGGTGTGCGATTCCTTGGCCACCGGCAACTTGGCATTCGGGTCGCCGCCCTGGGCAGCGATCATCTTGCGCCACACGTCCATGGCCTGGCCGTTCTTCAGCGCAGCGGCAACATCGACATCCTTGATTCCGGCACCAGCCAGCATCTCGGTAGCCAGCGCCACGGTCAGCTCGATGACGTCCTGCGGCCCGCCGCCGGCCAGGACCTCGACGGATTCCTCGACCTCGATCGCGTTGCCTGCGGTTAGGCCCAGCGGGGTTTCCATGTTGGTCAGCAGCGCCACGGTGTTCACCCCGGCATCGGTGCCCAGGTTCACCATGGTCTCGGCCAGCTCGCGGGCCATGGCCTCGTCCTTCATGAACGCGCCGGAACCGACCTTCACATCCAGCACCAGGGTGCCGGTGCCTTCGGCGATCTTCTTGCTCATGATCGAGGAGGCGATCAGCGGGATCGCTTCCACGGTGGCGGTGACATCGCGCAGCGCGTACAGCTTCTTATCCGCCGGGGCCAGTCCGGTGCCAGCTGCGCAAATGACCGCGCCGACGGTGGAGAGCTGGTCGAACAGCGCTTCGTTGGACAGATCAGCCTTCCAGCCCGGGATGGCTTCGAGCTTGTCCAAAGTGCCGCCGGTGTGGCCCAGTCCGCGGCCCGAGAGCTGCGGGACGGCCACGCCGAAGCTGGCGACCAGCGGTGCCAGCGGCAAGGTGATCTTGTCCCCCACGCCACCGGTGGAGTGCTTGTCGGTGGTGGCCAGGTGCTTGCCCGAAGGGTCTGCAAGGGTGGAGAAGTCCATGCGTTCTCCGGAGTTGATCATCGCGTTGGTCCAGCGCGAGATCTCGCTGCGGTTCATGCCCTGGAAGTAGATGGCCATGTTCAAGGCGGACATCTGCTCTTCGGCGATGGCCCCGCGGGTGTAGGCGTCGATGGTCCAGTCGATCATCTCGTTGCCCAGTACTTGGCCATCGCGCTTGGCGCGGATGACCTCGACGGCACTGAATTGCTCGGTAGCCATGTGCGGCACCTTCCGTTCTGCTGTTGGCCGGTGTGCTCCGGCGCTAGGCGTTGAGGTTCTGCGGCCCGAAAGCATCGGGAAGCAAGTCGTTGATGCCCACGATCCCGCGGGCGGTCTTGATCTGCAGGGCTGCACCACGGTGCTCGAAGAGCAGCTGGCGGCAGCGGCCGCACGGGGTGATCAGCTCCAGTGCCCCGTCTTCAAGCTGGCCGAAGCACACGAAGTTCTCCAAGGTGCCCCCGCCGGTGGCGAACAGCTGGCCGATCATGGCGCATTCGGCGCACAGGGTGACCCCGTAGGCGGCGTTTTCTACATTGCAGCCGGATATCAGGCGGCCGTCGCTGGTCAGTGCCGCGGACCCCACCCGGAACTTCGAGTAGGGCGCGTAGGCCTGAGACAGCGCGGCCGCAGCCGCAGCTTCAAGCTGTGGCCACGGCGCGTTGTTGGCATTCATCGTTTTACGCTATTCCTTCACATACGGTTCGCCCGCAGCCGCTGGTCCGCGTGAGCGTCCCACCAGGCCGGCCACCGCGAAGATCGTGACGAGGTAAGGCATCATCGCCATGAACTGGCTTGGCACCGGGGTGCCGATGATGGTGAGGATGACCTGCAGGTTATCTGCAAAGCCGAAGAGCAGGGCAGCCAAGAAGGCGCCGATCGGGTTCCAGCGTCCGAAGATCACCGCGGCCAGCGCGATGAAGCCGCGTCCGCCGGAGATCTCCTTGGTGAAGGAATCGATGGCCACCAGGGTGAAGAAGGACCCGCCGATACCGGCCACGATGCCGCCGAGAGTCACATTCCAGAAGCGGATTGAGTTGACCTTGATGCCCAGGGTGTCCGCTGCCTTCGGGTGCTCGCCCACGGCGCGTACGCGCAGGCCCCACTTGGTCTTGAACAATCCGAACCAGACCAGGAAGACGGCCAGGTACATCAGGTAGCCGATGACCGACTGCTTGAAGAGGATCGGGCCGATGACCGGGATCGAGGAGAGCAGCGGGATGTCAATCACTGGCAGGTGCGCTGGCGAGTTGAACCGCTCCGGGTCTTCCTGCATCACGGTGGTGAACAGGAAGCCGGTGATGCCCGATACCAGCACGTTCAAGACCACGCCGACGATGATCTGGTTGACCAGGTACTTGATCGAGAAGATCGCCAGCACCAGCGAGACCAGCGCACCGGCCAGGCCAGCGGCGATCAGCCCTGCGAAGGCGTTCTTGGTCAGCGAGGCCACCAGGGCGGCAGTGAAGGCGCCGCCAAGCAGCTGTCCTTCGATGGCGATGTTGACCACGCCAGCACGTTCGCACAGCACGCCCGAAAGCGAACCGAAGACCAGCGGCACTGCCAGCACCACGCCACCGGCCAGCAAGCTGGCCAGCGAGATGCTGTTGATGTTCGCCCCGGAGACTACCCAGATCAGGAAGCCCAGCACGAACAGGACTGCGGCTACGGCCACCATCCAGGTGGCCAGCATCTTGCCCTGCTTGCGCTGCATCCATGAGTAGGCGGCCAAGGCCAGCAGCAGTACGCCGAACACGATGTTGGTGATGCGGCCTGGGAAGACCAGTTCCGGCAACGTGAAGGCGTCGCCGGCGCTATCCAGCGTGAAGTGCGCGCTCTGGTCGTTGCCCAGCAAGCCGAAGCTGAAGAAGACGATGACTGCGATCACCGAAAGGATGATCGGGGTCTTCTTGGACGGCAAGACGTTAATTGCCGGTTGCAAGGTCGAAGTGGTCACTTGGCACCTGCCTTAGTTGGTTCGATCTTGGAGCTGCGCTTCTTCTTGCGATTCATGCCAAAGAGGGCCTTGACCAATGGCGGTGCGGCGATGAACAGCACGATCAGCGACTGCACCACCGAAACAATGTCGATCGGCGTGCCCGTGGTGATCTGCATGTTCACGGCACCGGCCTGGAATGCACCGAAGAGCAAGCCGGCGAAGAAGGTGCCCCATGGGGTGGAGCGGCCCAGCAGGGCTACGGTGATCGCATCGAAGCCCAGCGAACCGGCGATGCCGGCGGTGAGCACCTTTTCGGTACCGGCAACCTGCGCCACACCGGCGGCGCCAGCCAGCGCGCCGGCCAGGGCCATCGCGAGGATGGTGGTGCGGGCGACGTTGATGCCGGCGGTTTGCGCGGCTTCAGGGTTATGCCCCACTGCGCGGAATTCGAAGCCGACGGTGGAGCGCTTGAACATCCAGGAAATCAGGATGACCAGCAGCACTGCCATGACGAAGCCCAGGTGCAGGCGCGAGCCCGGGATGGCCGGGAACACTGCCGAGGGGTCCAGGATCGGGGAGATCGGGTTGGTTTCCCCTGGGCGGCGGAATGCCTGGGTGTTCATCAAGAAGTCGATGAGGTACACGGCCACGTAGTTGAACATGATCGTCAGGATCACTTCGTGGGCGCCGGTCTTGGCCTTGAGCAGGCCTACCAGGCCGCCCCAGATCGCACCGCCAAGCAGGCCGAAGACGATCACCAGCAGCAGGTGCAGGACCAGCGGCAGGTGCCAGGCGAAGCCGATGTAGGCGGCCAGTACCGAGCCGATGATGATCTGGCCCTGGGCACCGATGTTGAACAGGCCGGCACGGAAGGCCACGGCCACGCCCAGGCCGGCGCAAATCAGCGGGGTGGAAACGGTCAGGGTCTCCAAGAACGGCTTGAAGCCCTGGGAGGAGTTGTAGATCGAGCCGTTGAACAGGGCCACGTAGCTTTCGGTGGCCGCACGCCAGAACTCGCTGAAGAAGGCCGAAGGCTGGGCGAAGAGGTAGCCGGCGGTTTCGCCGACCTTCTCATCGGTCACTGCAATCAGCAGGCCGCCGATGACCAGGGCGACGATGACGCCGAGGATCGAGACCAGGCCCGGTCCCTGGGTGATCTGGCGCAGCAGGTCATTGCCCTGCTTGCCGGATTCGGGAACCACAGGTGCTTTCTCGCTCACTGCGCTTCTCCTTCCTGGTTGTCCTGCTCGCTAACTGGCTTGGCTTCAACCGGCTCATTGTCCGCCTTGGTGAAGTCGGCCTGGGCCAGAGCTTCTTCCTGCGAAACGCCGGCCATCATCAGGCCCAATACTTCACGGGAGGTATCCCCCGGCACAATGCCGTTGATCTTGCCCTTGTAGAGCACCGCGATGCGGTCGGCCAGTTCCATGACTTCGTCCAGCTCGGTGGACACGATCATCACCGGGGTGCCCTTGTCGCGTTCGGCGACAATGCGGCGGTGCAGGAATTCGATGGATCCCACATCCACGCCACGGGTTGGCTGCGAAGCGATGAACAGCTTCAAATCACGGCTCAGCTCGCGGGCCATGACGACCTTCTGCTGGTTGCCGCCCGAGAGGCTGGAAGCCGGGTTCAAGGGGTTGTCCGTACGCACGTCGAAGCCCTCGATCTGCTGCGTGGCGTTCTTCTTGATCGCCGCCAGGTTCATCGAGATGCCCTTGCCGAAGGGCGGGCGGTCGTAGAGGTCCAGCACCAGGTTCTCCTCAATGGAGAACTGGGTGACCAGTCCGTGCACCGAACGGTCTTCGGGAACGAAGCCGAGGCCCGAACGCAGGATCTGCTTGACCGACTTGCCGACCAGTTCCTTGCCAGCGAGCTTGACCGAACCACCGGTTACCGGCTGGGTGCCCAGAATGGCTTCGGTCAATTCGGTCTGGCCGTTGCCCTGCACGCCTGCCACGGCAAGGATTTCGCTTTCGTGGATGGTGAAGGAAACCGAGTCCAAGGTGGTGGATCCCGCTGCGTTGACCACGCTGAGGTTGCTGACCTCAAGTGCGGCGGCGCCCGGGGTCGCCGCTTCCTTGTGCAGGTTCAGCTCCACCGCGCGGCCCACCATCAGGTTGGCCAGCTCGGTGGTGGAAGATTCCGGGGAAACCGAGTCGATGACTTCGCCGCGGCGGATCACGGTAATCACATCGGAGACGGCTCGCACTTCGCGCAGCTTGTGCGAAATGAAGACGATGGAGGTGCCGTTGGCCTTGAGCTGGCGCATGATGTCCAGCAGCTCGTCGGTTTCCTGCGGGGTCAGCACCGCAGTTGGCTCATCCAGGATCAGGATGCGCGCATCGCGCACCAGGGCCTTGATGATTTCCACGCGCTGCTGCACGCCGACGGGCAAATCTTCAACTACTGCGTCGGGGTCTACGTCAAAGCCGTAGCGATCCGAGATTTCGCGGATCTTCTTGCGCGTGACCTGCAAATCCAGCATGCCGCCGGCTTTGGTGGTCTCTGCGCCCAAGGCAATGTTCTCGGCCACGGTGAATACCGGAACCAGCATGAAGTGCTGGTGCACCATGCCGATGCCAGCGGCCATGGCGTCGCCTGGTCCGGAGAACTCGACGGGCTTGCCGTCCAGCAGAATTTGGCCCTCGGTCGGTTGGTACAGACCGTAGAGCACGTTCATAAGCGTGGACTTTCCAGCACCGTTTTCGCCGAGCAGACAGTGAATCTGGGCGTCATCGACTACGAGGTCGATATCTTTATTGGCGTAGAAAGAACCGAAGGCTTTCGAGATTCCTCGTAGTTCGAGTTTCACGATTCCACCATCTTCATTGTTCGTTTGGCGAGGTTCTTGCGTGCAGGTTTGGCCCTCAGGCAGGCATAAAGCGCGTCACCTGCCCACCGCTGTAGTGCGGCGAGCGGTGACGCGCTCCATGGCTAGTTTGCCTAGACCTACTTAGGGCTGGAAGCCGAATCGATCTTCAGCTCGCCGGAGACGATCTGCTGCTTCAAAGCTTCGATCTCACTCTTGGTTTCTTCGCCGATTTCCTCGTCGAAGTTGTGGAACGGTGCCAGTGCAACGCCCTCATTTTCCAAGGTGCCTACGTATGGGGTCGAGTCGAAGTTGCCTTCGGCGTCGGTGCGGAGAACGTCCTCAACCGCGGTGTCCATGGTCTTGATGACCGAAGTCAGCATGACGTCCTTGTAGTCAGGAGCGGTCAGGAAGCCATCAGAGTCAACCCAAACAAGCTTGGCTTCCTTGCCGGACTTGTTGGCTTCAACTACTGCAGCGCCAGCGCCCTTGCCCACTGGGCCGGCTACAGGCATGATCACGTCAGCGCCGGAAGCGATGAAGTTCTTGGTGATCTGCTTGCCCTTATCCTGCTTCTCGAAGTCGCCGGAGAAGGTACCGTTCTGCTTGTCCTTGTTCCAACCCAGCAGCTTGACGTCTTCGCCCTTGTCTTCGTTGAACTTGTCAACGCCGTCTGCAAAGCCGTCCATGAAGATGGTCACGGTTGGGATCTGGATGCCGCCGAAGGTCGCAACAGTGCCGGTCTTCGAGGCAGCAGCTGCTGCGTAGCCTGCCAGGTAAGCAGCCTGAGCCGTGTCATAGATGATCGGCTTGACGTTTTCGATGGACTTCTCGTACTGGAAGTCGACGATCGCGAAGTTCTTGTCCGGGTTGGCAGCGGCCGCTTCAGCAGTCGCGTCACCGAGCAGGAAGCCGATGGTTACGGTCAGGTCGCAGCCTGCGGTGACCATGCCGTTGAGGTTGGTCGTGAAGTCCGCGTTGGACTTGGATTCTGCGGTCTTGACCTGGATGCCCAGATCTTCCTTGGCGTTCATCAGGCCGCGGTGCGAGGACTCGTTGAAGGACTGGTCATCGAAGCCGCCGGAGTCCGAAACGATGCAGCCGACGAAGTCCTTGAACTGGCCATCAGAGCTGGACTCTTCCGGTGCAGCGCCGCAGGCGCTCAAAGCCAATGCTGAGATGCCGAGCATGGCAGCTGCCACGCCGGTCTTGCGCGATACGAAGCGCATCTGTTCCTCCAAAAAATCGTGCGAGATAATGCGGGAGGCAAGACACCTGACTCCCGTGCAAGGCTTCATTGCCTAGGCCTCACGCGAGCACACCAAAAGTCATAGCATTCCCATCGTTTCCATAGCCTATCGGAGATATCTCACAGGTAAAGACGATACAGATTACAAACAGATAACTAAGCGGTCGCAAAACGGCAAGCGCTTAACGCCAATGCCCAAGTCACTGCCCGAATCGTTAAAGCGTCAAAGAAATGTTAAAATATTTTGAGTTTCATGTGGCCAACGCCCTATTTGGCGTTCGCCTCACTCACAGCCTGCAGCGCTGCCGCGGTCATGATTCGAACTCCCACGCCAATGCATGATTCGTCGGGGATGTAATCCCCCCGATGCAGGTCGTAGGTCTTGCCGCCGGGGGTGCGCGTTCCCAGCCGAAGCATGGCCCCTGAAACCTTCTGCGTCATCCAGGCGAAGTCCTCCCCGCCCATCGACTGCGGGGTCAGCTCGATGGCTTCGGCACCGAATTCACGACGTGCCGCATCTTCGATCAGCGCAGTTTCAGCCGGGGCATTGACGACCGGCGGCACTCCGCGGGTGTGCTGAAGCTTGATTTCCACGCCGTACGGAGCGGCAATCTGGCGCACCGCGCTATCCAGTAATTCGCCTGCCTCATACCAGATGTCCCCGTCCAGGCAGCGCATGGTGCCTGCGAGGTAGCCGGTGGCAGGAATGGCATTGGGCACGCTGCCAGCGTGGATCTGCCCCCACACGACCGAGACGGCCGAACGCACATCGACCTTGCGTCCCAGCACGGCAGGGACCTGGGTGGCGATCTGGCTCATGGCGAAAACGATGTCCTCGGTCAAATGCGGACGGGAGGTATGCCCGCCGCGGCCGTTGACCTCGATGCGGATGGTATCGCTGGCCGAGGTGATCGCACCAATGCGGGTACCGATGTGCCCGGCGTCGATCCGCGGGTCGCAGTGCAGCGCCAGCACGCGCGGCACGCCATCAAGCAATCCCTGCTCGATCACCGACAGCGCTCCGCCAGGAAGCTTTTCTTCGGCAGGCTGGAAGATCACCCGCACGCGCCCTTCGAGCTTGCCAGCGGCATCCAGCTGGCCCAAGGCCAGGGCCACGCCGAGCATGACGGTGGTGTGGATGTCGTGGCCGCAGGCGTGCGCTACGCCCGGAGTCATCGAGACGAATTCCAGGTTTGTTTCTTCCACCACCGGCAACGCGTCGATGTCGGCGCGGAAAGCAATGCGGATTGGCCCTTGGCCGATATCCACGAAGGCTCCGGTCTCCGCCATCTTCTGCGGGGACAGGCCCGCGGCGCGCAAAGTTTCAAGAATGCGCTCGGTGGTTTGGTGCTCCGCAAAGGACAGTTCCGGGTTGCGGTGCAGTTCCCGGCGGAAGCCGATAAGTTGCTCGGCTAGCGGCTCGGTGACCTCGGCGACGGAAGCGACATTGCCATTTTCATTCACGGTAGACACCTTTTGAAGATACTCGGCACGGTGCGGAGAATGACAGTTTTCCGTAATGATTCGGGCGAATTGCGCAACACTCGGGGATGCAAAACGGGGCGCGCCGGCCCGTTACCAGCCAACCCGCCCCGTTCGCAATCCAGCTGCGCTAGAGCACCTCTGTCGCGCCGTCTGCTTTCAGCGCCTCCACCGTCTGCTTCACCTTCTGCGCATGCTCCTTGGTGGTCACCAGCAACGCATCAGCGGTATCCACCACCACCACGTCTTCGATACCCACCAGGGCCACCACGCGTGGGCGGTCCGAATAGACCACACCGGTCGCGCTGTCCGCGTACACGCGCACCGATTCGCCACCCAGGTTGATGATGCCCTCTTCGGCACTGGCCTTGTTCAAGCGGCCGATCGCAGCGAAATCGCCCACGTCATCCCAGTTGAACACCCCTGGAATCACCGCGACATCTCCAGCTTCAGCAGCCGGCTCGGCCACCGCATAGTCAATGGCGATCTTCGGCAGATCGGCCCAGACTTCGCGCATCACGGTTTCGCGCTGATCGGTTTCCCAGGCATCGGCGATCTTCATCAGGCCGGCGTACAGTGCCGGCTCATTGGCTTCCAGGTGCTTGAGCATCAGGCTCACCGGCGCGACGAACATGCCGGCATTCCACAGGAACCCGCCCGAGGCCAGGTACTTGCGCGCGGTGTCCTCATCGGGCTTCTCCACGAACTGCACCACCCCGCGCGCCGAAGGCGCATTGGGCACATCCAGCGGCTGGCCGGTCTGGATGTAGCCGAAACCGGTCGACGGGTGGGTGGGGTGGATGCCGATGGTCACGATCTTGCCGGTCGCAGCGGTGTGGATCGCTTCGCTCAGCGCGGCCTGGAAAACCTCGACCGGCTCGATGACCTGGTCAGCGGCAAAAGAACCCATGATGATATTCGGGTCGCGGCGGTACAGGATCGCGGCGGCCAGGCCGATCGCGGCGGCCGAATCGCGCGGCTCCGGCTCAAGGACCAGATCCTCGTCGCACAGCTCGGGCAGCTGCGAAACAACTGCTCCGCGGTGCGCGCGACCGGTGACCACCATGATGCGTTCACCGGCCAGCGGCACCAGGCGATCATAGGTGGCACGGATCAGCGTGGATCCGGAACCGGTCAGATCGTGCAAAAACTTCGGAGCGGAAGCCCGCGAGAGGGGCCACAATCGGGTACCGACACCACCGGCGGGGATCACGCCGTGGAATCGGGCTAATAGGTCTGCATTCACGCCTTCCAGACTAATTCATTCGGTGGATAATCCGGTCCATTGAAACCTGTGCAACAAATTAAATACGAAAACATCTCATGCGGTATTACCTCCGGATTTTCGGCCTTTTAGCGCATAATTAGTGCTTTTCGGTGAACATGCTCACAGGAACGAGACACGAAATAGATTGGAGCTGGCTTAGTGGTTTAGACTCGCACAAGGAACGCTCGCACAAGTGCGTCAAATCTCATTGTGTGCAATATACACATGCGCCGTTGCGAGCCTTGGAGGTTTAGTTCAGTGTCGAAGACTTCGTCAGGCACCCTATACCGCGGCCATGAAGGCATGTGGTCCTGGGTGGGACACCGAGTCACCGGTGTCGTTATTTTTCTTTATTTGCTGGTGCACGTGCTTGATACGGCCATGGTCCGTGTCGATGCCGGCGCCTACGACGCAATCATTAGCACCTATCAGACCCCGTGGATGGCACTTGGTGAAACCGGTCTGGTTGCAGCAATCCTCTTCCACGCATTCAACGGCCTGCGCTTGATCCTGGTCGACTTCTGGAAGCAGGGCACCAAGTACCAGCGCCAGATGCTCTGGGGCGTTCTGATCCTCTGGGTCATCGTCTTCGCAGGCTTCGCTATCCGTCACCTGTCGATCGCATTCGGAGGCCACTAAGCCATGAGCGTTTCTATTCCTGCTCCCCGCAGCCAGCGCATTGATCCAAAGTACAAGCGTGGACCGAAATCCCGCGGCAGCTTCGAGATGCTGGCATGGCTGTTCATGCGCCTCTCCGGCGTAGTACTGGTCATCTTGATCTTCGGCCACCTGTTCTCCAACCTGATGGTCGGCGAAGGCATCTCCGGCATCGGCTTCGGCTTCGTCGCTGGCAAGTGGGCTTCGCCGCTGTGGCAGTTCTGGGACCTGGCCATGCTGTGGCTTGCAATGCTGCACGGCACCAACGGCGTGCGCACCATCATCAACGACTACGCAGAGAAGCACGCAACCCGTGCTTGGCTCAAGGGCATCCTGTACGTCGCAACGATCTTCATCATCGTTCTTGGTTCCCTGGTGATCTTCACCTTCGACCCATGCGTCGCCGGCAGCACCCTGCCGCAGTGCTAATTGGAACTCCCCAGTTCACCAGCCACAAAGATTTTTGTAGAAAAGAGAGCATCTAGAATGCAGGTACATAAGTACGACGTAGTCATCGTCGGTGCCGGCGGCGCAGGCATGCGCGCAGCGATCGAATCCGGTCAGCGCGCACGCACCGCAGTGCTAACCAAGCTTTACCCGACCCGCTCGCACACCGGTGCAGCCCAGGGCGGCATGTGCGCAGCACTTGCCAACGTCGAGGAAGACAACTGGGAATGGCACACCTTCGACACCATCAAGGGTGGCGACTACCTGGTTGACCAGGACGCAGCCGAGGTCATGGCCAAGGAAGCCATCGACGCCGTGCTCGACCTGGAAAAGATGGGTCTACCATTCAACCGCACCCCAGAGGGCAAGATCGACCAGCGTCGTTTCGGTGGCCACACCCGCGACCACGGCAAGGCTGCCGTGCGCCGCGCCTGCTACGCAGCTGACCGTACCGGCCACATGATCTTGCAGACCCTGTACCAAAACTGCGTCAAGCACAACGTCGAGTTCTACAACGAGTACTACGTGCTGGACCTGCTGATGGTCGAAGAGGATGCCTACCGCGAGGACGGCACCGCCTACAAGCAGAAGCGCGTTGCCGGCGTCGTGTCCTACGACCTGGCTACCGGCGAACTGCACGTCTTCCAGGCCAAGTCGGTCATCTTCGCTTCGGGCGGCGCGGGCAAGGTCTTCAAGACCACCTCGAACGCTCACACCCTGACCGGTGACGGCATGTCCATCGCTTTCCGCTCGGGTCTGCCACTGGAAGACATGGAGTTCTTCCAGTTCCACCCAACAGGCCTTGCCGGCTTGGGCATCCTGCTCACCGAGGGTGCACGTGGCGAAGGCGCAATTCTGCGTAACTCGGATGGCGAACGCTTCATGGAGCGCTACGCACCGACCATCAAGGACCTGGCACCACGTGACATCGTGGCCCGCGCCATGGCCAACGAAGTGCGCGAAGGCCGCGGCTGCGGTCCTAACAAGGACTACGTGCTGCTGGATTTGACCCACTTGGAACCAGAGCACATCGAATCCAAGCTGCCTGACATCACCGAATTCGCCCGCACCTACCTGGGTGTCGAGCCATTCACCGATCCAGTGCCTGTGTACCCAACCGCGCACTACGCCATGGGCGGCGTGCCAACCAACATCAACACCGAAGTGCTGCAGGACAATGACACCGTCATTCCCGGCCTGTACGCTGCCGGCGAGGTCGCTTGTGTATCGGTCCACGGTTCGAACCGCCTGGGCACCAACTCGCTGCTGGACATCAACGTGTTCGGCAAGCGCGCCGGCGTGGCCGCTGCCGAGTACTCCAAGACCGCCGACTTCGTCGAGCTGCCTCAGAACCCGGAAGCATTCGTCACCGCACAGATCGAAGGCGTGCTCTCGGGCAACGGCACCGAGCGCGTCTCGGACCTGCGTTCGACCCTGCAGGAGACCATGGACGCCAACGTCCAGGTATTCCGCGACGAGCGTTCGCTGAAGGAAGCGCGCGACGTGATCGAAGATCTGCGCATCCGCTACAAGAACATCAGCATCCAGGACAAGGGCAAGCGCTTCAACCTGGATCTGCTCGAAGCCATCGAGCTGGGCTTCCTGCTCGACTTGGCCGAGGTCATCACCGTTGCTGCATTGCACCGCAAGGAATCCCGCGGCGGCCACTACCGCGAGGACTTCCCAGACCGCGACGATGAGAACTTCATGAAGCACTCGATGTCCTACCGTGACGCAGACGCTGTCACCGAGGACATCAAGGGCATCCGCATGGAGACCAAGCCTGTGGTCTTTACCCGTTACCAGCCAATGGAGCGTAAGTACTAATGAGCACCGAACTGCCAGAACCACCGTCAAAGATCGAGCTGAAGCCAGGCGTTGGCGGCGGCGGAGAAATCCCTAGCTTCGACATCACCCTGCGCGTTCGTCGTTACCTCCCAGAGGCCACTGCGGATGCTTACTGGGAAGACTTCAAGCTGACCATGTACGGCACCGACCGTGTGCTGGACGCCCTGCACAAGGTCAAGTGGGAGCAGGACGGCACCCTGTCGTTCCGCCGCTCCTGCGCCCACGGCGTGTGCGGTTCCGATGCCATGCGCATCAACGGCCGCAACCGCCTGGCTTGCAAGACCCTGCTCAAGGACCTGGACACCTCCAAGCCGATCACCGTTGAAGCCATCAAGGGCCTGCCCCTTGAGAAGGACCTCATCGTCGACATGGAACCGTTCTTCCAGTCCTACCGCGAGATCATGCCATTCCTGATCTCCAAGGGCCACGAGCCAACCAAGGAACGCTACCAGTCCGCCGAGGATCGCGAGATCTTCGACGACACCACCAAGTGCATCCTGTGTGCTGCTTGCACCAGCTCCTGCCCGGTGTTCTGGACCGATGGCCAGTACTTCGGCCCGGCCGCGATCGTCAACGCCCACCGCTTCATCTTCGACTCGCGCGATGATGCAGGCGACATGCGCTTGGAGATCCTGAACGACAAGGAAGGCGTGTGGCGCTGCCGCACCACCTTCAACTGCACCGAAGCATGCCCACGCGGCATCCAGGTGACCAAGGCTATCGCCGAGGTCAAGCAGGCAATTCTGGCGCGCACCGTCTAAGGACGCGCCAAGAGGCCCGAACCATTGATGGTTCGGGCCTTTTTGCATCCCTTCAACTCCTCCGCCTCGCGTGGCATGATGGGCAGTACTCGCCCTTTTCCCAATGCACCACAGAACTGAGGAGCAAACATGGCCAGTGAAGAACCCACCTCGACAACCCAAGCAGGAATCCCGGTAGCCAGCGACCGCAACTCGCTGACGGTGGGTGCCAACGGCCCCATCGTGCTGCACGATCATCATCTGGTCGAGACCCTGCAGCATTTCAACCGGATGAATGTTCCCGAGCGCCGCCCGCATGCCAAGGGCTCCGGAGCCTTCGGCGAATTCGAAACCACCGAGGACGTATCCCGGTACACCAAGGCGGCCCTGTTCCAGCCTGGCGTGAAAACCGAAACGCTGATGCGTTTCTCCACCGTTGCCGGCGAGCTAGGCTCTCCCGACACCTGGCGCGATGTGCGCGGCTTCTCGATGAAGTTCTACACTTCCGAGGGCAATTTCGATCTGGTTGGGAACAACACGCCGGTGTTCTTCGTGCGCGACCCGATGAAGTTCCCGCACTTCATCCGCTCCCAGAAGCGGCTGCCCGATTCGGGGCTGCGCGATGGCACCATGCAGTGGGACTTCTGGACGCAGAATCCGGAATCCGCCCACCAGGTCACCTACATCATGGGCCAGCGCGGCCTGCCCAAGACCTGGCGCGAGATGAACGGCTACGGCTCGCACACCTACATGTGGGTCAATGCGGCCGGGGAGAAATTCTGGGTCAAGTACCATTTCTTGAACAAGCAGTCCGAGAAGTTCGAGACCATCCGCGGGGCGCAGGCCGAGGCACTGGCCGGATCCGACGCCGACTTCCACCGTCGCGACCTGTTCGAAGCCATCAGGGCCGGCAATTTCCCCCAGTGGGACCTGTACGTGCAGATCATGCCCTACGAGGAAGCCAAGACCTACCGGTTCAACCCCTTCGACCTGACCAAGGTCTGGTCCAAGAAGGACTATCCGCGCATCAAGGTCGGCACCATGACGCTGAACCGGAACCCGGAGAACTTCTTCGCGCAAATCGAGCAGGCCGCATTCTCCCCCGGGAACATGGTCCCGGGCATGGGGATGAGTCCGGACAAGATGCTGCTGGGACGCAATTTCGCGTACGCGGACGCGCAACGTTATCGCATCGGCACCAACTTCCAGCAGCTGCCGGTGAACAAGCCCAAGTGCCCGGTGAACTCGTATAACTTCGAGGGGAGCATGACCTACGATCACACCGGTGATCGCAGCGTCTACGCGCCGAACTCCTTCGGGGATTCATGGAGCGATGAAACCGGACCGGCGGAGAATTCCTTCGAGTCCGACGGCGAACTGGTCCGCGAGGCCTACACCCTGCGCAAGGACGACGGGGACTTCGTCCAGCCCGGCATCCTGGTCCGAGAGGTGATGGATGATGCCCAGCGCGCCGAACTGGTGGACACCGTCACCGGGGCGCTGGATGGCGTCATCGAGCCGGTGCTGTCCAACGCGATCGCGTACTGGAAGAACATCGATGCCGATACCGGAGCGAAGATCGAGGCCAACGTCCGCCAAAAGTAATTCGCTAGCCGACACGGAAAACGCCAGCCGCGAGGCTGGCGTTTTCTGCAGGGCGAACCAGGCAAGCTAGGAACCCAGCGGGATCTGCTCGCTGAAGTTCCAATCCCCGCCACGGGTATCGAACAAATGGATATGATCCGCTGCGAAGGACAGGTGCGCCTCGCCCAATGCTGCCTGCGCGGCGTCCAGTTGCCGCGCAGGCACGTTCTGCGCGATGGTCAGGTGCGGATGGTAGGCGAAAGCCGATTCGTGCCTCAGTGCGTCGCCGAGCAGCGCGCGGTGCAGCTGCCAGCATTCATCGGCGCCGGTTTCCAGCGGCAGGAAAACCACGTCACTGGCTGGCCGGAAGGTTCGAGCCGGACCCAGCTGGATGCTGAAGGGCTCCACCGTGGCTGCCACCCGGCGCACCTGCGCGGCGGCCTTCTCCCAGGAATTCAGGTACGATCCGGACACCAAGGTGATATGCGGGGCAATTGGCCCGGTGGCCTCTCCCCCGTATTCCTGGCGCCACGCGCGCAGGGTCTCCCGGTGCGGCTGCGGCACCGGGATCACTACGCCCAGGGTGTACTCGAAAGCCATCAGATTCCCAGCGGTGGCAGGAAGCCGACCTTCTGGTAGACATCGGCAACGGTCTTCGATGCGACCTCGCGCGCCTTGGTCGCTCCAACCAGCAGCAGGCGATCCAGCTCGGCGGGATCATCCAGCAGTTCCAAGGTGCGGGTACGGATCGGGGTCAGGCGCTCCACGACAGCTTCTGCCACAGCCACCTTCAAATGCCCGTACATCTTGCCCTCGAACTCGTTGACCAGCTCCGGAACATGCTTGCCGGTCACGGCGGCCAGGATATCCAGCAGGTTCGAAACCCCTGGCTTCTCGGCCTTGTCGTAGGCCACGACGGACCCGGCATCGGTCACGGCGGACTTGATGCGCTTGGCGATCAGCTTCGGCTCATCGAGCACGTTGATCAGGCCAGCCGGGGACTCGGCGGACTTGGACATCTTGGAGGTCGGGTTCTGCAGGTCGTAGATGCGCGCGCCCTCCTTCGGGATGAACGCCTCCGGGACGGTGAAGGTCTGCCCAAAACGGTGGTTGAAGCGCTTGGCCAGGTCGCGGGCCAGCTCCACGTGCTGGCGCTGGTCATCGCCCACTGGAACGCCTTCCGGCTGGTAGAGCAGGATGTCTGCAGCCATCAGGACCGGGTAGGTGAACAACCCGACGCTGGCGGCATCCGCGCCGCCCTTGGAGGACTTGTCCTTGAACTGGGTCATGCGGCTGGCTTCGCCAAAACCGGTGATGCAGTTGAAGACCCACGCCAGCTGAGCGTGCTCGGGAACCTGCGACTGGACGAACAGGGTGGACTTGTCCAGGTCGATGCCGCCGGCGATGAACTGCGCGGCGGTCTTGCGGGTGCGGGCCCGCAGCTCGGCCGGTGCCTGCGGCGTGGTAATCGCGTGCATATCCGGGATGAAGAAGAATGCTTCGTGGTCATCCTGGGTCTTGACCCAGTTGACCAATGCGCCCAGATAGTTGCCAAGATGCAGCGAATCTCCCGAAGGCTGCATTCCTGAAAGTACGCGGGGACGGGTTGTTTCCATGGTTTTCCTTAGAACTGGTAGTCGACGACCAGCGGTGCATGGTCGGAGAAGCGCAAATCGTAGGCCGAGGCACGGTCTACGTGGGACTTGATGGCTTTGGCGGCGAGTGCCGGGGTGGCCATGTGGTAGTCGATACGCCAACCGGCATCGTTGTCGAAGGCCTGTCCGCGGAAAGACCACCAGGTGTACGGTCCCTGCACGTCGCCGGCCAGCTCGCGAGCCACATCCTTGTAGCCGATTTCCGGGCCGAAGAATCCGTCGAAGTAGGCGATTTCCTCGTCCATGACGCCGGCGCGCTTGTTATGGTTCGGCTTCCAGTTCTTGATGTCCTTCTGCGTGTGCACGACGTTCAAATCGCCCACCACCAGGACGTGGTCCTTCTCGTTCTTCAGTTCGACCAGGCGCACGTTCATGCGCTGCAGGAAGCGGTACTTGTCCTCCTGCTTCTGGGTGCCCAGCTCGCCGGAGTGGACGTAGGCCGAGACGACGGTGAAGACCTCGCCGTTGACTTCGAAGTCCGCTTCGACCCAGCGGCCGGATTCGGCGAAGTAGTCCTCGCCGATGTGCTCGCGCACGGCTACCGGCTCGGTCCGCGAGAGGACGGCGACCCCTGCGCGGCCCTTGTCCTTGGCCTCGGCATGCAGAATATGCCAACCCTCGCCAATCAGGTCGCGCAGGATCTTATCCGGTGCGCGTACTTCCTGCAGGCACAGGATGTCCACGTCACGGGCGGCGATCCAGTCCGCCATGTTGCGCTTGTAGGCCGCGCGAATGCCGTTGACGTTGACCGACGCGACGCGCAGCGCGCCGGCGTCCTTGTTGAGAATTTCCACACTGGTAGGTATCACTGTTCCAGCTTACAAAATTAAGCGTTCGATTACGCGCTGATCTGGCCTGCGCCCAAACACGGGCAACGAAAAAGGGCAACGCTTTCGCGTTGCCCTGGTCAGTTAGTCGATGATTTCGCCATCCATCGGCTTGGCCGGCTTGATCATGTCCCGCGCATTCGTCGCGGTCATCTGTATTGTCTCCAGCGCCCGGTCGATCATGCCCTCGTAGTCCTCGCCCTTCGCCTCGCGCTGCTCGGCAATCACGCGGGCCTGGACCTGGACGATCTTGAACGAGTGGTCCAGCTTCATGTCGCGCTGGCTGGTGGACTCGTCAACCACCACGGTGCCTGGCTGGGCGCGCGGGGTAGCCGCCGCGGTGGCTTCGCGCAGCGAGTTGTTGATCTTGTCCGCGCCTCGCTTGAGGCCGAACATCATGAATGCGGCCAGCAGCAGCCAACCGGCGGAGATGACGACAACGAACCAGCCGACGATCTCATTGGAGTTGGCAGCGAATACCACTGCCACCAGAAGGACGATGACCATGACGGACATTGCCAAAGTTGATGCGTTCAGGGTGACTTTCCTGCCCTGCTTCGCGCTGCTGCCTAGAGGTTCCATGCCGTCAATTCTCGCATCATTACCCCGCTTCAAGCCAATTGGAACCGTGCCCTTTCGCCCACAGCGTGGCTAGCTGAGCAAGCTGTGCAGATCCTGCCCAGAAAGGCATGCGCGAATCAGCAGGTATCCACCGATGCCCACCACCCAACCAAGGGTTTCCTGGGCGTAGGCCGAGGCTTTGGCCCCCATCTTCTGCATCCAGGCTTCGATGCGCGGGCCGGCGAGCGCAAGGGCGCCAACCAGCACCAACGCCGGGACGATCATCACCAGGCAGTAGCCGATCAGCGCGAGCAGCTGCAAACCGGTGCCCCAGCCGGCGCCCTGCATGACGCCTACGGCGGCGAGGTAGGGAAGCATCGTGGGAAGTTCCAAGAGGCCCGCGAACAGGGCCAGGGCAATCAGCCCGGTGCGGGTATCCAGCGCAGCGCCCAGGCGGCTGCGCAAGCGCCGCGGCACCTGTTCGGTTGCGTCCGCCGGGCTCGGTGCCGGTGTTCCGGGTGCCGCGCCGCTATGCGCGATGGCTTTCTTCCGTGCGCTGGCTTCCTTCTGCGCATCGGTGCGGTAGGTGAGCGCCCAGATGATCATCAGCGCCCCGACCGCCATTCCGGCCAGCCGGAAGAACCGGTGCTCGAAGATGCCGGGATCGATGAGCAGCAACCCGCTGCGCAGCAGCACCCCGATGACCCAGTAGAATCCGGCGATCACCAGCAGGTAGGCCAGGACCTTGGCAATGGCTTCGCGGCGCCCCCTAAGCAGCAGCCACAGCGGAATGACCAGGGTGCCGATGCTGGTCGAGTCGATCAGCGCCAGGATGAGAAGGGATAGTTCGGGATTGCTCGTCATGATGTCCATGGCTTCCACTGTTCCGCGGCCTGCCGATTCGCGGTATCGGCCAGTGGGCTGCGCCTTCTCCTCCTTAAGGGGGATACCGGCGGGCAGCCAGTTCGGGGATGCTGGAAGCATGAACTTCATTCGGCGGATGGGCAGCGGAGACAAGGAACCCGAGGTCGTCGGCACCTATCTGGTGCTCACCGCCATCTTGCATCTTTCGGGACTGGCCAATCCCCCATGGTTCGCGATCCGCGGATACGAGTGGATCCCCCTGCTGCTCATCGGCTTGGCCGCCGTGCTGGTCCGTCGCCGTTTTCTCGTAGCCAGCTCCGTGGCCATGCTGCTCGCCGGCGCCGGCCTGCTGGCCGTGGGCAGCATCGGCGGATACTTCCTGGTCTTCGAGTGCGTCTTCGGGTTGTTCCTGCTCGGTTCGGTGCGCATGCGGACGGTGGCACTGGCGCTGCTGTGCCTGGCCGCCATCTCGCTGGCCATCGCCACCTGGCTGGTCACCGGGAATCCGCAGGAGGTGGTGCTGGCCTTGTTCATGGCCGGCTTCATCCTGTTCACCCCGATGCTCTGGGCGGAGAATGTGCGCACCGCCAAGGAGCTGGCCAAGGCCGAAGCCCAGCGGGCAGAGGCGGTCCAGTCGGCGGCCGATGCCCGCGAGGACCAACTTGTCGCCGAGCACGACTTTTCTCGCGTCCAGGAGCGCACTGCGTTGGCCCGCGAGATGCATGACGTGCTCTCGGCCCGGTTCTCGTCGATCGCTCTGCTCTCCGGCGCCCTGCTTCCGGCCGCACCCCAGGAGGTGCGGGCTCCGTTGCAGAGCATCCGCGATGAGTCGGTGTCCGGCTTGGAAGACATGGCCGCAATGGTGCGGATGCTGCATGCCGGCGGCCCTGCGCTGCAGGCCCGGATCGAGGATCTGCCCGAGCTGGTGGCCGGATTCGGCAGCCCGGTGCGCTGGGAGTACCGGGTGGCGCATCCGCAGCGCTTCGGCCCGGCGGTGCATACCGCCGCGCACCGCACGGTCTGCGAGCTGCTGGTCAACCACGCCAAGCATGCCCCGGGCACTACCCTGGAACTGAGCGTGATCCAGGACAAGGGCCTGGCGATCACGGCGAGCAATGGCCTGCGGTCGAATGCCAGCCGCGCCCCCGGAGCGGGGACCGGGCTGGAGAATATCCGGACCCGAGTCGCCGCGCTCGATGGGCGGTTCGAGGTGCGCACCGGCACGGATTTCGAAGTGCACGTCGAATTCCCGGGCCCAGCCGAAGCAACGGAGAAGCCATGAAAGTCCTGATCGTCGATGACCATGCCACCGTGCGGATGGGGATCCGGCTGGTATTGCAGGCCGCGGAAGACCTGGAAGTGGTGGGCGAAGCGGCCGACGGGCGATCGGCCATTTCCATGGCCCGTGCCCTATCCCCCGATGTCATCCTGATGGACCTGCGCATGCCGGTGCTCGATGGCATCGAGGCCACCAAGGCGCTGCATGGCAGCTGCCGCGTCGTGGTGCTCACGACCTTCGATGACGACCAGTACCTTTTTGGCGCGCTGCAGGCCGGGGCGCACGGGTTCCTGCTCAAGAGCGTCGAACCGCAGGCGATCATCATGGGCGTGCGTGCCGCCGGCCGCGGCGAATCCGTGCTGGATCCGCAGGTGACCTCGCGGATTCTGGCCCGGGCGCTGGCGCCGGAGCCCGGCACCGCGAAGCTGCCTGATGGCTTGACCGGCAGGGAACGCGAGGTGCTCGACGGGCTGGCCGAAGGGCTGAGCAACCCGCAATTGGCGCAGCGGCTGGGCATCGGGCAGAGCACCGTGAAGACGCATGTCTCCCAGGTGCTGGCCAAGCTCGGGGTCTCGACCCGGCTGCAGGCGGCGAAGATCGCCTACGCGGCTACCAGCTCACCAGGCAGAACGGGTGGTCCTGCGGGTCCAGATAGACCCTGAAGGTCTTCGACCCTTCCCCGGTCCAGCGCGCACCAAGGTGCAGCACCTGTTCTTCGGCCAGGTCCAAATCCTTGACCTTCACATCGATGTGCGCCTGCTGCGGGTGCACATGCCCGGGCCACTGCGGGGCCACATACGGGCTGACCGCCTGGAAGGCGAGCGCAGGATGGTCCGGTGCATCGCCAATGGAAACCCAGTCGGGCTCGTTGTCGATGCGCACCATCCCGAGGAGCTGTTCATAGAATCCGGCCAGTGCATCGGGGTCCTCGCAGTCGATGACCATGGCCTGCCACGTGCCAATCATGTGGCCATTATGCGCGCTGCAGGTGTTCGCGTCTACCAGGACTCAGCCATTGCGCAGGTGCAGTGGTCGATCAACGCCTGGACGCGCGCGGGAATGCGCACCCCGCGCGGGGTGATGGCCACAACCGCATTCGGGTAGTTGGGAGCCTTGAGCTCGCGGAAGGCCAGCGGGCGGCCCTCGATGGAGACCTCGGCATTGTTCGGGCGGCGCATGAGCAGCCCGTAGCCCAGGCCGCGGCCCACCATCGCGGAGACCAAGATCATCTGCGGGACCGAGGCGGCGATCCTGGGCTGCAGGCCCTGGGAGGCGAAGAGCTGCTTCTGGTGCTCGGTACTCGGGTCGGACTCGTAGATGATCAGCGATTCGTCGACCAGGTCGGCCAGTTCCAGCGGCCGGGCGAGCTTGGCCAGCCGGTGCTCGGGATGCAGCACCACCTGCATCTCGGTCTGGTAGATCTGCTGCTTGTCAATATCGGCGGGCAGCTGCAGGTCGTAGACGAAAGCAACGTCGATCTCGCCCTCGCGCAGGGCCGGCAGCAAGTCCTCGTGGGTGCCCACGCGCACATCGAGCTGCACCTCGGGGTGGTCGAACCCTTCCAGCGTGGCCGGGATCAGGTGCGGCGAGAGCGAAGCGAAGCAGCCGAAGCGCACCGGTCCGCGCAATGTTCCTTCGGTTTGCGGGAATGTTGCACGCAATTCACCGACATCGGAAAGGATCTTCCGGGCCATGGCGGCGAAGTGCTGCCCCGAGGCGGTGAGCCGGATCCCGTGGGCCTTGCGCCGCAGGCACAAGGTCTCCCCGGCATGCTTCTCGATGGCGGTAATTGCCTGCGACAAGGCCGATTCCGAGATCCTCAATTCGCTGGCCGCCGAACCGAGCGTGCTGTGGACGGGCAGTTCAGCCATGATTTCCAGATGGCGCATCGAATACATAAGCCGACCTTCAGAAGTATTGCAGACATTTGAAGTTTACCTTACTTGTGCTTGGTGCCACACTGGAGTGACCCAAAACTCAGGTGCCAGTGATTGACGCCTCGGTACCACTCGCAAGGGAAGCACTATGACACAACCCAAGGCCGCCAAGGCCAACCAGCGCCGCGTAGCTTTCGCGACGGTCATCGGAACCACCGTGGAGTGGTACGACTTCTTCATCTACGCCACCGCAGCAGGCCTGGTCTTCAGCCAGCTGTTCTTCGAACCAGCAGGCCAGGAGATCGCGCTGCTGATCTCCTTCGCCTCGGTCGGCCTGTCCTTCCTCTTCCGCCCGCTGGGCGCATTCCTGGCCGGGCACTTCGGCGACAAGATCGGCCGCCGCGCGATGCTGGTCCTGACCCTGGCGCTGATGGGTGCAGCCACCACGCTGATCGGCGTGCTGCCGACCTACGAGACCGCGGGCATCTGGGCACCGATCCTGCTGTTGCTGCTGCGCATCCTGCAGGGCATCTCCGCCGGCGGCGAATGGGGCGGCGCGGTGCTGATGGCCGTGGAGCACGCACCCGAAGGCGGCCGCGGCCGTGCCGGGTCCTACCCGCAGGTCGGCGTGCCACTGGGCATGCTGCTGGCTTCGGGCACCATGGCGCTGATGACCGGGGTGATCTCCCCCGGCGATGCGTTCCTCGAATGGGGCTGGCGCGTTCCGTTCCTGGTGTCGATTATCCTGATCGCCGTCGGCTACTTCGTGCGCCGTTCGGTGGACGAGTCCCCGGTCTTCGAGGAAATCAACGAGCACAAGGCGCAGACCGCTGTGCCGATCCTGGTGCTGTTCAAGAAGCACTGGCCACTGGTGCTCATTGCCGCGCTGGTCTTCGCCGGCAACAACGCCGCAGGCTACATGACCACCGGCGGCTTCTTCCAGGCCTACACCACGAACCCCGAGGGGCCGGTCGGGCTGGAGCGCACCGACGTGCTCATCGCAGTGGCCTTCGGCGCCGCCGTCTGGCTGGTCATGACCCTGGTGGCCGGATACCTCGCCGACAGGATCGGGCGCAAGCGCACCTACCAGCTGGGCTTCATCATCCTTGCCGCTTCCCTTTTCCCGGTCTTCGCGCTGGTGAACTCGGGCTCGCTGGTCCTGCTGTATGCGGCCTTCGGCCTGTTCTCCATCGGGCTGGGGCTGACCTACGGCCCGCAGGCGGCACTGTACTCGGAGCTGTTCCCGGCTTCGGTACGCTTCTCCGGCGTATCGATCTCCTACGCGATCGGCGCGATCGTCGGCGGCGCGTTCGCCCCGACCATCGCCCAGGCGCTGGTGCAGGCGACCGGAGGAACCACCGCGGTGGCGATCTACCTGCTGGTTGTCGTCACAATTTCCTTCACCGCGGTCAGCATGATCCGCGACCGCTCGGGCATCGACCTGTCCTTCCGCAACCAAGCGGAGCAGGAAGTCGGCGCGCTGGTCTTCGACAAGCGCCGTGCTGATGCGGTGAAGGCGACCCAAGACGCCTAGAAGCCAAGCCTCTAGGGGTGGTCCGTTCCCTCTGGGGACGGGCCACCGCTCTTTTCCAGAAGCGCGAATGCCCTCCCCGATGCAAATGGCCTGTTCCCAAAGTGGGAACAGGCCATTTCTCATGCCCAATGGGCTGTTTTACTTGGCGTTGCGCTCGGCGGCCTCGACCACGTTGTTCAGCAGCATGGCGCGGGTCATCGGGCCCACGCCGCCCGGGTTGGGCGAAATCCACGAGGCAACCTCGGCAGCAGCCGGATCCACGTCGCCGGTGACCTTGCCATCCACGCGGGAAACGCCCACGTCCAGCACGATCGCGCCTTCCTTGATGGCGTCGGCCTTGATGATGTGCGGCACGCCGGCGGCGGCGATGACGACATCGGCCTGGGCCAGCAGCTCGGGAAGATTGGTGGTGCCGGTGTGCGCCAGGGTCACGGTCGCGTTCACGTCGCGGCGGGTCAGCAGCAGGCCGACCGGGCGGCCGATGGTCACGCCGCGGCCCAGGACCAGCACGTGCTTGCCGTTCAGGTCGATATCGTGGCGGGCCAGCAGCTCCACGCAGCCCAGCGGGGTGCATGGCAGCGGGGAGGCCATCGGGCGGTTGACGTTGGCGACCAGGCGGCCCAGGTTCATCGGGTGCAGGCCGTCGGCATCCTTGGCCGGATCCATGGCTTCGAGGATCACGTCCGTATCAATGTGCTTGGGCAGCGGCAGCTGCACGATGTAGCCGGTGCAAGCAGGGTTCTCGTTCAGCTCGCGCACCTTGGCCAGCAGCTCATCTTGGGTGGTTTCCTCGGGCAGGTCCACGCGGATCGACTCGATGCCCACTTCGGCGCAGTCCTTGTGCTTGCCGCCGACGTACCAGGCAGAGCCCGGATCGTTGCCGACCAGGATGGTGCCCAATCCGGTGGTGTGCCCGGCAGCCTTGAGCTTGGCCACGCGTTCGGCCAGTTCCTGCTTGATGGCGGCGGCGGTGGCCTTGCCGTCGAGAATGCGTGCGCTCACGCTGTTCCTTCCGTAGGTGCCCTGTTCCCAAGGCGGGTGGTGTGCAAACCCAGGCGCGCGGCTCACACGATTAGCTCCCTGGTGGTTACCCACCTAACGCCAGTCACGCGTTCCAGTGTAGCGAAAATGGTCTCGGGAATGTCTTTGAAGTGTGCAGGGTTACCTTAGAGGTGTACTCGACAATCGTGATCGGCGCAGGGCAAGCCGGGCTTGCCGCCGCCTACCATCTGGCCAAGCGCGGCATCGACTTCTTGGTGCTCGATGCGAACCCAGCACCAGGCGGGGCCTGGCAGCACCGTTGGGATACCCTCACGTTGGGCGATGCGCATCATATCCACCCCTTGCCCGATTTCCCGCTTGAGGTGCAGGATTCCACCCGACCTGCCTCGCAGGTGGTGTCCGAATACTATGCGGAATACGAACAGCGCTTCGCGTTGCCGGTACGCCACGGCGCCCCGGTGACCTCGGTCCAGCAGGACGGCGAGCACTTCGTGGTGCACGCCGATGCGGATTACCGGGCGCGCACCATCATCAACGCCACCGGCACCTGGTCCAATCCGTTCGGGCCGGTCTACCCCGGGCATTTCGATGGTCCGCAGGTACACACAAATGGCTTCGTCTCCCCGCAGCAATTCGCCGGGCAGCGCGTTTTGGTGGTCGGGGCCGGCGCCAGTGCGACCCAGTTCATCGTGCAGTTGCGCGCTGCCGGCGTGGATACCCTGTGGTCCACGCGCAGCGCACCGGACTGGCGCAACGTTCCCACCGGTGCCGAATGGGGCCAGGAAGTGGAGCGCCAAGTCAACGAGCGCACCAGTGCGGGACTGCCTCCGAAGTCGGTGGTGGGCACCACCGGGTTGCTGCTCACCGAGAAGATGCGTGCCGGGATCGCCTCTGGGGAGCTGGTTTCGCGGGGGAAGATCGACCATCTGGAATCCGACGCCGTCGTCTTCTCCGACGGGTCACGCGAAAAGATCGATGCGATCCTATGGGCGACCGGTTTCCGGCATGCCCACCGGCATTTGCGCGATCTGAAACTGCACACGGCTCAAGGCGGCATCCTGATGGAGGACGGGGTGGCCGCCGTGGCGGTGCCCGGGCTGTTCTTCGTCGGCTATGGCGCGTCGGCTTCGACTTTGGGTGCTACCCGGGCCGGGAGGAAGGCCGCGCTGGCGGCGGCGCACTCCGTTCAGCGGCTCGCGGCAAGCGCAACGTAGCTCACGGAATTGGCAGAACATCGCTGGCGGGCGCTACCTTAGAATCCATGAACCAGTACATCGTCACCCTATCTTGCATCGACCGCCCCGGCATCGTCCACGCCATTTCCGGAGGTCTGCTGGGTGCCGGTTGCAATATCACCGAGTCCCAGCAGTTCCTCTCGCCTGAAACCGGCACCTTCTTCATGCGCATCGAGGTAGCCACCGAGCAGTCCCTGGAGCAGATCCGCGCGGGGCTCGCGCCCATCCGCGACGATTTCCACATGTCCCTCCGTGTGGACGATGGCGCCAAGCGCACCCGCACCATGATCATGTGTTCCAAGGCCGGGCATGCGCTCAACGACCTGCTGTTCGCCCAGCGTGCTGGCACCTTGCCCATCGATGTGCCGGTGATCGTCTCCAACCACCTGGATCTGAAGCCGATGGCCGATTTCTACGGGGTGGACTTCGTGCACCTGCCGGTGACCAAGGAGAACAAGTCCCAGGCCGAGGCTGAGCTGCTCAAGCTCGCCGAGGACTACGGCATCGAACTGGTGGTGCTTGCCCGCTACATGCAGATCCTTTCGGATTCGCTCTGCGAGCGCATGGAAGGCCGAGTCATCAACATCCACCATTCCTTCCTGCCTTCCTTCAAGGGTGCCAAGCCCTACCACCAGGCCTACGCCCGCGGCGTGAAGCTGATCGGTGCCACCGCGCACTACGTCACCGCGGACCTGGATGAAGGTCCGATCATCGACCAGGAAGTCACCCACGTCTCGCACACCCGCACCGCCGAACAGCTTGTTGAGCTGGGCCGCAGCGTGGAAGGACGGACGCTGACCCGCGCCGTGCAGTGGCATGCTGAGCACCGGGTGATGCTCGACGGCCAGCGCACCATCGTCTTCTCCTAGGCATGGACTACGCAGCGCTGGCCGTCGTCACCCTGCTGGTTGCCGCCTCGGCGTGCTGGCCATTGCTCAGGGCGTCAAGCAAGCGCCGCAAGGCGTTGAAGGCCCAGGCGCCGCAGCTGCCGGAGCACCATCGGCCGCGCTACTGGCAATCTCTCGCCGGAGATCCGCTGGCTTTCCCTCTGGCCATGAGCAGCGGCTATGCACTGTGCCGAGGGGCGAACCTCGATGCCTTCCTCTTCCCTGACCCGGAAGAAGAACGGATTATCCTGGCCGAAGCGTGGGGGATCTTCGATGCCGGGGATGCCGTCCAGGAGCTCTGGTCCTTGCTGTCCCAAGGGCATCGCTCTGGCTGGCAACAGTCCCGAAAGCTGGTTAATGCCGGCGGAGC
Organism: Glutamicibacter sp. MCAF14; assembly: GCF_052114325.1. NCBI lineage: Bacteria > Bacillati > Actinomycetota > Actinomycetes > Micrococcales > Micrococcaceae > Glutamicibacter > Glutamicibacter sp. MCAF14. The sequence continues at coordinate 433,338 of NZ_JBFREO010000003.1, forward strand.
TGCTCTGGCCCAGCAGCGCAAGATGCTTGGCAGCCGGGCGCGGACGTCTGCGGAGGCGCGCGAAGAATTGCTGTCGCTGCGCCGGTTGCAGCGCAATGAGCGCGGCGTGCAGGAACTGGACTTCCTGGCGTGGGATCTTTCACGCGCCGTCATGGTCGCCCGCTCCGCGGCCACCTGCGGCTTCTTGGATCAACGCGTAGCCCAGGACGTCGCCTTGCAGGCAGCGTCGTATGCCCAGCAAACTTATGGTTCGTGGGATGAATTCGCGAAAGCATTCGATACCGCGCGCTGGTTCTGGCGCGCGCAGCAGGATAGCGCGCTGGATGATGCTCACGACGTGCATCGGACGCAGGTGCTCACCAGCCCTGAGGGCCCTTTCGTACAAGTGGATTTCAACGCACCGGTACCGACCAGCCAGCTGCTGCTCCTCGATGCAGCGCAGGAACTGGGACTATCGTTGCGCGCGGGCGAGGAGGATCGGGACTGGCTGCGTGCACTGGTGGCCGCAGCCCGCTCGCGGACTTGAGATCTTCGGTAGTGAACTCGCCGTAGCAATGCTTGGCCATTACAGTAGGTGAAATGACGCACATCATTACCATTGACGGCGCGACCCCGAAGGTCGGCCAGGACGTTTTCGTAGCCCCTACCGCCACCTTGAGCGGCGATGTCGAACTGGCTGACCGTGCCAGCGCCTTCTACGGTGTTTCCGTGCGCGGCGATTCGGCGCCGATTCGCGTAGGCGAAGGCACCAACTTGCAGGACAATGTCGTGCTGCACGCCGATGAAGGTTTTCCTTGCACCCTGGGTGCTGGCATCTCGGTAGGCCACTCGGCAGTGGTGCACGGCGCCAGCGTAGGTGATGGCTGCCTAATCGGCATGAGCGCCACCGTCATGAACGGTGCCGTCATCGGCGAGCAGTCGCTGGTTGCTGCTGGTGCACTGGTGCTGGAAGGCACGCAGGTTCCACCGCGTTCGCTGGTTGCCGGTGTCCCTGCCAAGGTCCGCCGCGAGCTGAGCGATGAAGAAGTCGCCGGCTTGAAGACCAACGCTGACCACTATCTCGTGCTGGCTGCCAAACATCTGGAAGCCAACGCCTAGAGTTTTCAAGGTCCTGGAAGCGCACTGTTTCCAGGACCTTTTCGCATTACGCATGGGGCGCGGTGGTCAGGGCTGGGCGATTTCTACGTCCAGCAACCCCGCACGCCACCGCGCAGTGGTCTCCTCCGCCAACGCCTCAGCCTCCAACGCCTCGGCCGGAGTCATGAAATACGTATTGACCCGCAACTTCTGCTCCGGATCCAACTCCCGCGGCAACAGCACCATCGGCCGACTCCCAAGGATCTTCACTGCCTGGAACAAGCCGCAATGCCGCGCCGTATGATGAATCAAGCAATTGAGCACCGCAGACTTGATATCAGTGCGCCCGCCCTTCTCCCACGGATCCAAATGATCCGCCTCGCACCGCTGCGCCGGCATGCTGCACCCAGGATATGAACACCCCGATAAACCGCCCGCAAAGCACGGACTTGCGCCTTGGAGAACAGTCGTTGGGTCCGCCCCAGATCCAAGGGCAGGCTCTTGCCATTGAGCACCACCGGCAAAATCCCCGCAGTGCACAGCGCTGTCCTGGCCTCGCCCGGGGACAGCAGGATCCCCGAGGACGTCACCGCGAAATCCTCCATTTTCTGTTGCAGCTTCTCCCAATCCAAAATGATGCTCACCTGCGAACTGGCAAACCCCGCCTGCTGGTCCGGCGGGCTCCCATTCGGTTTCCGTTCGCTCATCAGCAAAGCCATGAAACCAACGAGCCGCCGCCGCTCAGGTTTCAAATCCTCCCATTTACCGCTTGCCAGCTCCGGTTCGGAACTATCACCTTCTTGTTGATGACCATCATCTTCTGGTTGGTGATCCTCGTCTTCCCCTTCTGGCCGATGACCGTCCCCTTGGGAACGGGGATCCTCTGCGTCTGGATTGAGTCCTTCTCCCGGCGGGTCATCCTCGATGCCCTCGACGTCCTCGTCATCGGGTCTGCCTTTCGCCCAATCCGGTTTGCTGTCCTCATCATCCCAGCCACTAGTTTCCTCACCGGTGAACTGGGCATCCACGCCTTTCAACCCCTGCCGGTTCCCGGCAACGGTGGAAGGATTATCCAGATTCGCGAAATACGCCTCGATATATGCGGATTGCGAAGGGAGAACACGGATGAGGTATTCGACAACCCCTTTGCGCATCCCGCGCTTGAAGATCCCGATACCATCCAGCAGTGCTTTGAGCGGGCGCTTGCCGGCCTTCACCTGCGCGACCAGGTCGTTGATGTGCTTGCGCGCCGATTTCGGCTCCGACCGCAGGAACGCCGCGGACTCGGCCTGCAGCTGCTGCTTCTTCGCTTCAGCGGCTTTCCCTTCGCCCAGGTCCTTGCGCACCGAATGCAGCTTCATCGCCGCCGAGGCGACCAGCCGCGGATCAATGTTCGAGTCCTGGAACTGTGCAGCGAGCTCGGGCAACCACGGGGCAGTTGGTTCTCCTGCTTCGTCCACGCCACTGAGCAGGCAGTCGGCCTGCACCAACCGGGCGGCAGCGGTGCTGCGCGGGATATCCAGCCATCCGGTCATCAACCCTTTGGCATCCTTGAAATGCGTGCGCCCCGTGGTGGTGCGCCCCTTCGCCGCATCGATCTCCTCGATGGTGGGGTCGGGCCCGAGGTCCGTGATGGCCTGGAAGGATTCCTGGTCCAGCTTGTGCGCGCCGGTGCTCCGCAGTGCGGCAGCCGCGTGGACCTGGGTGCGGGTGAGTTCTTGGGCCATGTCTTCGGTGAGCAGCGCGAAATAAGCGGCCTGGCCTGCCGTGAGATCCGCTTGGGCCAGGCGCCGGGTCGCTGAAGCGGCCAACGCTTTGGCGTCGGCCAGGTCCTTCAGTGCTTGCGCGATGTCTGTGCTCATGGGAACCAGCATGCGCCGCAGATAAGGATCTGCGGGGCATGACTGTGCGGACTGTGGGCAAACCTTGGTTATCGACATCCGTTGGAACTCATAGGACGCCGTTCGCGCTCCTAGAGTCCGCGTTCCACCTGTAGCCACAACTCGCAGGTAGCGGTGCTGAAATCTTCGGCTCGTTCCAGCACCGCCACCATGGACGGGCCCTCGCGTAGCACCCACGGATTCGATGGGAACCACTGCTTTGCGGTGGAAGCCCAGACCTCCTGCAAAGCCGCTGGATACGGACCGGAGGTACGGAACACCGCCCATGTACCGGCAGGCACCGTGATGGCATACAAGTCTTCCGGCACCGATCCGTCCAGCACCCCGACACCGTGCAGGTAAGTCAGCTCGGATCCTTCCGTATAATCGGTCTCTAGATTGGAGGCGATCTGGAGCAGGTCGGCAGGTTCGGTGTTGCCCAATTCATTGAGCCTGTCATGCTCGCTGATCGGAAGCGAAGCAATATGCGCCTGGATCTTTGGGTTGGCTCCTTCATGGACCAACGGCACACGGGCTGGGTGGCCCACCAGTTTGAATTCCGGGCGTTCAACAATTCGGGCATCCGTGGCGACGATCCCCTCGACGGTCAGGCTGAACCTGAGTATTGTTTGGCTTCGAAGGGGTCGACCTGCACAGCGGGCTTCGCCCGGGCTGGCATCATGCGGCGCACGTTGCACACGGTGGTACCCGAGCCCTCCAGCAATTGGCCAAAATCTATTTCCGCATCAAGCTCCTGTTCGATCTGATCCATGAGCCGATTCAGAATTCCGATCATGTTCCCACCCTTCGCCATCAACTATCCCGAGGGGAGGCATCGTGGCGCCCGACTTTCGCGGTTCGTTCCGATCAGCTAGTCCGATGACGCCAGCTTGCGACAGTAGCCAATACGGGCGCATCGCTGCAAGAACTACTGTGCACCGTTTCCTGCCTTTCCTCGCCAGTCGGCTCCCGCAAGACAAAGTATCCCGGTTCTAGGCGACGTCGGCGCTGTTGCCGGTGGCTGGATCTGCTCAGCCGTCTTCGGTGAAGGAGTGGATCAGTTCTGGTCCTTATCCAGTTGGCTTCTGGCCATCAGCGGTTCGTTGATCGTACTGGTCATTTGGGGAGTGCTCACGCGCAAGCATGCCTAACTGCACCTGCAGAGCAACGGTCCACCACGGAATCGCGGTGGACCGCTGCTCTGCGAGGAAGCGCATCTGGCATGCCTGCGCCGGATGTTCATTGACGAGAATCAGACTCGAAGTCCCGATCCCGAGCCGAATCGACCCCGGGGCCAGCGTCCGCTTCTTTGGCGGAAGACTCGCCCTGTTCGAGCTCGTCAGTACTGTGCTCGTGAATCGTCTCCCGCAGACCCTCGACCTCCTTGGCTCGCCGCTCCCAGTATTCCGGCTCCAAACCGAAGCCATTGGCCGCCTCTTCGGCCATCCTCTTGAAACCATCTCGATGGTCCTCTAGAGCGTTATTCAGATCTTCGAACTCGTCATGGCTGACACTGACGTCAAGGTGCTTTCGTCGCATTTGCATCATCCTAACTTGTTAGACAGGCTAAATAATTTTGATGCTCCCACCCTACGGCCCCGGGTTATCCATGGCAGTAGCCATAAGCCTTTCCCCAGAAACCCGGAAATGGGCTCTTTCGCACATCTGGCACTCACCCGACAAATGCCCTAGCCGACCAGCCAGGGTCGCCCCCCGCGGCAAGACTAGCAGTCAAGCCGTCAGCCAGGTCACGCGCCGTGGGCGAATCACATGCCCTGCGCCTTGCGCCTACCGCGAAGGCAGGGCACTCTCCCTCACCGCGCCCTTCCCCGCGGATGGCCGGCTTGGCTCGTCATCGCTCTCGACACTGCGGATCATAGCCTCCAGGAACTTGGCTGCCGCGCCCCGCTCGTCCTCGGAGAGCGTGCCCACGGCATCCCTCATCTGCTCATGCATCCGATGCAGCGTTCCTCGAACTTCCGTATCGCTGTAATCCGTGGGCACAATTCCCACAGACCGCCGATCCGCAGGATGCACGACACGCTCGGCATACCCATCGCGGCATAACCGGTCGATCAATACCGACACCGAAGCATTGGAGATCCCCAGTTCCTCAGCAAAATCCCGCTGGCGGGGAGTCACCCCTTTGCGGTGCGCGGCGAGCAGGAATCGCAGCGCGGACATATCGGTCTCGTTCATCCCCATCGAGCCGCGGGTCGCAGCTCGCATCCTGCGCTCGGCCTCACGGTACCTGCGCATCAGATTCAGCAAATCCACTGCCTCGGGCACCGAACCGCCCTCGCCATACCAGTACCCGCTGGCTTGATAGCTGCTCATGAGAAGAACTCCTTCCGCCGGATACGAACGCCATGCCCGCAACCCCGGGGGCTTCCAATGCCCCTTTTTCCGCGAGGTCCAGCTTGCCTAACATCGAAAAATTAATGTAACCTAGCTAATAGTTAGCCTGTCTAAAGATATTCTACTACGAAACAGCTATCAGTACCGGAGTGAAAGATGAGAGAATCCTTAGCAGTTCCCGTAGAAACCTCCCCGCAGCAAGGCAGCGCGTGGAGCACGCGAATCCAGAAGATCGCCACCTTCGCCTCTGAACAGTGCCGGAGCCGGGATACCGTGCATTCAGCAATGTGCACTATTACCGGCTCCCCGGAGCAGCTGGTCATCAACTTGGCATGCACGGCAAAAAGCGAAGACCAGGTGCCCGAGTTGATGCAGTACGTCAACGACACCCTCATGCCGCAGATGGAAAGCGCGCTCGGTGTCCGATTCGAGGTGAAGAATCTGCAGTTCGCCGTCGCGGGCAAGGAGAGCCTGCTCGCAGCACCAGAGCACGCACCCGAGGCCGAACTCCCCGCGCATTGGCTCGATCAGCCTTTCACCGCACCGAAGCAGACCCCCACCCCCGGGTCAGGGCTCGAACCTGCCAGTTCGGGAAGTCAATCAGATGCATCCCCTGCAGATTTGAGCATGGCCTAGGACCTGCAACGCCCGCCGCCCGCCAAGAGCGGCAGCACCAAAACGAAAGGACCTTTCCAAAGCGCATCCCGCTGCGGAGCCTTACGTCAATATCGCTATTTTCATGAGCAGTGCAAGAAAGGGAAGTATCTAAAATGCCAGGTCGAATCGTACGAACCCGAACCGCAGTCAGAGTCGCTGATTTTCTCGCCACCCGTGAAGGCAAAGCCCACCTGTCCGGCTACGGCTGGGCGCAGGGAATGCCGATCGTCATGACCCAGCCGGCCGAAACGCTCAACGATGCCATGGGAATGGCATCGATCCATGGCCGCGCAGTGCTGGTGGCCATGCTCGATCCGCAGACCGAGGAACTTCACATGATGCATGTCACCGTCCCCCAAGCAGCACTGAAAGTCACCAAAGCCTGCGCTGATCGACTCACCATGGGAGAGTTCTTCGAACGCCTGTCGACCGATCTCATTGCTGAGTTCCGTGTGAAATTCTGGAAGAACACCGCCGTCGCCCACAAGATCCCGGCCTGCCCCGCGATGCAATCGCGAACCACCCCAGCGGCTCGATACCCGATGCCAGCACACCAGCCTGGAGCCGAGCCCGTCTCGGCGGGCACTAGCAGGTAAACACCTTAGCCCCGGTTCTGGCTCACTCCCCTGGCCAGCCACCCAATACCCCCGTGGAACGGCTGGCGAGCCAGAACCGGGCTCCGTCTGGGGCTAGTTGTTGGCCTCGGTCCTCTATCCAGGTTTGCGGATACCAGGACCCGTCACAACTCAGCGGCCAGAAACAGGTCCCGAAACCGTGTTGGCATCACCCATGAAGCGAGGACGTTCCCATTTCGTAGCCTTCGAACCGGACTCTTCTGCCTGCCAGTCCCCTTTCAATGACGCCTTCTCGTGAAAGGCGTCAAGAAATGCTCACCATCAGCACGGAAAGTTACCTGGGACACAGCATCCGCTTCAATCAACTGCCGACTTTCATCGGAAGGTCGGCAATTGAGCATTTCAGGACGGATTCGATGAGCTCAGCGAAAAATTTATCCCCTACCGAGTTGTGCTCGATATTGACCGCGAAGACGACAGCTGCTGCCTCTTCGAGGCGCTCCAGCATTACCGTCGATACCTTTCAGCACAGGAGCACCAACAGCCCGACCTGCACAGCATGCGCCGGCTACTCGACATGGTTGACGCAGCCTGGCTGAACTCCGCGAACGTGACCGATAGAAACTAGCAGCACGAGCCTTGCTCGATTCTTCTCCGCGAAGGAATCTCAGAACAAGCTGATCATTCTTTGGGCTATCACCCGCGAACTAGCTCTTCATTTAGAGCAACACTCAACTGTCGGGTATCCATATGAGGGAATTGCGCGTACCGTCGAAAGAACACTCCGCGATAGTACCCGTGGCAAACCCGGCACCTGCACCATCCACGACAACGCATCGCGGCAGGGCTCTAACTGGAAATACCGCACGAGCCGCAAGAGCGGAGGCCCGCCATGTCCATCCACAGCCTAAGATCCCACACCGCTGAGCACGTCAAGCATATCCTTGGCTCCCGCCAAGCCCGCATCCATCTGGCCTCCTACGGCTGAAGGGAAGGGATGCCCATCGTCCTGGCACAACCCCACGAACGACTCGATGACGTCATGGGACTGGTCTCCATCCACGGACGATCCGCAGT